>JANWLR010000101.1 GCA_025450755.1 Sphingomicrobium sp. | reverse complement strand
GGGCAGATTCCCACGCGTTACGCACCCGTGCGCCACTAGACCCGAAGGTCTCGTTCGACTTGCATGTGTTAGGCATGCCGCCAGCGTTCGTTCTGAGCCAGAATCAAACTCTCAAGTTGATGTACGATCAAACCCCCGCGGGAATACGCGAGAGCAAGACCGGTCATCTCCGGGAGCCGTTCCTGCACAAAATCACAAACTGGTGTGTTTGCGTTTCGAGACATCTGGAACGGCTTAAAGTTTGACCGACCAACCGATACCCAGAGGCTATCGGTGACCGGGCCGCCGCCCACATGTCCCTTCATCTAAACCAACAATGTCAAAGAGCCGACGCGCATCCTCTCCCGGTTCGATTGGTTCCGGGCATCGGTAAACCGACCTAGAAGAGGCGCGAAACGAACGCGAGACCCTCATCGAAGGCCGCGTCCGCTTGCTGGAGGGGCATATATGTGTCCCCTCCCGATGCGTCAACCGGGTTTTTGCAACTTTGTTGAAGGTCGCCAGACGACGCGCGAAGGCGCCGTTGATGCCCTCGCTTCCTCAACTAAATCGTCATGCTGAGTGGCGCTTCAAGGGCACGAAGCAGTTGATTCAAAAGATTTTTTCATCGCCGGCTCAGGCGCTCTGGATATATTCACGCATCGCCTCGGCTTCGGCTTCGATCCGCTCCATCCGATGCTTTACGAGATCGCCGATCGACACGATCCCGCGAATCTCGCTTCCGTCGACGACGGGCAAATGGCGGATTCGCCGCTGCGTGATCAGCGCCAGGGCGGCGAGCACATCGGTATCGGCAGTGACGGTGATCGCCGGCGAGCTCATAACGCTAGCCACGGGCTTTTGGAGCACGTCGGGGCCTTGGTCGCGAAGGCTGTAGATCACATCGCGCTCGGAAATGATGCCGGCGATTCGACCTGCTTCCACCACCGGCAAAGCACCGATTCGTTTCTCGCCAAGCTTGCGAACGGCATCGAATACAGTTGCGTCCGAGGCGATCGTCTCGACTGCGCTGCCTTTGAACTGAAGCACCGATGCGATGATCATGGTTGTCCTCCCGGACTCGTCGCGGGCCGCCTTGATAGTCCCACGTCGTGCCTCCAAAGGAAAGCCGTGCCCGAGCATGACCGGCTTCCCAGTTCGAGTTCCTCAATGAAGCGCCGTTTCTGGCGGATCTTCCGGCTGTTGGTTCTGCTGTCGATCGTCATTGCTTCGATCGCGGTGCTTCTCGTCGCTCGCGGCGATTCGACGCTTCACATTCACATGCTGATCGCGACTGCGCTCGGAACCGGGATAACCGTCCTGCTCGGCACGTCGCTAATGACGTTGGTTTTTCTCAGCGCAGATAGCGGACACGACTACGTTGCCACGCAAGTTCACAATGAGATTGGGAAAGAATGAGCGACCTTGATCATAAGCCGGTATTGCGGGTGATGCCTGGCCCGACCGACATCAATGCCAACGGCCATATCTTCGGCGGGTGGGTATTGAGCCAGATGGATATTGCGGCCGGCATCGTCGCATCGCGCCGGGCGCGCGGGCCGGTCGCAACCGTCGCGATCGAAGCCATGAAGTTCATCGAGCCCATTCACCTGCGCGACCTGATCTCGGTCTATGCGCATGTTGAGCGCGTCGGCCGCACGTCCATGGGAGTAAGGATCGAGGTCATCGCCGAGCGCGATCTCGGTGCGACCGAAGTAAAGGTCACCGAAGGCCTGTTCACCTTCGTCGCGCTGGACGCGAACAATCGCCCGCGCCCGGTCGACACGATCGCTTAGGCTGCCGGGGCGATTTCGTCGTCACCTTCGGCAGCGCGCGGTGCGCGACTGCGACGGCGCGGACGCGGCTTTTCCTCGGCGACTTCTTCCGATTCCTCGCTATCGCGGCCGATTGCCGGCGGAAGCACGTCGAATGGGATTGTCTCACCACGCCCATTGACCTGCGCAGTCTCCCGATCGGCAGGAGCGCGGGCGGCGCGTTCGTCACGCTCGTCGCGCTCTTCCCGGCGCGGTCGCCGGTCGCGATTGTAGCGCTCGCCGCGATCCTGGCGCTCGGAGCGCTCGCGACGCTCGTCGTCAGCGCTCTCGTCCGAAGTCTCAACGATCTCTTCGTCGCCTTCGTCTTCGAACTCATGCTCGCGCCGCGGGCGCTGCTCTTCCATTCGCGCGCGGTTTTCGCTCAGCACCCGGAAATAGTGATCCGCGAACTGAAGGAAATATTCCGTCTGGACGCGGTCGCCCGCGAGCTGGGAATCACGGGCCATGCTCTTATATTTTTCGAGCAGCTGGGCGGCATTGCCGCGCTGGCGATTGTCCTGCCGGTTACCCGGCTGTCCGCCACCGAGGCTCTGGCCCCCTCGCTGTCCGCGACCGCGCCTGCGGCCGCCCTGACGATTGTTGATCAAATGCCTACGTCCTTACGCAGTAGATGCTAGCCCCTTCGCCTCAGCCAGGCAGCGCCGTGCCGGGGCAATGACCCCTGGGCGCCAGCTCTGACCCTCTCGTTCCGGTCTTACGCGCTCGAGCGCGAAGCGAACGGCCGATAGTGTCGGGGTTGGGACGGGATGCGCTCGCATGCATTCATGGTGGAGCGGGCCCGGCCCACGGCACTGATGTAGTGTGGCCAACGCCTTATGCCAAGCAAAATTCTCTCAAACCCAGGTTAACAACAATGCTCGGTCGCGACCCGCAAGATCGTTTGCGGCCTTTGCCATCAGTCCGTCGCGCTCAAGAAGCTGGGTTACCGGCATCGCCTGGTCGTATCCGATCTCGACCGCGGCGAGTCCGCCGGGACTGAGCAACCGAGGAAGCTGCGGAGCGAGCACTCGATACGCATCGAGGCCCGTTTCGCCCGCGAACAGGGCCTCGTCGGGCTCATATTCGCTCACTCCTGGACCGAGCTCTGCGCCCTCGGCGACATAGGGCGGGTTGCAAAGGATGAGGTCGAATTGCTCGATCAAATTCTCAGCCCAGTCGCCGAGCTTGAACTTGGCACGATCCTCGAAGCCAAGCCGACGCGCATTCGCGGCAAAATAGGCCAGCGCCCGGCGGGAAACGTCGATTCCGAGACCGGACGCCTTGGGCCAGATATCGAGCGCGGCGAGCAGCAAAGTTCCGGGACCGGTGCCGAGGTCCAGTACCCGCTTTGGACCCTCGGTTCCCTCGAAATGCTCGATCGCCGATGCGACCAGCACTTCGGAATCCGGTCTCGGAACCAGGACTCCCGGACCAACGTGGAGATCGATGTTCCAGAACGCGCGGCGACCGGTGATGTAGGCGACCGGTTCGCCCTTGGAGCGGCGCTTCACCATCGACCAGAAGCGCTTCGGTACCTCACGGCTCGGAGGCGACAGGATGAGTTTGTCTCGGTCGATGTGCAGCGCCTCGGCCATCAGCAACTCGGCGTCGAGTCGGGCGGTGTCGCTCGCGATGGAGAGTTGGCGCGCGGCATCATCCACCGCGCGGACGATGGCCTTCACCCTTCCTCCAGGCCTGCCAAGCGTTCGGCTTCGTCCTCGGCGGCAAGAGCGTCGATGAATTCGGTGAGGCCCGGGCCCTCCAGGACTTCATCCAGGTTGTGCTTGGTCAGATTAATTCGGTGATCGGTGATCCGGCCCTGCGGGAAATTGTAGGTTCGGATCCGTTCCGAGCGGTCGCCCGAGCCGACCATCGATTTGCGCGCGCCCGCGCGTTCGCTTGCGAGCCGCTCGCGCTCCATTTCGTAGAGGCGCGTGCGCAGGACCTTCAGCGCCTTCGCTTTGTTCTTGTGCTGCGATTTCTCATCCTGCTGGATGACTACCAGTCCGCTTGGGAGGTGCGTGATCCGTACAGCACTGTCGGTCGTGTTGACCGACTGACCTCCAGGCCCCGACGAGCGATAAACGTCGATCCTCAGGTCCTTGTCATCGATCTGCACATCGACATCTTCGGCCTCGGGTAGGACAGCGACCGTCGCTGCCGACGTGTGGATCCGGCCACTGCTCTCAGTCACTGGCACGCGCTGGACTCGATGCACGCCGCTTTCGAACTTCAATCGCGCGAACACGCCCCGTCCGCTGATTGAGGCAACGACCTCCTTATAACCGCCAAGTTCGGATGCGCTCGCCGAGATCAGTTCAAATCGCCATCCCTGGCTCTCGGCATAGCGCTGGTACATTCGAAGCAGGTCGCCTGCGAACAGCGCGGCCTCGTCGCCGCCGGTGCCGGCGCGGACCTCGAGCATTGCCGCGCGATCGTCCGCGGCATCGCGCGGAAGCAACCGGACCGCCAGCGCGCGCTCTGCCTGCGGGAGCTTGTGCCGGATCTCCTCGGCTTCGGCCGCCGCCATCTCCTTGAGCTCGGGCTCGGCGGTCGGGTCGGCGACCATTCCGTTCAATACGTCGAGCTCGGCACGCAGCCGCCGCACCTCACGCGCCGCAGCAGCAACCGGCTCAATCGCGGCATAATCCTTGGACAGGCGCACGAATTCGTCAGGCGAAACGTCCGAACGCGACATTGCCTGCTGAAGCTCGTGTTTGCGCGCCTCGATCGAGGCGATACGCTCGGAAGAAATGGAACTCACGAGCGAAGTGCCTCAACGATCTGATCGAATGCCACACTGCGTTGCTCGCCCGACTTTAGATCCTTCAGCTGCAGTTCGCCGCTATCGAGCTCAACATCGCCAATGATCAGCGCATATGCAGCACCTGCGTCATTGGCCCGGCCCAGCCGCTTCTTCATGTTACCGCGATACGCCATATCCACCGCAATTGCGGCGCGGCGGAGCTCGGCAAGAAGCCGCTGTCCCGCAGCCTCCGCGCGCTCGCCCAAGGGCACGATCATGGCGGTCGGTGTTTCCGAAGCGGGTACCCCGATCATCATTGCCAGGCGCTCGATTCCGGCTGCCCAGCCGACCGCCGGCGTGTGCGGGCCACCGAGCGCTTCGATCAGGCCATCGTAACGGCCGCCGGCCAGGACCGTCCCCTGCGCGCCTAGGCGATCGGTGATGAACTCGAACGCGGTGTGACGATAATAATCGAGGCCGCGCACAAGCCGCGGGGCCCGTTCCCATTTAACTCCTGCCGCATCCAGTCCTGCCGTGACCTTGCCGAAGAAATCCGCCGCTTCGCCAGTGAGAAAGTCATCGATCCCAGGCGCGCTATCGACGATCGGCCAATCCTGGTGTGCCTTGCTGTCGAGAATTCTCAGCGGATTGCGCTCGAGCCGGGCCTGACTGTCTTCGCTCAGCGTGCCGGCGTGCGCTCGGAAATGCTCGTAAAGCGCATTGCGCCAGGCGGCCCGCGTCACCGGATCGCCAAGCGTGTTGAGCTGGAGAATTGCGCCTTCGATCCCAAGCTCTTTCAGGAGCTGGTCGGCAAAGGCTAGCAGCTCGACATCGGCCTGCGGTTCGCCAGCGCCAATGATCTCGGCATCGAGCTGGTGAAACTCTCGAAAGCGGCCCTTCTGAGGCCGTTCGTAGCGGAACGCCGAACCTGCGACCGCGACCTTCAGCGGCGCGAATTGCTGCCAGCCCTCGCTCAGATAGGCGCGGCAGATCCCGGCAGTGAGCTCGGGCCTCAAGGTGATCGATTCACCGCCGCGGTCTTCGAATGAATACATCTCCTTGGAGACCACGTCGGTCGTTTCGCCGATCGTTCGGGCGAAAACCGCGGTGTGCTCGATCGTAGGCACTTCGACCCGCTTGAAGCCATAGAGGCGGCGCACCTTGTCGAACGCTGCGACTACCGCGGCGAGGCGGTCAGCATTTTCACCAAGCAGGCTTTGGGTGCCCCGAACGGGCTGAACTTGCGTCATTAGCGCGCGCTAAAGCACAATTTGTCCCAATGCGAAATTCGCTTAGGGAGCCGTGCTTTGCTGCTGCCTCGCTCGCTCCTGCTGGAAGAGTCGCCGGAAGGTAGCGGGCGAAGGCAGGAAAAGCTTCCTGAAGCTGATCATGATCGTCCGACCCAGCGGGTCGATCAGGTCCGGCTGGTAATTGAGAGGCACGTTGCCGGCGGCGTCGTGCACCTTCGGCCGGGCGTTGAAGATATTGGTCACCTCGAAGCGCACTTGCGTGCCGCGTAGCCATGGATGCTTCACAACGACTTCGGGAATATCGCCAGGATTGGCAAAGAGCCGGAGGTCGAAGGTCCCGTAGGATGAGAAATGAAGATTCTCGCCGGTCAGCGAATTGACCGTCGTTCCGCTCCGCCAGTTGGCTCCAATTCGCGCACCGAGGCCATTGTTGAACCAGCCTAGCTGCGCCTGGACATTGTGACGCGGCGTTCCGCCGCCGGAGCCGGTTGGATCTCCGTGAACAAAATCGAGGACCGGCCCTCCTGGAGCGACCCGGACCTTGTCGACGAAAGTGATCGTATCGGTCAGCGAGAAGTTGATTCGGCCACGGTTCTGGTTGCCGCCGGCTCCCCCGAAAAAGCCGCCGCCGCCACGCCCGCCGAATCCGCGTCCGCCGCCGAAGCCTCCGCCGCGCCCGCCCTCGGGCTGTACTCCATTTGCAGGAGGGGCGTTCTGGGCGGTTGAACCAGCGGTCGTTCCGCCCTGCGCGCCGCTTTGTGTTCCGCCCTGTGCGCCGCCACCCTCTGTGCCGCCGCGTTGGCCACCGCGCCCGCCAAAGCCGAACTGTGCGCGCATCTGGTCGATGACGGCCTGCGACGGCCGGCGGGACTTGAGCGGCTTGGTGAAATCGAACCCGATGCGGAGCTGGTCGCGGCGGGACTCATCGAAATTGACCGGCCGCAGGTCGACGCTGACCAGCTGGCCGGACGGGTCGCGAACAAATCTCTCCGGGAAGGCTTGCTCGAGCGCCGCCGTGACGCTGAGATTGGAAATTGGCCGCTCGATCTTCTGATGAACGTAATCCGCCCGAAATCTCAGGTCGGTATTTTCGAACGGCTGCCAATTGCCGCTCAGCTTGAGAACCGTTCGCCGGTCAGAATTGAGATTTGGATTGCCGCCGGTGATCGCCGTGACGAGAACCGTCTGTCCGGTGACAAAATCGAAGATGCGCGAATTTGGAGTGGTGAGGACAGGATCGCCAAGCTGATTGATCGTCGGCGCGCCCTCCTCGCGGGTCCAGCTCGTGATGAAGTTGAGCCGTTCGACGGGCGAGAAATTGAGGCCGGCCCCGAACTTCGTCAGCGTTCCGAAATCCGAAAAATGGTCGACCTCGGCATTTCCGTTGAGAGTGAGATTGCCAAGCGCGCTGAATTCGCGGCCTCTCCGCGAGATCGGCAGGTCGAGGTTGATTGCGGCCTGCTCGGTCGTGCGCGACAAGGAATTGGACGAGCTTGTGCCCTGCTGAGTGCGGCTGCTGGTCAGGTGTTCGGTGGTTCCCCCGAGCGTGACGGTAGTCGTCACGTTCCCGGCGGGAACCTTGAACAACGTACCGTTGGCAGTTCCGGTGAGGTCGGCTGAGGCCGTCGTTTCATGAGTCCGCTCGTGCGGGAAAAACCGATTGTCTTGATCGCTGCGCGTGGAACTGCCGGAGAGGTCGCCGTTGCCGGTCACCGTCCAATGCCACTGCGATTTCGTCTGGCCGTTAAGAACGCCGCCGATATGCGCCGTATCGCTTGAGTTATTGCGCGCGAGCGGCTCGAGCAGGCTCGGATTCAAACCGATCAACGAGCGGCCGTCTATATGCTCGAGCTCGGCATTGACCGTTCCCGACACGTTGGTCGACAGGTTTCGGTTGAAGGTTGCGGAGCCGCGGACGTCGCGCCTCGTTCCAACCAGTGACCGGGCGGCGAGCTCCTGTTCCGTCGTGGCGCCGGTCGGCGCAGTCGCGGTCAGGATGACGTTGCGCTCCGCCTCGGTCAGCATGGTGTTGCCTTCGGCGTGAAGATTAATTGTCGTTCGTCCGTTGCGCTGGATCAGGAGCCGCGTCAGATCTGCATTGCCGTTCACATACCCGCCGTCGGTCGCGCCGCCGACTCCGAGAAGCGCATTAGTCGAGCGGAAACGCTGCCGAAGGACGATGTTCACGACCTTCTGGTCCGCTCGGTAGCCGTATTTCAGCGCCACTTCTTCGGGCAGGATTTCGACCCGCTCAATTGCTTCGGTGGGAATGTCCCGGAGCTCTCGGAAGCTCGAGATGCGTTGGCCGTTCAGAAGCAGGATCGGCCGTTCGCCGCCGCGCCCCTGAACGCTTCCGATCTGCGGCGCGATCGCGTCGAGCAATTCATTGATGTTCGTCGCGCCCGTGGCTCGGACATCACGAGCATCGAGCGTGTTCTCGGGCGGTATGTCGCCGACAACCGAGCCTCGCGGCTTTGAGCCCGTAATGACGATCGCGCCTTCGTCATCGCCAAATTCGTCGGTGACCTCGGTACCAGGAGCAGTGGATGCCGTTGGAGATGTGGTCGTCGGCTGCTGCGTTGCGGTCGGAACGGCCGTTGTCGTTGCGGGGGCGGTTGTCGGCGCAGGCTGCTGCTGAGCTAGCGCCGGCGAGACCGGAATCAGCATGGCGGCGCTGGCGAGCATCAGTGGTCGGTTCGTCATCAAGTCCCCGCTAATGGCACCAGGTGAATAGTAGCTGACAACGAAATGACCTTCGACAAAGTGCCAATTGTTGCCGACGAAGGGCGGTGGTCGCTACGTTGCGTTAGCGAAATTTCCGGCTAGAGCCGAAGTTTCAGCCTTATCTTTTGGGGAGTTCGCGTCGATGCGCAAAATGGCGCTTGCATTGGTCCTTTCAACTTGCCTCACCGGGGCTGCCGCTGCGCAGATGAGGCCCCCCCTCAACACGCTGCCGCAGGCGACGCCGAAGGTCGACACGATTCCTCCGGCGCGGGACGTTGCCTATCCCGGCACGATCCAGCTCACTGTCGACGCAAGCGATGTGACACGCGGAATCTTCAACGTTCACGAGCATGTTCCCGTGCCAGCCGCGGGCGACTTCGTTCTCCTTTATCCCAAATGGCTTCCCGGCCATCACTCGCCATCGGGGCAGATCAACAAGGTTGCCGGCTTCCGTGCGACCGCCGGGGGACGCACGCTCCCGTGGGTTCGCGACACTCTAGACGTCTATGCCTTCCATGTGACCGTCCCGCAGGGCACCAAGGCGATCGACGTTGACTTCCAATATCTTTCGCCGACCGCCGGCAATCAGGGCCGAGTGGTCATGACTCCGGACATGTCGAGCATCGAGTGGATTGCCAATTCGCTCTATCCGGCCGGCTATTACACACGCGACATACCGGTGCAGGCATCGGTCCTCGTCCCCGCCGGCTGGCACGTTGCGACGGCATTGCGCCCGAGCGGCGAGACCGCAACTCGCGTCGACTATCCTGTCACGAACTACCAGATCCTGACGGACTCGCCGCTGATCGCCGGCGCGCATTATCGCGCCTTCCAGCTTAGTCCCGACGTCACTCTCGACGTGATCGCCGACAATGAGGAGGAACTTGCAGCCAAGCCCGAAATGGTCGCTGCCCACCAGCGTCTCGTCCAACAGGCGGTCAAGGCGTTCGGCGCGCAGCATTATGACCATTACGATTTCCTTCTGACCATTTCCGATTATCTCGGCGGACAGGGGCTCGAACATCATCGCAGCTCCGAGGACGGCACCGGCCGCGGCTATTTCACCGATTGGGACAACCAGCTGAATGCCCGCAACCTGCTGCCGCACGAATTCAGCCACAGCTGGGACGGAAAGTATCGCCGGGCGGCGGACCTTTGGACCCCCGACTTCCGAACCCCGATGCAGGATACGATGCTGTGGGTCTATGAGGGCGGGACTCAGTTTTGGGGCTATGTGCTCGGCGCCCGCTCCGGAATGCTGTCGAAGGAGGATACGCTCGACGCGATCGCCGCCACGGCAGCGGCCTACAGCACGGGCACGCCCGGCCGTCAGTGGCGTGCGCTGATCGACACCACCAACGATCCGATCATCGCACAGCGCGCCCCGCAGCCTTGGCGCAGCTGGCAGCGGAGCGAGGATTATTACAGCGAGGGACAGTTGATCTGGATCGACGTCGACCGGATCATTCGCCAGCAGTCGGGCGGAAAGCGCTCGATCGACGACTTCGCCAAGGCTTTCTTCGGCGTCCGGGATCGCGACTGGGGAGAGCTTACGTACACGTTCGATGACGTCGTCAGGACGTTGAACGAAGTGCAGCCGTACGACTGGAGAAGCTATCTTGAGCGCAGGGTGTTCACCATCGCGCCGCAGGCGCCGCTCGAGGGCATCACCCAAGGCGGCTATAGCCTTGTCTACACGGCCGAGCCGACCAAATGGATCAAGAGCCTGGAGAAGGGCCGGAAATATATCGAGCTCACTTATTCAGGCGGATTCACCGTCGGCAATGACGGAAAGGTCGGAAGCGTGCTGTGGGACAGCCCGGCGTTCAACGCGGGTCTGACGATCGGTTCTGAGATCATCGCTGTGAATGGCCGCAAGTTCGATGGCGACTCAATCAAGAGCGCGATCAAGGCCGCGGCCGGAAATGGCGCCGCCCCCGAGCTTCTGATCCACGACGGCGAGATTTACCGCACTGTAAAGCTCGATTGGCACGGCGGCCTGCGTTATCCGCGCTTGCAGAAGGTCGGCACTGCGCCGGGAACACTGGACGCTTTGCTCGCACCGCGCTGATTCTTGAAACAGGAGGGGGGTCGTTATGCGTAGCTTGTTCGTCACACCGGTGATTGCTTTCGCGGCAGTCTCGTCCGTTGCTGCCCAGCCGCAGCCCGGCCCCGCCGAGGTCAACACGCGAACGGCGCTCGAGCGGATCGCGCGCATCGACCCTCAGCTCCACTCGGTCCTCGCCGTCGATCCGACGGCGATCGACCAGGCAAGGCGCGTCGACGCGAGCAACTTGCGCGGGCCGCTGGCCGGCGAGCCCGTGCTGATCAAGGACAATATCGAATCCGCAGGGCCACTGCCGACGACTGCCGGCAGCCTTGCGCTTGCCAACAATGTGACCAATCGCGACGCGCCGCTGGTGGCGCGGTTGCGCGCCGCTGGAGCGATCATCCTCGGCAAGACGAACCTCAGCGAATGGGCGAACATTCGGTCGACCAGGTCGATCTCCGGATGGAGCGCGGTCGGCGGGCAAACCCACAATCCCTGGGCGCTTGACCGCAATGCTTGCGGCAGCTCGAGCGGCAGCGGAGCAGCGGTCGCCGCCGGACTCGTCCGCATGGCAGTCGGCACCGAGACAGACGGTTCGGTGACCTGTCCGGCATCGCTCAATGGCATCGTGGGCCTCAAGCCCACGGTCGGGCTCATCAGCCGGACGCACATCGTCCCGATCAGCCATAGCCAGGACACCGCCGGCCCAATGGCAGCGAGCGTTCGTGAGGCGGCCGAGCTGCTGACGGTCATTGCCGGCACCGATCCGGCAGATCCGGCGACGAAGGACGCCGACAGGCACAAGCGCGACTATGCGGCGGGACTCGATTCCAATTCGCTCAAGGGCAAGCGCATCGGCGTGCTTCGCTTTGCGTCGACGGGGACGCTCGACCCGGCGTTCAACACTGCGCTTGCGATTCTCCGCCAACAGGGCGCGATCCTGGTCGACATCAAGAAGTTCGATGACAAGCTCATCGGCAAGAACGAGGGCGTCGTCCTAAACGCCGAGCTCAAGGTCGACATGGCCAAATATCTAAAGAGCAGCCCGGCTCCGATCGGCGTCCGGACGCTCGCCGATCTCATCGACTTCGACAAGGCGCACGAGCGCCAGGAAATGGGACTATTCGGACAGGAGCAGTTCGAG
>JANWLR010000100.1 GCA_025450755.1 Sphingomicrobium sp. | reverse complement strand
TTCACCATTTCGTCGAGCGTGGCGCCCTGTTCTCGCTTGAGCAACGCGATCACCTTGTCGATCTTGGATTCGCGCTTCGGCTGCGCTTTGGGCTGAGCTTTCTTTGTCATGGGTGTTTTCCTTCAGTCGGAGCGACACCATGTCGCTCCCACCACCCAGAGCCCCGACCGAGCGCGTCGGCGGGGCAGCAGCCGGTCACTTCGGCTGCGATTCAGTGACGACACCAATGCTTCGTTCGCGAGGGAAGTCGAATGGAATTCGCGGGCAAACGGGAATGGCCGTTTTGCGCCAATGTCGGCCGTCCAATAGCTTCCAACCCATCTTGCAAAGCTGCCATCGTACGTCTCAACGTTCAGAATGCTCGTGCCGCAGCGACCACGAGCCACGCGGCCGGCAGGAACAGGGCTTGAGCCAACACCGTGCCCGCTACGCGGCTCAGCGAGAGCCAGACGATCGTGCGGCGGAACACCGGCTCGCTGACCTGGCCGGCGACAACGTCGTCGGTCATCACCGAGAGTTGCGGGTCGATCAGAATGAACAGCATCAACGTCGCCATGCCGTTGACGATGGCCGACAGCTGTGAGGCGGTCACGCGATATTCGGGATAAAGGTACCCGGCGTAGAGCGACGCGACCACGCCGACCGTCAGCAGTCCCTGCGCAAGCACGTTGAGCAGGATGACCCGGAGCGAGACTCCACGAGGTTTGCCCAAATCCTTGAGATGAGCCACTCTCGGCCGCGTCGTCGTCTGCTTGATATATCCGACGCCGCCGCGGGCGAAGGCGTGAAGCAGAAGGCGTGCGATCGAGCGGTGCTCCTGGAACTCGCCGATCGCGGTCGAGAACCACCGCTGGACAGTCGGAATCATGATCGTGCCGGCGATGGTGGCGAGAGTCGCCGACAGCAGCACCAATCGGAAGTCGCCGAGGAGGTGATCGCCGGTTCCCGCCGCGAGCGCCTTTTCGATGCGGCTGGCGAGGAAGGGTCCGAGGAACCCGTTTGAGAGCCGCGACAAGAGCACCAGCACGTTGAACAGCGCGAACGACATCGCAATGCGCCCGGTGCGCACGCCGGCGATCCGAGCGGCGTAGGCCAGTGCGCCGATCAACTGGATGCCGAAGGTCAGGCCGCAGATGACCGCCAGTTGCACGTCCATGCTCGTGAGCCCCTTAAACCTATCGGAGAACTAGGCTTTACCGGCGAACTCTGCTTTATGCCATTGCCTTCGCGCAAGCAGACGACGAGAATCCGCAGCTCACCGGCAGGACGACGCAAGCCAGATGACTTTCGCGCAAGCGGCCATAGTCGCAATCCTGCTGGGGATGCTCGTCGCCTATGCGACCGAGCGGTTCCGCGTCGAACTCGTCGCCCTGTGCGGGCTTGTGGCCGGATTCATCACCGGCATCGTTCCCGTGCAGAAGGTCTTCGCCGGCTTCGCCAGCTCGGCGGTCATCACGGTCGTCGAGATTCTGCTGGTGGTCGCCGCGCTGTCGCGGACGCGGGTGATCGACAGCTTCGCGCGGCGCATCGTCTTGCATGTGCAGAACGAGCGGGCCGTGCTGGCGATCATCTGTCTCACCGGGGCTGCGGTGTCGGTGTTCATGAACAACGTGGGCGCGCTCGCGCTGATGTTTCCGGTGACGATGTCGGTCTGCCAGCGGCTCGGCATCTCACCGGGACGGATGCTGATGCCGCTGAGCTTCGCCACACTGCTCGGCGGCATGTGCTCCCTGACCGGCACGCCGGCCAACCTGGTGGTCAACCAGTGGCTGATCGGCGAGACCGGCAGGGGCTTCGGTTATTTCCAGCTCGCGCTGCTGGGCGGGCCGCTCACGCTCGCGGGCCTGGTGTGGATCGTGGTTGCCTCCCCGCGCACGTTCGCACGCTTCACCGAAAGCTCGACAGCCCCCGATCCCTCACCGGTGAACTTCCTCGCCGAGCGGGGCGTGCCAGAGGAATCTCCCTTGATCGGCCGGCGCTTGCCGCAGATCGAGGAGGACCTGGGACTGTTCGTCCACAGCGTCCGGCGGGAAGGCGCGCATGTCTTTGCGCGGCGATCGGACATTGCGCTTGCCGCCGGCGACGTCGTCATCGTCGAGGCAGACCTGGCCGTGCTCGATGAGCTGGAACAGTCGGCCCGGCTCGTTTCTCCCCGCGCGATTTCCGACGCCGAGGAGCGGCAGGAATACGTCGTGATGCCCGAGAGCCTGCTGCTCGGGTCGCGGATCGGCAGCGTGCCCTCGTTCGCCGAGCACTCGCTCCAGGTCGTGGGACTATCCATACGGCGTGGGAGGATCGAGGGCAGCTTCGACGACCTGCAGATCGGCATGGGCGACGTGCTGGTGCTCGCCGGCGAACGGGACGACCTGCGGCAGATCGCCGCCGAGTGCAGCTTGCTGCCGCTGTCATCGCGCCGGCCGGGCCGCTTTACCGGGCACGCGTGGCTGAGCGTGGGCATTTTCGTCCTCGGCATCCTCGTCACCGCCTTCGACCTGGCGCCGACCGAGATCGCCTTCGGCGCGGTGGTGGTGGCGATGGCGCTTGCCGGCAGTCTAAATCTGCGCACCGCCTTGCAGGACCTGAACTGGAGCATCGTGATCCTGCTCGCCTGCATGATTCCGTTGGGCATGGCGGTGGAGGACACCGGAGCCGCGCGGGTGATCGCCAACGAGATCGCAGCATACCTGCCGACGGCGCAGCCGCTGGTCGTCGGCATTACGATGCTGTTGCTGGCGGTGGCGATCACGCCCTTCATCGACAACGTATCGACGGCCGCGGTGCTGAGCCCGATCGCGGCGGGGCTCGCGTCGCGGACGGGGACTCCGATCGAGCCGTTGCTGATGGCGGTCGCGATCGGTGCATCGCTCGATTTCCTCACCCCCTTCGGGCACCACAACAATGCCGTGGTGATGGGCGCCGCAGGTTATCGCTTCATGGACTTCCCGCGCCTCGGCGTACCGCTGACGATTCTGTGCTTTGCGCTGGCGATGTTCATTCTGTCGTTGATGCTGCCCGGCTGAGCGCTTGCAAAAATTGCTTCGCGGGTCTAAATGCCGACTTCATAAGTAGGGAATTGTCCGGTGATCTCGAACAAGGCGAAATACGCGTTCAGGGCGCTCCTGGCAGTTGCTGCCGCCCCCGATGGCGAAGCCCTGACCAGCGCCGAGATCGCCCGCCGCTACGGCATTCCGCACAAGTTCCTCGAACAGATACTGCTCGACCTGAAGAAGGCCGGCATCCTCGACAGCCGCCGCGGCAAGAGCGGCGGTTATGTCATGCTTCGTCCTGCCGATACGGTTAGCTTCGGCGAGGTTCTGCGGATCTTCGAAGGGCCTCTGGCGCCTTTACCGTGCCTCTCGCGGCAAAGCTATCGCCGCTGCGAGGATTGCGTCAGCGAAGCCACGTGCGAGATCCGGCGCGAGTTCGGCCGCGCCTACGATGCCA
Organism: Sphingomicrobium sp.; assembly: GCA_025450755.1. Taxonomy (GTDB): domain Bacteria; phylum Pseudomonadota; class Alphaproteobacteria; order Sphingomonadales; family Sphingomonadaceae; genus Sphingomicrobium. The sequence goes on along the minus strand of JANWLR010000100.1, from coordinate 19,218 downwards.
GCCGGCAAGTGCTCGATTCGCGCACGATTGCCGACGCGCTGGCGAGCGCGCCGTTCGGCGCTCCGACCGAGGAAAAGCACCGCCTGACCGGTTAACCGGCACAAGCTCACTTGCATTACCATATTAAACAGGTAGAGATAGAGGGGATTAGAGGCTCCACCTGTTGAGGAGAATGCAGGATGAGCTTTCGTGCGACTCGCCGGTTTGTGACTGTCGCTTTCCTGGCCGGCGCGGCCCTGCTCGCCGCCTGTTCCGGCAAATCCGGTTCGGATAGCGGCGCGCCCGCAGGCCAGCCGCCACAAGTGCAGCTGCTCAACGTCTCCTATGATCCGACGCGCGAACTCTACGAGGCGATCAATCCCAAGTTCGCTGCCCAGTGGAAAGCCCAGACCGGCCAGGACGTGAAGGTGAACATGAGCCACGGCGGCTCGGGCAAGCAGGCGCGTGCGGTGATCGACGGGCTCGATGCCGATGTCGTCACCCTCGCGCTGGCTTACGATATCGACGAGATCGCCAAGAAGTCGAACGCGCTTCCCGCCGGCTGGCAGGCGCGCCTGCCGCATAACAGCGCCCCTTACACCTCGACGATCGTGTTCCTGGTCCGTGAGGGCAATCCCAAGGGCATTAAGGACTGGGGCGACCTGGTGAAGCCGGGCGTCTCGGTGATCACGCCCAACCCCAAGACCAGCGGCGGCGCACGGTGGAATTTCCTCGCCGCGTGGGCTTATGCAAAGCAGAAGTTCGGTTCGGACGCCGCCGCGCAGGATTTCGTGAAGAAGCTCTACGGCAACGTCCCGGTGCTCGACAGCGGCGCCCGCGGATCGACCACGACCTTCGTCGAGCGCGGCATTGGCGATGTCCTGCTGGCGTGGGAGAACGAGGCTTTCCTGGCGCAGAAGCAGCTCGGCCAGGGCAAATTCGAGATCGTCGTCCCCTCGATCTCGATTCTCGCCGAGCCGCCGGTCGCCGTTGTCGATGCGAACGCCAGGCGCCACGGCACCGGCAAGGTGGCCGAAGCCTACCTGAAGTATCTCTACACCCCCGAGGCGCAGGAGATCATCGCCCGCAACTACTACCGGCCGATCGATCCGGCGGTGCAGGCGAAGCATGCCGCGGAGTTCCCCAAGGTCAATCTCGTCACCATCGATGGCGCGTTCGGCGGGTGGCAGGCGGCGCAGAAGCGCTTCTTCGCCGACGGCGGGGTGTTCGACACGATCTTCGCCGCAGCCAGGAAGTAAGCCGCCATGGAGATCGCATTGAGCAGTCAACTGCAGATGCAGGCGGCCGTTGCGCCGCCGCGAAAACGCCATCGCCGCAGCCGCAAGTCGATCGTTCCGGGTTTCGGGCTGACGATGGGCTTCACCGTCGCATGGCTGTCGCTGATCGTCCTGATCCCGCTCAGCGCCTTGTTCCTGAGGGCGGCCGGGCTCGGCTGGAGCGAGTTCCTCGCCGTCGGATTCTCCGAACGGGCGATCGCGGCTTACCGGATCAGCTTCGCGACCGCGTTCGCAGCCGCGGCGCTCAATGGCGTGTTCGGCCTGCTGACCGCATGGGTCTTCGTGCGCTACGAGTTTCCCGGCAAGCGGGTGCTCAATGCGATGGTCGACCTGCCGTTCGCACTGCCGACGGCGGTCGCGGGAATTGCGCTGACGGCGCTCTATTCGCCCAACGGCTGGATCGGGCGTTTCCTCGAGCCGCTCGGGATCAAGGTCGCCTACACGCCGGTCGGCATCACCATCGCGCTGATCTTCATCGGCCTGCCGTTCATCGTCCGCTCGGTCGAGCCGGTGCTGGCCGACGTCAGGGTCGATGTCGAAGATGCTGCGCTTTCGCTCGGCGCGCGGCCGTTGCAGGTGTTCGTGCGGGTGATCCTGCCGGCGATCCTGCCGGCGCTGCTGACCGGCTTCGCACTGGCACTGGCGCGGGGCATCGGTGAGTACGGGTCGGTGATCTTCATCGCCGGCAACATGCCGTTCAAGTCGGAGATCGCCCCGCTGCTGATCGTCACCGAGCTCGAACAATACGAATACGGTGCGGCCACGGCGATCGCCACCGTCCTGCTGCTCGCCTCGTTCGCGATGCTGCTGCTGATCAACGGCATCCAGGTTTGGACTCGCAAAAGGATGGACCCATGACCCCGCGGCTGCCCCACCAGTCGCGCGGCCTCCAGCTCACGCTGATCCTGTGCGCGCTGGTCTTCATCGGCTTCTTCCTCTTGCTGCCGCTGGTCGCCGTGTTCGCCGAGGCGCTGGCGAAAGGTTTCGGAACCTATACCGCGGCGCTAGTCGATCCCGACGCCCTGTCGGCGATCGAGCTGACGCTGCTCGTCGCCGCGATCAGCGTTCCGCTGAACGTCGTCTTCGGGCTGTGCGCGGCCTGGGCGATCGCCAAGTTCGACTTTCGCGGCAAGAGCGTGCTGTGCACGCTGATCGACCTGCCGTTCTCGGTCTCTCCGGTCGTCGCCGGCCTTGTGTACGTACTGCTGTTTGGGGCGCAGGGCTGGTTCGGGCCGTGGCTGATCGACCACGGCGTGCGGATCATCTTCGCGGTGCCCGGCATCATTCTGGCGACGATCCTCGTCACGTTCCCGTTCGTCGCCCGCGAGCTGATCCCGCTGATGGAGGAGCAGGGCCGCACCGACGAGGAGGCCGCACTGGCGCTCGGCGCGAGCGGCTTCAGGACGTTCCTGCGCGTGACGCTGCCGAACATCAAATGGGGTCTGCTTTACGGCGTGCTGCTGTGCAACGCGCGGGCAATGGGCGAGTTCGGCGCGGTCTCGGTCGTCTCGGGCCACCTGCGCGGGCTGACCAACACGATGCCGCTGCACGTCGAGATTCTCTACAACGAATACAACTTCGCCGCCGCCTTCGCCGTCGCCTCGCTGCTGGCGCTGCTCGCGCTGGTGACGCTCGTCCTCAAGACTTCGCTCGAATGGAAGTTCGGCTATTCGCACGGGAGCACCCGATGATCAGCCTGCACAATATCTCCAAGAGCTTCGGCACTTTCGCCGCGCTCCACGATATCGACCTGACGGTGCGCGACGGCGAGTTCCTCGCGCTGCTGGGCCCTTCGGGATCGGGCAAGACCACGCTGCTGCGGATCATCGCCGGTCTCGCGTTCCCAGATGAAGGCCAGGTGCGCTTCAACGGCGAGGACGTCACCGACCTGCCGGTGGCGGAGCGCAAGGTGGGCTTCGTGTTCCAGCAGTACGCGCTGTTCCGGCACATGAGCGTGCTCGACAATGTCGGCTTCGGGCTCTCGGTGCGTCCGCGTGCGCAGCGTCCCGCCAAGGCCAGGATCCGCGCCCGCGCCCGCGAATTGCTCGACCTGGTCCAGCTCGATGGGCTCGGCGACCGCTATCCGGCGCAGCTTTCCGGGGGTCAGCAACAGCGCGTCGCTCTTGCCCGCGCGCTGGCGGTCGAACCGCAGCTCCTTCTGCTGGACGAACCCTTCGGTGCGCTCGACGCGAAGGTCCGCAAGGAACTGCGCCGCTGGCTTCGCCAGCTCCATGAGCAGATGGGCCTGACCTCGATCTTCGTCACGCACGACCAGGAGGAAGCGCTGGAGCTGGCGGACCGGGTCGTCGTGCTCGACCGAGGAGTCATCGAGCAGATCGGCACGCCGGAAGAGGTTTACATGGCGCCGCGCAGCGGGTTCGTCTCCGGCTTCGTCGGCGACTGCAACAGCCTGCCGGTGACGGTGAGCGGCGGGCGAGCGGAATTCGACGGCCAGCCGCTCGATGTCGCGGTCGAGCGCCTTCGCGACGGCCCCGCGCGGCTCGACTTCCGTCCCCATGATGCCGCCGTGAGCGCCAACGGCCACGGGCTGCCCCTGCACGTCAGCGGCGTTTATCGCCGAGGCGGCTGCTGGCGCGTCGAAGGCGCAGTGAACGGATCCGGACAGATCATCGAAATCGATCTCGATGCCGACCAGCCGGCGCCACGGCTCGGTAGCCAGATTGCCTTCTCGATCACCCGCGCGCGCGTGTTCGCGGAGGAAGGCACCCAATGACGGTGCATGTCCGCCCCGACAAGCGCCAGCACATCGACGAGAGCCTGGCCGACGTTCGCGAAGCCCTGCTCGAACTGCGTTACGGCTCGGTCGCGATCACCGTCCACGAAGACCGGGTGGTGCAGATCGACGTGACCGAGAAGAAGCGGCTCAAACACTCCTGAAAACACCCCCGAAGCTGACCGGACCACCGGAGGCGTCACGATCTCTCTCGAAAGGATGAATCATGATCGCTCGCCTTGTGACTGGCGCCGGACTGCTCGTACTTGCCCTCGCAGCCCGCCCCGCAGCCGCCGACGAGAAGCCGTGGACGATCGAGGAAGCCCTCGGCAACCCCGAAGGGCTCAAGGTCTCCGCGTCGATCCGCGCACGCTACGAGAGCCTGCACGATCAGTTCCGCCCCGGCCTCGACAAGAAGGACGACCTCGTCACCTTCCAGACCGACATCGCCGCCGAGTACGACGGCGGCCCAGTCCACATCGGCGGTGAGCTGATCGATTCCCGCGCTTACGCCGCCGACGCGGGCAGCTCCGTTGGCACCGGCGAGGTCAACGCCCTGGAGCCGGTGCAGCTCTATCTCGGCGCTAACTTCGGCTCGGCTTTCGGCAAAGGATCGCACGCCAGCCTCGACGCCGGCCGCTTCACGCTCAATCTGGGCTCGCGGCGCCTCGTCGGCCGCAACAACTTTCGCAACACGACGAACGCCTTCACGGGAGTAAGGTTCGAGTGGCACGGCCATGACAAGAGCCAGTTGACGCTGTTCTACACCTATCCGCAGCAGCGCTTGCCCGACGACAAGGCGGGCATTCTCGACAACAAGGTCGAGTGGGATCACGAGGGAGACGACCTGGTCTTCTGGGGCGGGTTCTTCAACAAACCGAAAATTGCCGGCGCGACCAATCTCGACCTCTACTTTTATGCTCTCGACGAGAGCGACAGGCCGGCCCATGCGACCCGCGACCGACATCTGTTCACGCCGGGCGTGCGGCTGTTCCGCAGCCCCGCGCCGGGCAAATTCGACTACGAGCTCGAATATGCCTACCAGTTCGGCCACGTCAGCACGAGCACGGCGCCCGGCGCGCCGCGGCAGGACGTTTCGGCCCACACATTGCACGCCGAACTCGGCTATCAATTCGCCGTCCCGTGGCAGCCGCGTCTCGCCGTCGAATACGATCTGGCGACCGGCGACAAACCCGGTGGGAATTACGGCCGCTTCGACGCCCTCTTCGGCCCGCGTCGATCCGATTGGGGACCGACCGGCATTTATGGCCCGCTTGGCCGCAGCAACATCAGCTCCCCGGGCGTGCGCCTGGAGGTGAAGCCGTCCACGCGCCTCGATGCCTTCGTGGCCTATCGCGCCGCATGGCTCGACAGCGCCAGCGACAGCTTCGCCTCCACTGGCGCCAAGGACTCGAGCGGCGCCTCGGGCAAGTTCGCCGGCCACCAGATCGAAGCCCGCGCTCGCTACTGGCTTGTGCCGAAGTTGCTTCGGTGGGAAGCAGGCGGTGCCGTGCTGTTCAATGGGCGCTTTCTCAAGGATGCGCCGAATGCGAACGGATTCGGCGACGCGGTCTACGGATATACTGACCTGACGCTCACAATCTGAACCAACGTTGGGCTGTATTTCAGGCGTTGCGGCTCATCAGCGGCCAGTCCGCTTCCGGCCATTAGTGCTACTGCTGACGGTCGGCACCTGATGTGCGGAATTATGCGGTCTTTGTCTGATCCCGCAGCGGCGACGGAGTCTGCGCCGGCCGGTTCGCCGATTGCTGTCGGATGACCCAAACCGCAAGCTCCTCGAAACCCAGAGGCCGAATGAAGTTCAGACCTGCTGTGCCACCCTGAGTCCAGCGTACGATCGCCTTGCGTTCCAGGCCCTCGACTCGCACCAAGACCTCGTCGTTGGGTTTGATGAAGGAGGCCGCGACCTTGATGCCTCGCTGAGAGATATCCTGCAATTTGATTCGGAGTGCGCGTTCTCCGATGATGAGCTCTGCCGTGCACTCCATTTGGAGGCGCGGCGCCCGGTTGAGCTTTCCCTCGACAAGCGGCCTTGCGAGATCAGAAAGGACCTGCGCGACGTCGAGGGGTTCGTCGAATTGAACCCCAATGTGCTCATTCTTGCACCAGATCAGGGATCCTTCGACGACCATGTGCGGACTAAACTGCACTGTAATTGGAAGTCCCTCGGCAAAGCTGGTGTAGACTCGCCCTCGCATTCCATTTGGAGAGAGATTGCGTACGAGGCAAAAGCCAGCGAACTGATCAGTTTCGATGAGGACTGGCCTGAAGACCGTAGCTGTCCGATCGCCAGAACGACGCTCATCCAATTGCGCTTCCCCGCCGCTAAACTCGACAGTGCAATTCAATTCCGTCCCCCAAGCTGTCTCGCGCGCTTGTAGCAGCGCCTAAAGCCAGCGGACCGCTACACTTCAGGTCGCTAAGTTTTTCAATTCAATCGCATAGGTGATTCCACCTCCGGTCGGGAGCGCGGCGACGCCGGCGCTTCCGATCGAAGGTCGCGGTTCGTCTGCTTTCTCTTCCTAGCATTCATAAGCAGCTGGTCCGTTCTCGGCCAGCTCCGGCCGTTGTGCCACTCAGACGGGCCACGCCTGAATACGCGCCGTTCAAGCGTGGTGGTGCTGTCGGGATTATCCGAAGTGGCAATTACCTGAGCCTCTTTTTGAAAGGCCGTTCGGGGAGGGCGAATCCGAAACAGAGAATCTGGACATCTTGCTGCATTCCAATCTGCAGACAGGCTCGCGCTACGCCAGCATCGCCGCAACAAGTTCGGCCAAGTTATGGACGGTCAGTTTTCGCATAATGTTCGCGCGGTGAAACTCGGCGGTTCGCGGGCTGATGCCAAGCTCTCGAGCTACGCCGAAACGCTCACATGTGGCGTATCTGTAGTTTGCAAACCCACTTGGTAGGGCTTTGCAACTAGGGCAGAATAGCGGCGACACGCCCGTTCCCCTGACAAGGATGGCGTGCCTACTTGGCGAGATAAGCCACGAGGGGGCAGGGGCGCGCTGGGCATTCGACTGCTCCGGCGTGTCCCTGCTCCATCAGCGGTAGGAGTGGCCTCGCGGACCTCTACCCCTTGGATCACTCCGTGGGCGCCTCTCAATCGACTCGGCCATCGCCCCAAGGGTGCAGCACCGCACCCGACTCAATCGCCTCTTAATGAGCATGCTGATTAGACAAGTATGTGGTCAGAGCGGCGTCAGCGAGGCGCCAGCTCCAGGTTACAGACCGCTGTCCACCGTATCCGCGTCGGACCGGCTGCGATCGTTCGGCACGGCCGTCGCCGGGAGTCCCTTGCCATGTAGAGCATCGATTTCGGCTTGCCGCCGCGTCAGGTAATATTGGCGCGCCGCCGTGTACGGATCGACGCTCGCCCGCTGGCGGGCCAGCTCGTGGTCGAAGGCGATCCGCCGATCGAGGCTGTGCAGGGTTCCGGTCGGGACCGCCCACTCCGGCGTCGAAAACGGTTTGCCGGCGGCGAACGGCAGCACCAGGCGGTCGAGGATGTTGCCGGCCAGGTCGCGGACGGTCGTCGGGCCGATCAGCGGCACGAACAGGAAAGGGCCGGGCTTGACGCCGTAGAAGCCTAGCGTGTCGGCAAACCCGTTCGGCCGCCGCGGCAGGTGGAAAGGCTTGCGCTTTGCGACGTCGATCACGCCGGCCAGCCCGACGGTCGTGTTGATGGCGAAGCGCCCCAGCGTCTCGGCCGCCTTGCCCACTTTGTGTTGCAGCAGGAAATTGATGAACACCACCGGCTCGTGCAGGTTGCTAAGGACATTATGGATCCCCTCGCGCACCGGCCCGGGCACAATGTGCTCATAGCCGTGCGCGAGGGGCGCGGTGATCGCATCGTCGACCTTCTGCGTCGCTTCGAACGACTTGAGGTTGACCTTCTCCAGCGGGGTCGGCCGGATTGTGCGTGCGCGCGGTGACGACGATCTCGTTGCCCTGATCTGCATTGACGGTCGGGGGGGCAACGGCGGCAGGCGGCGCCGCGGTGGCCGCATGGGTTTCCGGGGGCGCCGGCGGCGCGGAAGGCGGCGCGGTCGGGCCGGCGGCGGATTCCTGCGCCGGGGGCGTGCCGACCTGTGACTGGGACGGATCGGCAGCCAGCGCGGGCACGCCGGCAAACAGCAGGGCCGCCGGGATCAGACATGGGATCAACGCGCTCGTTCCTTTGCTGATTCACCCGACCGGCAAGTTGGGACGCCGCACTCGTGACCCGCCCGAAGTGTTCGGGGGAAGACGTCGCGACGGGAGCGCTTCCTCAGGTGTCGAGGCCCGTGCGCGGCGGGTGTTGTAAGCGCCCACATCACTTTACTCTTCGACGAAGCGGCGCCTAGGGACGGCGAATCCTCCCGATGAAATGTGGCCGGCCATTCGCCTGCCGGCAACCCGCTTCGACCAAAGCCGTGCCAGGACGCGTGTGCCATGCCCAAATCTCTAGCGGACCGCGTAGCCGAGCTACGCGCCCTTCAGGCCGCGATTCGCGATAGCATCAGGTCGAAGAAGTTGATCGCCGAGACCGAAAGGCTGATCGCGCAGCACCAAAAGGACAGCGACGAGAAGGATTGAGCCCTCAAGGTTCGCGGTATTCGATTCGGCCAGCTTCGCTTTCCATGTCACTGGCTATTTCGAGGAACGTCTTGGCCAAAGCCGGCTCGGCCTCTGCTCGCGCTCGGTACTGCGCGGCAAGTTTGCGTAACTGCTTTGGATCGAATTCCCAGCCCATCGACTCGCCTCTGCGAGAACGGACCCCCTTCGGATCCGATGTACATGACCTGCGGCAGGCGACTTACTGAATCCTGAGACATGGTTAATCGCCGAGCGGCGGAAGCGCTCCAGCCGCCCCTTCTCCATGGCTGCCGCGGAGCTTTCCACGATTGTCATTCCGAGCGCATCCTCTTGCTACGCTGTGCCGGCAAGCCTCACCCCGGAGCGTTAGCTTTAAACTCGATCTCGATGCGGTCGACCGCCGCGCTCCTGGGCACTGCCAGCAACACTTTGAAGGATGCGGCATGCAACTGACGCGCAATGAAATCGCCCCATACTGCATTCGTGGCAGCAAGAGTTTGCCCCCGGCGATCCTTCGCTTCTAGATGGATGTGCCCCGAAATCGCGTGGGCGCAACAGTTCACTTGCTTGACCTGACCCAGCAGTAAGACGCCATCCTGCGTTCGGGTAGCCCTAGCCCACGAGAGCTCAAGCACGGGGGATGGGGCGGCCGACACCTGGCCGTCAAAGGGTGTCCCCAGCGCACATCCCGAAGTCGCGACGAGGGCAAGCGCAAGGGGAACGGCTGTCACGCGGTATCCTGACACGCCCACTAAACCGTTCCTTTTCCGAGTCGAGCTTCACCAGACGCTCTGGAATTTTTCCCGTCGCTCCCAGAGCTCTAGCAAGCGGCTCGCAAATTTCCATGAGCGATGGACTATGCTCCTGCCAGTGCGAACAGCGAAGGTTGGGAAATTGTATCCTCACCTCGTGCGTCAGCCAAGCTATGGGCGTCTATCGCCTCTCACGTGCAATGCCGCACAACCATATGGAGAATGCCGAAATGCCACCCATCATGAAACTCCTTTCCGTCGTCGCCGCCGGCCTGGCGCTGCCCCTCTCGGCACTGCCCCTGGCTGCTCATGGGCCCCCGGCGCAGAAGATCGGTATGGCGAAGGCCAAGGCGATCGCGCTCAAGGCCGCGCCGGGCAAGGTCGTTGAATCCGACTTCGAAAAGGAAAACGGCGCCTGGCGTTATTCGTTCGACATCCGTCAGGGCCAGCGCACTCACGAGATCGGCGTCGACGCCTACACCGGCAAAATCGTCGAGAGCAGCTATGAAAAGCCCGGTGAAAGCGATTGATGTCTAGCGAATGCGCATCCTGATAGCGGAGGATGACGCCGATACGGCCAAGTTCGTCGAGCGAGGGCTCGGCGAACTCGGCCACAATGTTATTGCAGTCGGAAACGGCATGGATGCGCTTCATCTCGCAATTTCCGAGGAGTTCGACCTGCTGATTCTGGACAGAATGCTGCCGGGGATCGACGGTTTGTCCGTCGTCCGGCGCTTGCGCACGGCCGAAGTGACTGCGCCTGTCCTCCTGCTGACCGCCTTGGGCAAGATCGAGGACCGCGTTGAGGGCCTCGACGCCGGTGGCGATGATTACCTGATCAAGCCGTTCGCCTTCAGCGAGCTGGCTGCGCGGGTCAATGCTCTGAGCCGCCGACCGCCACCGCAGGCAACAGTCACCAGGCTCTTCGCCACCGGGATCGAGATGAACCTGCTTTCGCGCGAGGTCCGCCGTGACGGGAAGATCATCCCGCTCCAGCCGCGCGAGTTTCAGCTGCTGGAAGAGTTGCTCCGCCACGTGGGCGAGTTCGTCACCCGCACGATGCTCCTCGAGCGGGTGTGGGACTTTCATTTCGATCCGCAGACCAAGATCGTCGAGACCCACATCAGCCGCTTGCGCTCTAAGCTCAACCAGGGCGGCCTTCCGGATCCAATCGAAACCGTTCGCGGAGTTGGCTACCGGGTCCGCGCGAAATGAAGAGGATCATCCGAAGCGCGGCCTACCGGATGGCCTTTGCGGTCTCGCTCGCTTTCGCGTTGGCCACGCTGCTGTTGGGTATCGCCATCTACTATGCTGCTCACGCCGCCTTCGCCCGCGAGATGGATGCTGGCATCGAACAGGCGACAAGCGGCCTGATGCCCGAGTACCGTGACGACGGCGTCGATGGCCTGACTGAGGCCATCCGTCAGCGCGAAGGGCGCGGCACCGACGCGCTCGGATACGCGCTGTTTCAGCCCGGTGGAGTTCGAGTGGCGGGCAGCCTGAACACACGAATGCCTGAAACGGGCTGGCGGACGATCAGCTTTCTCGACCCCGTCGAAGGCCCCGATCCGGCACGGGCCCTGATCACCCGCCTCCCCAACGATTACCGCCTGGTGATCGCCGCTGACCTCGAGCCGCTCGAGCAGATCGATGGTACGATTCTTGGGCTGTTTGGCGCCGCATTCGCAGTCGTTCTGCTTATTGGCTTAGTCGGGGCGCTGGTCTTCGGCGGATATTTGAGGCGAAGACTCGCACGGATCGAAGACACTGCGAACGGCATCATCGCCGGCGATCTTTCCCGGCGCATGACGATCGGCCCCCGCCGGGACGAGTTTGACCGCGTCGCCACGTCGCTCAATTTCATGCTTGATCGGATAGCAAGCCTGATTTCCAACCTGCGCCAGGTTACCAGCGATCTCGCCCATGACTTGCGCACGCCACTGGCTCGGCTACGCAACCAGTTGGAAACCTTACAGGGACAGGTGCAATCCGGGCAGCAGCGGGAGTCGGTCGATGAGGCCGCGGAACGAGCCGATGAGGTGCTTCACCTGTTTGATGCGATCCTGCGCATTTCCGAGCTCGACGAAGGAAGTCTTCGGCGCCGATTTGCGCCGGTCGATCTTTGCAAACTGGTCCGGGAGCTGGGTGAGACCCACGCGCCGCTCGCCGAGGATGCCGGAAAGAGACTGGACGTTCGAGCCAAGGGGGAATGCCTGGTCGAAGGCGACCGCGAGCTGATAGCCCAGGCGATGATAAATCTGATCGAAAACGCCCTGCGCCATACGCCGGCGGGGACGGAGATTCTAATCGGCGCCCGCCGGGAGTTCGGCGGACTAGCGGCTTTCGTGCGCGACAATGGGCCCGGCATCCCCGAAAATGAGCGCGAACGGGTGCTCGAGCGGTTCGTGCGCCTGGAGGAAGCGCGCTCAACCCCCGGCCATGGCCTTGGCCTGAGTCTCGTCAGAGCTATCGCCGACGCGCACGACGCGCCAATCTCGATGACGGGGTCCGACGGGTTTGAAATTGCGCTGCATTTTTCGGCGAGCGTTACCGCGTGAAGCGCGCCGTCGCCGCAGCCTCCTTCGTGCTGCTCGCTTCGTGCGCGCACTACCAGCCCCATCCGCTCACCAATGAACCCGCCGTGCTCGCCGCTCCGGTCGCGAGCGTGCTGGAGGCACGCGCGAGCGAGATCAGACGACCTTGGCTCAAGCCGATTGATCTCGATTTAGCGGCCCCCCTGACGCCCGACGGGATTGCGACGCTGGCGGTGCTCAACAACCCCGATCTCAAGGCTCAGCGGGTGCGAGCCGGCGTCGCCGATGCACAAGTGTTTGCTGCTGGACTCCTGCCGGACCCGACCATCAACCTCGGCGCAAACAAAGTGATTACCGGACCGGATCCCCTGCTCGACCTTGCCAGCGCCATCGGCTTCGACATCAACGCGCTCCGCACCCGCGGTGTGACACGCGAGAAGGCGATGGCGAATGCCCACCAGGTCCGGCTCGATCTTGCCTGGGCCGAATGGCAGACGGCCGGTCAGGCCAGGATACAGGCAACCCGGATTCTGGGGCTACAGAAGGTCGTCGAGCTCGCACGCGCGTCGCACGAGACGGCCGAATCCCTGCTCCAGCGTATCGAGCGCGCAGCAACCGGCGGCGACGTCTCCGGCGACCGACTGCAATCGGCGCGCGTTGCCGCGCTCTCGGCTGCCAACACGTTGCGCAGCGCCGAGACCAACCTTGCCGCTGCCAAGACCGAATTGAACAAATTGCTCGGACTGCCTCCAGGGACCGGCGTGCGCCTGGCTGAGATGCCCTTGCCCACCCGGCCCCCCGCGACCGAAGCACTATTCAAGCTGGCGCGAGGAGAACGCAGCGACCTGCAGGCACTCCAGGCCGGGTACCAGGCGCAGGAAGCGGCGGTGCACAAGGCGGTGCTCGACCAGTTCCCCACCCTCAACCTTACGATCAATGCGAACCGCGATTCGGCGGGCAACTTCATGGTCGGGCCTGCGGTCGACTTCACTTTGCCGCTGTGGAATCGCAATCGCGGCGGCATCGCAGTCGAACGGGCGACGCGCGCGGCGCTCAAGGCGGAATACGAGGCGCGGCTGTTCAACACACGCGCCGAAATTGCCGCGGCCGAAGCCGGTCTTGCCGTCGCCTATCAGCAGTTAGCCGACGCCGAAGTGGGGCTGGCGCAATTTCAGCGCTATGCGGGAGCCGCGCAGCGTGCCGCCCAGCGGGGCGATCTCTCGCTCGAAACGGCGCAGAACGCCGAGCAGACCGTACGCGATCGCGAGATCGCTATCGCGCAAAGCCAGGAAGCTATTCGCGAGCAGAGCATCGCGCTCGAGTTACTGACCGGCACGCCGAGGGAGGCATGGACACAATGATGAGGGCAATCGCACTGGTGCTCCTGGCTCTAACCGCCTGCTCCAGCGGCAGTGGCGGACAAGATCAAAACCCGACGCCGGTCGCCCTGGTCTCTCTCGCCACCGCGCAGCAAGGAAGCGTCGCGCAGACGGTCACGCTTTACGGAGCAGTCGAACGCGGCGCAGAGGCCCAATACACCCTCGCCGCCCCCGTCGAGGCGACCCTCGTCGCCGTTCCCGCGCCGGTTGGCACGGCCGTCGGACGTGGTCAACTCGTGGCAAGATTGCGACCTACTCCGGCTACCCAGGCGGATCTTGCCAGCGCCAGGGCGACGGCTCAGACTGCCGCAGCCGCCCTGGCCCGCGCACAGCGGCTGCGCGCCGGCGGCCTGGCGAGCGATGCAGACGTCGAAAGCGCAAGATCCGCGGCGGAGACGGCTCGCGCGCGGCTGGACAGTCTGTCCCGGCAAACCGGTGGGCTCGATCTGCGCTCGCCGGGACCCGGTTACGTGGAGACGGTGGCGTTCAATCCCGGCGACATCGTTTCTGCAGGAGCCACCGTTGCCACGATCGCTCACGAGGGTGGCGGGCTGCGAGCGCGCTTCGGCGCGGACCCGGCCGTTGCGCGCAGTCTTGCCCCCGGCGCCACGCTGACCGTGTCTCCCGCTGGAGGGGACCAGGGCTTCGCGATGCCGATCGTCTCGATCGATCCCACTGTCGATCCTCAGACGCGCCTCGCATCGGTGTTCTCGCGTGTGCCGCCGCAAGTCGATGTCGGGCCGGGGCAGCCACTGTCTGCGACCGTGGCCGTTGCCCATTCGGGGAACGCTGTGACCATTCCCTATGAGGCCATTCTCGATGATGGTGGGCAGCCATACGTCTATGTCGTCGCCAACGGCATTGCGCATCGCCACGACGTTGTGACCGGCCCCAGCAGCGGGACCAGGATTACAATCATCAAAGGCGTTTCAGCCGGCGACATTGTCGTTGTGCAAGGCGGAACCGCGGTCGAAGATGGCATGAAGGTCCGCACCAAGTGAGCACCGGTCTCTCGCGTCACGCCCGCGCGCTATGGCTGGCAATGATCCTTCTGACCTTGGGCGGAATTGCCAGCGCGCTGAGCCTCCCAGTGAGCCTGTTTCCGCAGACAGATTACCCGAGAGTGGTTGTTTCGATCGATGCCGGCGAGCGCGATTCCGCGCAGATGGAAGCGCAAATTACCCGCCCGATGGAAATCGCCTTGCGCGGAGTGGCAGGCGTAACGAGGATACGCTCAACGACCAGCCGCGGCTCGGCCGAGATTCAGCTGAACTTCTCGTGGGGCGCAAACATGCCGCAAGCGCTGCTCGCGACCCAAGGCGCGCTGGCGACGATCCAGCCGGACCTGCCCGCAGGAACCCGCTATACGGCCTACCGTGCCGACCCCACGGTGTTCCCGGTTTACGGTCTCGCGCTCACTTCGGACACGCTCGATCAGGAGGCGCTTCGGCAAATCGCCGAACTCAAGGTTCGACCCGCTCTTACAGGGATTGCCGGCGTTGCCGAAGTTAGTGTCCTTGGCGGATCTCCGCGCACTTTCGAGGTGGACATCGAACCGGCAAGACTAAGCGCGCTTGGACTCAGTCCGTCAGACGTTGCGACTGCGCTCGGCAAAGCGAACGTGGTGCGCGGCGCCGGTCGCATCGAGGATCGCCACCGGCTTTATCTCGTGCTGGTCGAGAACCGTCTCACCAAAGCCAGTGACATCGAGGCAACGCCGATCAAATCAGCGAGCGCCAGCGCCAGCGGACTTGTCACCGTCGGCGATATCGCATCGGTTCATGCTTCGGTGATGCCCAATTACAGTTTGGTGACGAGCAACGGTCAGAACGCCGTGCTGGTCAACGTTCGGCAGACCTTCGACGGCGACACCGTTCAGGTTGTGAAGGACGTCTCGGCGAAGATGAAGACCTTGGGGCTGCCGCCGAGCGTGAAAGTCACGCCGTTCTATGACCAGTCAGAATTGGTGACGGGCGCGGCAAATGCGGTGCGCGATGCCATACTTCTCGGGGCGGTGCTGGCCGGGCTGGTGCTGTTCGTGTTCCTGCGTTCGTTTCGGCTGATGGCGATCACCGCCGCTACTCTGCCGGCGGTGCTTGCCGGGACATGCCTGGTCTTGTTCGCGCTGAACATGCATTTCGACATGATGACGCTTGGCGGGATGGCGGCCGCGGTCGGTTTGATCATCGACGATGCGGTAGTCATGCTCGAGCACATGATGCGCCGCATGCAGGAAGGCGAGGCAACCGATCCGCCGCGTCTGCTCAGGGCTGCCGCGGAGATGGGCAAGCCGCTGTTTGGATCGACCGGCGCAACCATCGTGGTGTTTCTGCCGCTCGCTTTCATTTCCGGCGTAACCGGGGGCTTTTTCAAGGCATTGGCCGTCACCATGGTGGCTGCGCTTGTGATCTCGCTCCTCTACGCGCGTTTCCTCATTCCGTTGGTCGCAGCCTACTGGTTGCGCGAGAAGGACGCCGAAGCAGCCGAGAACGCCGGAGGGTTCATGGGACGTTTGGTCGGTGGCTACGACTGGGGAGCGGATCGTGCCTTCAGGCGACCGGGATTGCTGGTCGTCGTTCTTGCCGCCGGCCTCGCCGTCGCCGGCTACCTTTCTTATCAGCACGTCCCGTCAGGGTTCATGCCGCACATGGACGAGGGCGGATTCATCCTCGACTACAAGGCCCAGCCGGGAGCGGCGCTGAGCGATACGAATCGGCTGCTCAAGCAAGTCGAGCAAATAATCCAGTCCACGCCGGAAGTCGCCAGTTACTCCCGCCGCACCGGCCTGCAACTCGGGGGCGGTCTGACCGAGGCGGACGAAGGTGACTATTTCATCCGCCTTAAGGGCGGATCGCGGCGCCCAATCGATGAGGTCATGGCGGATGTTCGCCAGCGCGTGCAGGCAAGAGTGCCTGGTCTCGATATTGAGACGGCGCAATTGATGGAGGATTTGATTGGCGACTTGACGGCCGTTCCGCAGCCGATCGAGATCAAGCTGTTCGGCGACAATCCACAGGAGCTGCAGAACGCCGCCAAGACCGTCGGTGCGGCGATCGGCAAAGTGGGGGGCGTTGTCGAGGTCGTTGATGGCTTGCGGGTTGCCGGAGATGCGATCGGCGTCAACGTCGACCCAGGAGCAGCGCTCCAACAAGGGCTCGACCCAGATACCGTTGCCAGTCAGCTTGAGGCGCTTGTCGGCGGCACATCCTCGACCCAGGTCCGCGTTGGCGAGCAGCTCATCGATGTTCGCGTGCGTGGTCCCGCATCCTTGCGCGAACGCGCGAGCGAGATCGCCAATATGCCGGTTACCGCGTCAGACGGGCATACTGTTCGGGTGAGCCAGATCGCGAAAGTCTCGATAATCGCCGGACAAAAGCAGCTCACTCGCGAGGATCTAGCCCCGTTCCTGGACGTGACGGCCCGTTTGGAAGGACGCGATCTCGGTTCGGCAATGAAGGAAATCCGCCAGACCGTCGCGGGACTAAACCTGCCTCCCTCGATCCGCGTCGACTACGGCGGACTCTACGCCCAACAACAGAAGAGCTTCGCCGACCTTGCCATGGTCTTCGCCGCTGCGCTGCTGCTTTCCGCCCTTCTATTGACGTTTCTCTACGAGCGGATCGGCTGGACCCTCGCGGCGATTGCGACCGTGCTGTTGTCGGCGGCCTGCGTACTCTGCGGGCTTTGGCTGACGGGCATCGAGCTCGACATTTCGGCGCTGATGGGGCTCACCATGGTTGTTGGAATGGTCACCGAATTGATCGTGTTCTTCTTCGCCGAGATCGATACCAGCGGGCCGGTCGATCCTGCTGCCTTGCATGAAGCCGGTCGCAAGCGCCTGCGTCCGATCTTGATGTCGGCAATAATCGCCATTCTCACGCTCAGTCCTCTGGCCCTGGGGTTCAGCCGCGGCTCGGGGCTCCAGAAGCCGCTGGCGACGGCGATCATATTCGGGCTCACCGCAGCCGTCCCGCTAGTCCTGATCTTTCTGCCGGCAATGATGGTCTCTTCGGGTGAACTTCGTGACAGAGCTCGCGAAGTAGTTCCCGAGCTGCGTGCGCGTTTCAAGTGGCGGACGAGCGAATGAGAGCCCCCTTCGCCGATAGTTGGAGGCCGCGGCATGGGCCCTTCTCGACATCCCCGGGGTCGTACCCTTAATTTCAAACACCAACGGAGAGGACAGGATATGCATAAGCTTGGTATCAGTCTAACAGTCGCGATCGGAGTCCCATTCTTCGCCGCAAGCGCAACCCAGGCGACCGCAGCACCGACCAGAGCCCAGTATGAGCTCACAAAGACAGTCAAGCTGGGTGCCCCCGACCGTTGGGATTATTTGACCTTCGACCCAAGTTCCAATCGGGTCTTCATCTCGCATTCCGATCGCGTGACAGTGGTCGACGCGAAGTCCGGCAAGATCGTTGGAACGGTGGCGGACATTCCGGGGGGAACGCATGGCATAGGCATCGTACCGGCAGTGGACAGAGGCTACACCGACGATGGCAAGGCCGGGGTAGCCTGGGCCTTCGACCTCAAAACATTCAAGAAGGTGGCCGAGATCAAAGCCCAGGCAGACGCCGACGGGATTGCCTACGATCGGAGCAGTGGGCACATCTTTGTGATCGATGGCGATGCCGGAAACATTACGGTCATCGACCCCAAGACCAATGCGGTTGTCGGCACGATCGATGGTGGCGGCGGTCTCGAGTTCGGTGTTGCCGACGGCCTGGGCCATTTCTTCGTCAACGGTGCCGAGAAGGGCGAGATTTTGCGCATCGACACGGCGACCGACAAGATCGATGCCAACTGGCACCTAGCCGACTGCCAAAGTCCGCATGGAATGGCCGTCGATCCAAGAACTCATCGGATATTTTCGAGCTGTGAGAACAAGAAACTCGTCGTCGTCAATGCGGACACCGGCGCGGTGGTTGCGTCACTTCCGATCGGAACGTTCAGCGACGCGGTGGCGTTCGATCCCGTTCGCAAGCGCATTTTCAGCTCCAACTTCGACGGCACCGTGAATGTGTTCGCCGAAAACGGGCCCGACACTTATGAGGCGATCGCCACGATCCCTACCAAAATGAGCGCCAGAACGATGACCGTCGATCCGAAGACGGGCACCCTCTATCTTGTCGCTGCGGACATGAAGGTTAACGAAGCGGCTCAGCCTTCCGACTTCCGCCATCGCTTCACGACCGTACCAGGTTCAACGGAGCTACTGATGTTCAGCCCAACGCGATGACCCTGTCACTGCAGCAACCGTTGATCGGCTACAGCGGTATCAGAACCTGTTGGCACCCGATGTTCGCAGCGCCACTCTAACGGCAATGCACGGTGTGGCGGCCGATATGGCGGCCCAGTAAACCGCCGCCAACCGCACCGATAATTGGTCCCGCCGCCCCATGCGTGAGCGCAGCGCCGACAAGGGCACCGGCGCCTGCACCGACGATTGTGCCGACAGTTCCGTCACCGCGGCGGCAATAATAGCGGCCACCGCGGCCATGATAGAAACGGGTCGTGCTGTAGGCGCGATGATAATGGTGACGCGCTTCCGCTGCGGTAGGAAGGGCCGCGGCAACGAGCGACGCGCTGACGGTCAACGCCAAGATTCCATGCTTGAACATACCTGATTTCCTCATTTTCCCTGTGAGACTGTCATCGCCTCAATGGATGAGCAGCGGCTTCGCTCCGAAACGCGGGATGAACGGAAATAGATGTGCGTCAATCAGAGCGCCAGCTGTGCCGCGATTACGACGAAGCGTGGTGGCCAGCAACGAATTCGGGTTCTTTCAGTCGGCATCGCTTGCATCGCGGCTCCCGGCACTCTTCGCGGGCCCCCCGTTCTATGTCCAATGGCTCGTGAGATTTCGGTCGCTTGTACGTATGTCATTTTCTGAATGCAGGAATACCGGACCATTCAGCAGTGGCTCCCTTTCCGCTGTCTAG
>JANWLR010000099.1 GCA_025450755.1 Sphingomicrobium sp. | reverse complement strand
CCGCAATGACCTTTTGCGCATCTGTCCTGACGCTCTACCCGGACATGTTTCCTGGACCCCTCGGGGTCAGCCTTGCCGGCCGGGCACTCGAGCAGGGCATCTGGAGCCTCGAAGCGAAGAGCATCCGCGATTTCGCGACCGACAGGCATCGCAGCGTCGACGACACTCCGGCTGGCGGAGGGGCCGGGATGGTGCTTCGTCCCGATGTGCTTGCGGCGGCGCTCGACAGCGTTGCCGATGGGCGGCCGGTGCTTGCGCTGACGCCTCGCGGAACGCCGCTGACGCAGGCGCGCGTTCGGGAGTTCGCAGGCGGCACGGGAATCGTCCTCCTCTGCGGCCGCTTCGAGGGATTCGACGAGCGGATTTTCGAGGCTCGCTCCGTCGACGAGGTATCGATCGGCGACTATATCCTCTCCGGCGGAGAGCTGGGCGCAATGGTCATCCTCGATGCTTGCGTGAGGCTGCTTCCCGGGGTAATGGGCGCGGCCTCCAGCGGAGAGGAAGAGAGCTTCGAGACCGGGCTTCTCGAATATCCGCATTATACCCGGCCTGTCACATGGGAAGGGCGCACGATCCCCGAAGTGCTGCGATCGGGGGATCATGCGAAGATCGCGGCGTGGCGACACGAACGCGCGATCAACGATACACGGCTATGGCGGCCGGACCTGATCGAGCGCCACGGGGGCGCATCGCAGGCACCGCCCTCTGGCGCGCGGCGACGAGATACGAAGGCAAATAAGAAATGAACCTGATCGAGACCCTGGAGCGCGAAGCGATCGACGCGCTGACCAAGGAAAAGCCTGTTCCCGAATTCCGCCCCGGCGACACTTTGCGCGTCGGCGTGAAAGTGATCGAAGGCGACCGCACCCGCGTCCAGGCCTTCGAGGGCGTGTGCATCGCCCGCGCCAACAAGGGCGTCGGCTCCAGCTTCACCGTCCGCAAGATCAGTTTCGGCGAGGGGGTTGAGCGCGTCTTCCCACTCTATTCGCCGATCATCGATTCGATCGAGGTCGTCCGCCGCGGCGACGTCCGCCGCGCCAAGCTCTATTACCTGCGCGGCCGCACCGGTAAGGCTGCGCGCATCGCCGAGCGCCGCACGACGCAGCGTGAAATCCCGGGCGGGCAGGGTGCCGAGACCGAGGTTGCCAGGGCGGAGAACGCTCCCAAGGGGTGAGCTGTCGGGTGGCAGCGGCTCGCTTGCGTGATTCGCTGCAGCTGGTGATATCTTGCGCCGCATGCCTGCGGAGCCCCTAACCCTTGAACAATCGAGTGCCGTCGCCAGTGCGGCGGCATTACTCGAGCAGGGAAGGGCTTCGGAAGCGGCCAATGCCCTAGCGCCGATCATTCGCGACGGGTGCTCCCATCCCGACCCGCTGATGATCTACTCGGTCGCTTGCGAGCAGCTGGGCTGGATCAACGAAGCATTCGAAGCCTGCCGGCGGGCGGTAGAAGCGTCGCCCGAACGAGCCGATCTCTGGGGCGCGCTCGGCCGAATGCTCTATGAAAACGGACAGGCCGCAAAGGGCGCCGAGCTGCTCGAGCGCGCCGTTGCCGTCGATCCGGGCAATTCCGAGCTGTGGTACAATCTCGCGCTTGCCGCGAATGATGCGGGCGATCGGAAGCGCGGCATGGAAGCAATGGCGAAGGCTGTTGAATCCCGGCCCAACTGGGCGATGGCCTTGGGCGGACTCGGCTTCCTTCAGGAGCAAGCGGGCGAGCTTGAGGCGGCCGAAGCGAGCCTCAAGCGCGCGATTGAGATCGATCCCTCCCTCGCTTCCGCGCGACACGGGCTGACGGTGACGCTTCGGCGGCTCGACAAGCTCGACGAGGCGCTCAGCGTTTCTGGCGGAGCTGCCGCAGCCGAGACCCGGCTGGTTCGCGCGCACATCCTTGCCGACAGCGGCTCGCCGGACGCTCCTGAAGCATACAAAGCGATCCTCTCCGAACGCCCTGACCTGCTTGATGGGCATAATAGCTTTGCGCGCTTGATGCCGCAGATCGGCCGCGGCGGTGAAGCGCTCGACACGTACCGTGCCGCGCTCGCTGTGCAGCCTTCGGCCGAGCTGTACGATTCGGCGCTAGCTAGCGCTCTAGCGATCGGTGATCCGGAAGCGGCGGAACGATGGACCTCTGAGGCGGAAAGCAGGTTCGGCGCGGCTCCGCATCTTACCCTGTTTCGAGGCCTCGCGGCGCGCACGCGTGGCGATACTGACGCGGCTCTTGCCATGATCGAGCCGCTCGCGGACGCCGGCTTTGCGGCAGCCATGGCACAATGTGCCGAGACCGCTTTGATCCTGCACGATTTTGATCGCGCCGAACGTCATGCACTCGCGGCGACAAGAGCGATTCCGTACGATCAGAGCGCCTGGGCGGTGCTGACGATCGTCTGGCGAATAAAAGACGACCCGCGCGAGCAGTGGCTCGCCGACTATGAGCGTCTTGTCATGCCGATCGACATCGAGCCGCCTTCCGGCGCCAAAGCGGAGTTCATGGCAGCATGCTCCAAGGAACTGCACGCGCTGCACAATATGAGTCATCATCCCCCCGACCAGTCGCTTCGCGAAGGGACACAGACCCGCGGCCAATTGTTCGATCGCCGCTCCCCCATGATCCATGCTCTCGCGGCACAGGTTCGCCGGCAGGTCGAGCAGCGGATCGCCGCTTTGCCCTCGGACCCGACGCATCCTTTTCTCGCCCGCAATAGCAGGAAGGCGGATTTCATCGGTTCCTGGTCTGTCCGGCTGCGGTCGGGCGGCTACCATGTTTCGCACATCCACCAGGAGGGGTGGTTGAGCTCTGCGCTCTACGTCGAATTGCCGGATGCCATTGTCCAGGCAGGGCGCACCGCGGCGGCAAACCAACCGAGTGAAGGCGCGCTCACTTTCGGTGTTCCGAGCAGCGTCTTCGGCCTCGACCTTTCGCCACGCCGGATCGAGCGGCCGGAGGTCGGCCGCTTGGTGATCTTTCCCTCTTACTTCTGGCACGGGACAATGCCCTTCGTGAGCGAAAGTCCGCGGCTCACAATTGCATTCGACATGGTCCCTCGAGGCTGATCTTGCGAAGCGCCTAACGATCGTTAGGAATGCGACATGCGTTTCCTCGTCGTTGCGGCTGTCGCGCCGTTTCTCCTCGCCCTTGCTCCACCGCCCGGAGCTCCCCAGAAAAAACTGACCATCGAGCGCGTGTTCGACAGTCCGTCGCTCAACGGGCCGGTACCGCGACTGCCGAAGCTCTCGCGAGACGGGCGATATCTCGCCCTCCTTCGCAACCGGCCCGACGATCTTCAGCGCTACGACCTCTGGGCGTTCGACCGGCAGACCGGAAAATGGTCGATGCTGGTCGATTCCGAGAAGCTCGGCACCGGCGCGGCGATGTCTGAAGCCGAGAAGATGCAGCGCGAGCGCAAAGGCATCGTCAACCTGAAGGGCATCATCGGCTACGATTGGTCTGCGGATAACAGGACAATCCTCGTGCCGCTCGACGGTAAACTCTATCTCGCCCAAGTCGACGGCAGCGTCCGCGAACTAAAGGGTACCGGCGCTGGTGAAACGTTGAACCCGGTGCTTAGCGAGACAGGCAAATACCTGTCCTTCCTTCGCGATAATCGCCTTTGGGCGGGGCCGGTCGGGGGCGCGATCAAGCCGGTGACGCCTGCTGAGGGCAAGCTCGTCCATTGGGGAGAAGCCGAGTTCGTCGCTCAGGAGGAAATGGCTCGTTACGCCGGCTATTGGTGGTCACCCAAGGATACACGGATTGCTGTAGAGCGGTTTGACGAATCGCCTGTCGATGTTCTTACGCGCGCCGCGATCGGCGAGACGGGGACTACAACGACGCAGCAGCGTTACCCGGCGGCCGGGACTCACAATGTCGACGTTTCGCTCTACGTCATCGATCCTAATGGCGCACGTAAGGTCAAGGTCGATCTAGGACCCAACCGCGACATCTACGTGGCACGGGTCGACTGGGCGCCGGATGGCAAGTCGCTTTACGTTCAGCGGGAGAACCGCGCCCAGACCGATTTAGACGTGCTGGCGGTCAATCCTGCGACCGGGCGGAGCCGACTGCTGTTCAGCGAGAAGGCCGCGCCGGGGCATTGGATCAACCTCACCGACGACTACAAATTCTTGAAAGACGGAAGCGTGGTCTGGTGGTCGGAGCGCGATGGCTTCGGGCATCTCTATCGCTTTGCCGACAGCAAATGGACGCAGCTGACCAAAGGTCCGTGGGTGGTCGATCACCTCGCAGGGCTCGACCAGGACTCGCATCGGATCTTCTTCACGGGAACCAGGGAAGATGTCCTCGCGCCGCAAGTCTATTCGCTCGATTATCTCAATCCGGGTGAACTGCAGCGGCTGACGGACCTCGGTTTTGTCAACAGCGCGACGATGGACAAGAATGGCAAGACCTTACTCGTCAGCCGGTCTTCACCAAGCCAGCCGCCGCAGGACTATCTGGCGGACCAGAACGGCAACCGTCTGACCTGGGTGGAAGAGAACAGGCTCGACGCCAATCATCCTTACGCGCCTTATCTCGCCAGCCATCGTTTGCCGACATTCGGGACGATCAGGGGGGCGGACGGCTCCGATCTCTACTGGAAGATGATCACTCCCGCGCTGCAGCCGGGCAAGCGCTATCCGGTGCTCTTCGAGCATTACGGCGGTCCGACCAGCCAGACGGTCCTGAAGAACTGGGTGTCGCCGCTCGATGAGGCGCTAGTCGATCAAGGCTTTGTCATCTTCGACATCGACAATCGGGGTAGCCCGAACAGGGGCGTCGGTTTCGAGAAAGCCATCTATCATGCGATGGGCTCGGTCGAGGTGCAGGATCAGAAGGCCGGCGCGGAGTATCTGAAAACCTTACCGTTCGTCGATCCGAACAAAATCGCTATCTACGGCTGGTCTTATGGCGGCTACATGACTCTCAAGATGCTCGAGGCCGACCAAGGCCTTTATGCAGCGGGGATCGCCGGAGCGCCCGTGACCAAGTGGGAGCTCTATGACACCTTCTACACCGAACGGTACATGGGCACCCCGCAGCACGACGCGGCAGCTTATGCCCAGTCAGACGCGATTGCAGATGCCGATAAGATCAGAGATCCGCTACTGATCATCCATGGAATGTCGGACGACAATGTCTTTTTTGAGAACAGTTCGGAGTTGATCGCTAAGCTTCAGCACGACGATCGGCCGTTTGAGATGATGCTCTATCCCGGCGAAACGCATCGTTCAGGCACGCCCAAGATGTTGGCGCACCGCTGGCATACGATCCTGAATTTTCTGCGCGAACACGGCGTAGCCGCGTCGCAATAGCACGAGTACCGCCGGTTAGGGCGCGCGGGTCTGGATCGCGCTTCGGTCGATCAGACGCGTGTAAAGATGCCAGGTTGCGTAGCCGAGCCACGGCAGAACGAAGGCAAGGCCGACAAAAACCGGGATCGAGCCGAGCACCAGCAGCACGCCGACAATGAGGCCCCATCGGATCATCTCGCCCTTGTTTGCGTGGGCTGCGCGCCACGAGGCCGATACCGCTTCAGCCGCGCTGATGTCGCAATCTACCAGCATAGGCAGCGACGCGACGCTAAGCGCCAGGACAACCCAGCCGAAGATTGCGCCGACCATCGCTCCTGAGGCGATCAGCGCCCATCCCCGAGGTGTCGTGAAGACCATCGTTACGAACTGGCCAACGGTCGCGGGCGTCGCCCAGCCGAAGATCAGGCCATAAAGCGCACCGGCGGCAAGCAGCCACAGGAAGAAGATGGCGAGAAGCAGTCCCGCGACGATTCCCATTTCGTCCACCGTCCGCCGCTTTCTCACATCGAGGAAGTGGAACCAGTGCAGGTTCATTTCACCCGCTTCCCGGCGGTCGGCGAGCTCATAGAACCCAACCGCGGCGACAGGTCCCAGAAGCCCCACTCCGGCGACGACAGGGACGAAGTAAGGCATCAGCGGCATGCTCGTGGTCATCACGACGGCCGCCGCCCCGATGAAGGTGTAGACCAGGCCAGCAAAGACAATGTCCCCACGGAATGCCTTAAAATCCGACAATCCTTGCCGGAGCGCGAAGCGCAGGTCTTCATCGTCGATCCTGCGAACGGGAATGAGTGATTTGCGCGATGCCTTTGCGCGCGCGATCGTGTTGGTCGCCATGACACCTCCTTGGAACGGTGCCGTCCGGCGCAAACAGCGCGCCGGGCGCCAGGCTGAGGACCTTAGCATAGTGTAGGCGAGTCGGTCAGCGGTTCACCCCGGTTTTCACCAAAGCCGTCGCTCCGCTAAGCAGTGCCGATGGAGGATGTGTCCCAACTTGTAGCGAAGCAGTACGAAGCATTCGCTTATCCCGCACCCTTCACGAATCTCGCGGAGCAGGTCAGCAAAGGATACCAGCAGATCGGCGATCCAGCGCTTTACGCGCCGGTCCTCTGGCCGCGCGGCCGGCCGCGGCGCCCATTGCGAATCCTGGTCGCGGGCTGCGGGACGGTGCAGGCAGCCTGCATCGCCTACACGAACCCCAAAGACGACGTGGTGGCCTTCGACGTGTCGGAAGCGTCGCTCGCGCATGAGCGCCTTCTTCAGGAGCGGCACGGCCTTTCGAACCTGAGGCTTTTTCGCGGGGACCTGCTCGAAGCCGGCTCACTCGGCCAGAGCTTCGATGTGATCTTTTGCACCGGCGTACTTCATCATCTTGGGGATCCGACTGCTGGTCTCGCGGCGTTGCAGAGCATTCTAGCCGCGGATGGAGTGATGGTGCTCATGATCTACGGCCAGACCGTTCGGACGGGCGTCTACATGCTCCAGGATGCGTTCAGGCGGATCGGCATCCGGCAAAGCGCCGAAGGGGTCACCCAGGTTCGTCGAATCCTGGCGGAGCTGCCGAGCCGCCACTTCGCCCAGGACTATGTTCGGGCTGCCGACGAGCTGAAGCACGATGAAGCGATCGTCGATACGTTCCTTCACCCGCAGGACCGTGCCTACACCGTCCCGCAAGTGATGGAGCTGGTCGACGGTGCGGGACTCGCCTTTCAGAACTGGCTCGACAACTTTCCATATTGGCGCAACGGAGCGTGGGGACCGGATACAGCGATTGCCGCGGCGGTCGATCCGCTGCCTCCGAAGGAGCATTGGGCGGCGGTAGAGATGCTTCGCCAGAGCGCAGGATATCATGCCTTCACATCGCGCCATCGGACCGCCGACTTGGCGACCGTCGATTTCGATTCCGATGAATGGAGCAATTTCGTGCCCCATCGCGCGCCCGGCCTTTCGCGATCGGGGCAAGGGCAATTCAAGCGGGGGCACTACGAACTGCGCTGCTCCGAGATCGAGCAGTTCGTGATCGACGGCGCGGATGGGGAACGCACGATCTGCGAGATTATCGAGGTCCCCGCTCTCGAGGAAATCCCGCGCGATGAGCGCAACGAGTTCGCGCGGCGCTACTTCGAGCATCTTTGGAAGCTCGGCCATGTAATGATTGCGCTGCCCTGAATTCAGAGGCTGACGCGCGCGAACGTGATGCTTTCGTCCGGATTATATTGTGGCAGGGCGAAAGTCGGCCGTTCAGCAAGCAACGGTGCCGCGGACAGCGGAAGGCTAGGTTTGCTACCAACCACAAGGAACTGCACTGGCTTCGGGCGAGCGATGGTCAGCTGCAATATCTTACCGTCGCAGCTGCGGCCTGAGCAGTCGATCGAGTATTTGCCGTCAAGATTCGGATCGATCGGGCGGACAAAGCCCGAGACCCCTGCTGAACGAATGTTCGCGTCCGCTGGAGCGATCAGCGCAATGTTGCGGTTTCCGTTTGGGGCCAGTTTGACGGTCAAGGTGCGTTCGTCTCCTGCGCGAATCTCAAAGATTATGCGGACTGCAGGCGCTTTGCTGTCTCGATCGATGGGCGCGGTGGAGAACCAGCGTTTTTGCTCGCTGAACGGTAACTCGCCGCGCTTCCAGCCATGTCCCATTGCCCGTGGTAATGGTGCGCCATCGTTCAGGATCGACCACCAGCTCTTGCCGGAAGCTGCGTCGGTCACATGCTCGATGACGAAGCGCTGCTGACGATCGGTCGAATAAGCGGGAGCTGCTGCGGCAATTGCCCATGCGGTAAGCGCGAGAACGCCCGCAAGGGCTGTCGTCATCCTCAGGCTAATGCGGTCGATAAGCGGTTTTGCCTCTATCAGCACAAGCAACAGGAACAAGGACCCGAGCGGTGCGAAGACCGACATCGGGCCGTTGTCGAGAAGCTCTTCGAGCAGCCCGAGTATCCCGCCCCAAGTGAAATAGAGAACGACGATCGCTAGCGCCGAGGCGACAAGTTCCGCCGGTTTCCACCAGCGGGCGGTAAGAATACCCGCAAGCGCGATCATCGGCGGGAAGATGAAGAAGATGATCCCGCCAGGCGCAAAAAGGCCAATCACCGCGCCGACGACGAGGAAGAACAGCCAAAAGTTCAGTCGAAGCTGGCGCTGCTCCACCGAGCGACCGACTGTTGCAATAAGGGTGATGCCGACCAGCATCGCCGACGCGTAAGTCGCAAGATGCGTCCAGATCGGCTCGGCTCGCCAGAACATTCCGCGCCGCAGGATTCCGATCAGCCCCAAGGCGAGCCAGGCGAGGGCTCCCGATCCGACGAATGTTCCCACGGCAACTGTCAGACTCCGCGCCATGCTTCCGCAGCGAAGCGAAACGATGCCGAACCCAAGGAGCAATCCAATCAACGTGCCCGCGCCAATGACCAGGGGCAGGGTGACGAGCGTCTGGCCCATCACATCCATGAAAATACGGTCGCCGCCAGTCTGCGGAGGGGTGCCGAACATGAGCGCCTTCGCAAGCGCAAGCGTCTGGTCTCCCATGTGCTGCAACGTTGCCGGATCCAGCGAAGCCAGATCGTCGCCTGGCGAATGGTAGCGCGTCTCATTGCCGATCGGCGCGAGGTTGAAGGTGAGCCAGCCGCGCTCGGCAAAGCTGTTGACGTCTGTGTAGTTGGGCAGGAGCCGGTAGACGTCGGTCGAAAGGGAATTGGCGACGGGATGCTCTACTGCGTCTTTGTATGTCGCGATTGGCGCTGCGTTGGGCCGGCTGGTCTCGAACATGTTGACCGGCCCGCGGACCCCCCGCGCTTCTAGGTTGATGACGTTGTCGATGCTTCGACTAAGCGGATCAGTGAGAAATCCTCGTGCACCGACCAGCCCGAGTTCCTCACCCTCGTTGAAGAGGAGGATGAGAGGACGCTTGGGCGGCTGCTGCTTCAGATCCTGTGCGACCTCGAGAAGCGTGGCGACGCCGATGCCGTCGTCTGAGGCGCCGGGCCCAGCCGGAACGCTGTCGTAGTGCGTATTGAGAAGGAGTGCCTTTCCTTTCGTCGGTCCCATAATCGCAATGACATTCTGCACTCGGGCACACGAAACCCCGCGCACCTTGAAAAGGTCGTTGCAGGCAAATTGATCACGGACCACCGGTTCGATTCCCATCTGCCGCAGCGTCGCCACGAGCCTGTCTCGAACCTGGTCGTCGGCGTCGCTGTCCGCGGGATGCGGGCGCTCGTCGCCGATGATGTAGGCCAGCCGAGCTTTCGCACGCGTCGCGTCGAACTGGCTCTGGGCATTATGTTGCCGAAGGGCCGGCGCCTGCTCCAGTAGAGGTGCCGCCGCCATTGCGCCGAGCATCGCCAATAGTACCAACCCAAGCAGGACGGTCGCTTTGCGCATGCTCCCCCTTGTGCGCGCGAGAGACCGAGCCATATCGCTTTCACGGTGGACTTGCGATAGGCGCACGAACGAACGGAATTCTGGAGATTTTTTGATGGGTTACCGGGTCGCGGTCGTCGGAGCGACGGGCAATGTCGGGCGCGAGATTTTGAACATCCTCGCCGAGCGTCAATTTCCGCTCGACGAAGTCGCCGCGGTCGCATCCGCACGATCGACCGGCGATGAGGTCGACTTTGGCGACAGCGGCGAGACTTTGCGCGTCAAGAATCTTGAGCATTTCGACTTTACGGACTGGGATATCGCGCTGTTTGCGGCAGGCTCCGAAGTGTCGAAGATCTTTGCGCCGAAGGCGGCCCAAGCCGGCTGCACGGTAATCGATAATTCGTCGCAATTCCGGATGGATCCCGACGTTCCGCTCATTGTGCCCGAGGTGAACCCGGAGGCAATCAGCGGCTACCGGAAGAAGAACATCATCGCCAACCCGAACTGCTCGACCGCCCAGCTGGTTGTCGCACTGAAACCGCTCCACGACGCGGCCAAGATCAAGCGGGTGGTCGTCGCGACCTATCAATCGGTCTCGGGAGCCGGGAAGCGCGGTATGGACGAGCTGTTCGAACAGTCGCGCAACATCTTCGTCGGCGACGCGAACGAGCCGCAGTTCTTCACCAAGCAGATTGCGTTCAACGTGATCCCGCACATCGACGTCTTCCTCGACGATGGCTCGACCAAGGAAGAGTGGAAGATGGTCGTCGAGACCAAGAAGATCCTGGATCCTTCGATCAAGCTCATTGCGACCTGCGTTCGGGTTCCGGTGTTCGTCGGCCATTCGGAAGCGGTGAACATCGAGTTCGAAAATGAGATTTCTGCCGACGAAGCGCGGGATATCCTGCGCGAGGCACCCGGTGTCATGGTGGTCGATAAGCGCGAGGCCGGCGGCTACGTCACACCCGTCGAGGCTGTCGGCGAATATGCGACTTACATCAGCCGAATCCGCGAGGACCCGACGGTCGAGAACGGCCTCTGCCTTTGGGTAGTCAGCGACAACCTTCGCAAGGGTGCCGCGCTCAATGCCGTGCAGATCGCCGAGCTGCTCGGCCGAAAGCATCTGAAGAAGGCCGCCTGATCGTGCGCCCGGGGCCTGTTTTAATGATGGTGCTGGCCCTGATGGCTGGATGTGCCAGGAATCCTGGCGGGGCGGGGCGCGCGCCCGTGACCCCGGCCGAAGCCGCCGCGATCGCTGAGCGCGCCGAGGCGAGTTTCACCACCGACAATGTCGATGCGATCATGAGCCAATATGCCGAGGGTGCGATGATGATCGATGCGTCCAACCCGACGCCGAGCACCGATCGCAAGGTGCAGACGGGCTGGGCTCGGGCCTTCGCCAGCATGAAGCCGTCCGATTATCATGTTCCAGACCGGCATATTCAGATCGTTGGCCCGGATGCGTTCATCAGCTCGGGTACCGAGATGTTCACGATCGAGGCCGGTGCCGCCCGGCCGACGATCAGCGCCCGGTTCACCGATGTCTTTCAGCGTCAACGCAACGGCAGCTGGAAGATCGTCCACGAGCATGTCTCGATGCCGCCGACCCCGACAGGCAAGCCCTAACGGTCGCTTAGGGTTTCTCACCCCAGTAGCGCAGCAGCTGGTTCTGGATCAGCTGCAGCCGCGTGAAATTCTCAGCCTGCATGTTGAGGCCCTCGAGCGCAGCGATCTCGTTGAGATCGTAGAGTAGGTTGCGACGGAACGGGTCGGGGACCCGGCTCTGGATGAAGGTGATTGCGACCAGCCGCTCGCCGCTCGTCACTTCCTCGACCTGGTGAAGTGTGTCCGACGGATAGATGATTGCGAAACCCGGCGGCAGCTTGAACTGGATCTCCGCATCGCCGAGCTCGATACGCAGCGCGCCGCCCTCGTACGATTCCGGGTCGTTGAGGAAGATCGTGCAGCTGAGGTCGCTGCGGAGGGTCCCGCCGGGAAGCTTGATGAACGCGACGTCTGTATGCGCTCCATAATGCATTCCGGGCTGGTATCGAGTGATCAGCGGAGGAGCCATCGATACCGGGAAAGCGAAGTTCACGAAGTCTTCGCTGCGCATCAGCGCACCGTGCAGGATCTTGGCGCTCTCCTGGTAGGTGGCAGGTTCGTGGAGCTGCTCGTTGTCCTTGGCTTTGTTGTGCGGGTTGGTGATCCGGCCGTGGATGAAACGCGCGCCGGCGGCGATGCGTCGGCATTCGGCAACTTCCTCTTCCGTCAGCACTTGGATCACTTTGTACATCTCATTCCCCCGCGCGGGTCAGCGCACGCGCTAACGGCTGCGACTTTTCGGCTGCGGAGCGGACCCTGGCAAGGGAGGCGTCCACGTCGCGCCCGTGAAGGTGCAGCGCGCCGGCAATCAGCTGTTCTCGGAGGCTCGGGCTGTAGTCATATTCAAGCGCCTTCGAGTAGCGCTGCATCAGCGGGCCGGTGGTGATTGTTGTGAGCCGCGCGTCGTCGGCCGTAAAGCCGAAGAACCCTGCGATGCGCGCCAGCTCGCGAGGCAGGTCGCTGAGCATCGAATCGAAGTCGGCCCAAGCGATCTCGCGGTCTGCCATAGCCTCCGCGGCAGCTTCGAGGCTCGTCATTTCACAGGCCCATGCAGTCGCTGCCATTTCGGCTTCACTGGAAGCTGCCGGCAGGACAATCCCGCGACTTGCGAGCCGGTCCAAACGGCTGTTCGTGAGCGCATGCATTTCCTTGACGCTATTCTCACCGGCCAGGATGCTGGCGATGTAGTCGCGCGGCCGTGCGTACATGAAGAGCGCGCGCTCGCCGGAAGGCACGAGTTCAGGCGCAATTTCGCTTGCGAAGCTGGTTGCCTTCACGAAGGCCAGCTCGTCGTTCGCGAACGAGCGCGACATGAGCTTTGGGACCGAGCCGATGTAACCTTCGCGGATCTCGGACGGGCACAGAGCGAGGTCGCGCAGCAGCCGCGGCTCGCGGATCGCGAGAACGCCTGGAATCTCTCCCAGCAAGCGGGATACCAAGGTCGATCCGACATGGCCGATGTGGAAAATCCAACGCGCATCGGTTCGCAGGTCGCCTGACACTGCGGCTTCGACGTCAGGCCAGGACAGGATCTGAGCATCGACCGGCTGCTGCAGCAGGCGGTCGTCGAGGAAGCTCGCCGCACGGTAGCTCTCGCGGTCCATCGCCACGAGCCGAACCACGCCCTGCGACGGGTCGAGCGCCTGCGCGAGCCAAGTCGCATTGCTAGCAATCTCTTCTGCTGACGGCGCGCTGGACATAGCGCCCCTTAGCCTTGCAATTGCGGCGGCACCAAGGGAGGTGAGTTATGGTCGAGAGGATGACCGGCGCCTTCCCGGCCGAGCGCAGACGCGTTGCGCACCAGCCGTCGCGAACCGCTATCGCAGTGCTGCGAGCTGCGTTTGGCTACGCGGATCGAGATAGCTGATCGTGATCGGCACGGGGCGGGGAAGGAGCACATTGTCGTCCGGGGTCGGTGCCGCGGGCGGATCCTTGCCGAGGAGCCACCGCGCCAGCCTTTCAGCGTCCTCGAGGCGGACACAGCCATGGCTGAGGTCGCGCTGATCCTGGGCAAAGAGTTCCTTCCTTGGCGTATCGTGAAGATAGATTCCGTCGCCGTGCGGAAGGTTGAACTTGAAGTGGCCTAAGGAATTGGCAGGTCCCGGCAGTTCGCGAACGTAGATCTGCTGAGTGCCTGATGCGACGGCTTTCCAGTCGACGCTGTCAGGCGGGATCACCTGCGCATTCATCGTCCATCCGGAGATAACCTCATAGCCATGGGTTGTCAGATATGGGGTGCCCTGCTTCAGCACGTTCGCAGCAATGAGCGTCCGCGTGAGATCGGCAGGCACGTGCCAATAGGGGTTCAACGTCGCATAGTTGATGACATCATTGAGCGCCGGGGTGGGCGTATCGGGCTTCCCCACGATCACACGCATTGAATCTTGAACGCGGCCGTCCGCGATCATGTACAGCCGCGCGGAATTCGCATCCACCAGCACATAAGGACCATGCACCGGGATTTGTGCCCCCGCCACGGAATTCACGTACAGCTGCGGAGCGATGGAGCCGGCGATCGGCCCGAGCACCGGGGAGTAAAGCGCAAGCCCAAACGCGCCGACGCCGACGGTGAGAATCGCTGCGCCCGCGATTAGGAATCTGCGCCGATGAGATTTGCCTGCGGTCATTGGTCCAGCCCCCGCTGATTAACTATTAGGACAATTCGTCGCCTGGCGCGAGTCCGCTCAAGTCAACCACCGCCCATTTCCCTCGACGTTGGCGTGAACACCGGCATGTCAGCTTGCGGCGTTTGCGCACGTTGCAATGTGGGAATGCGAGTGACATGCGCGCCGCGATGCGCCCGCTCTCCTGCACGACTGAAATCTGCGGACCAACCTGTTCAACGAGGTCTTGGCCTGACGGCGCAATCGCGCTCGTCGCTCCGATGATTGGGAAGATTGGCGAGTGAGTGATTGCTCGACACATTTCTGGAAGGCGTCCGATGATGTCGAGCTCGCCTATCGCGAGATGGGGGAGGGCGGGCCCGTGGTCCTCCTCCATGGGCTTTTCTCCGACGCGGAGACGAACTGGATCAAGTTCGGCACCGCCGGGCGGATCGCAAGCCGCGGATTTCGGGTCATCATGCCCGACCTTCGAGCGCATGGCCTCAGCGGCAAGCCGCACGAGCCGGAGCATTATCCGCGCGGCATTCTTGCGCGGGACCTGCGTGAGCTGATTGGGCATCTCGAACTCACCGACTTCGACCTCGGCGGATTTTCCCTCGGCGCCCGGACGACGGTCGAAGGAATTGGCGAAGGACTGACGCCGCGGCGCGCTGTGCTCGGCGGCGCGGGCCTTGAAGGGCGGCGCAACTGGGAGCGCCGGAAGACCTTCTTCCTGGAGTGCATCCGGCTTTTTGACCGGGTGCCGCGCGGCGATCCGCATTGGCTCTCGATCCAGTTCATGAAGAGCCAAAAGATCGATCGCGTCGCCGCCGGATTGCTTCTGGAGAGCTTCGCGGACGCATTCCTGACATGGCTCGAGGCCTTCACCATGCCGACCCTGGTCGTGTGCGGCGATCAGGACGACGACAATGGCTCGGCTGAGCAGCTGGCCGACATCCTTCCCGACGCTATCTTCCGCGAGGTTCCGGGAACTCACATGAGCTCCGTGACCAGGCCGGAATTCGGCCAAGCCATCGCGGACTTTCTCGCAGGCTAGAAAAAGGGCGCCCGAAGGCGCCCTCCTGTTCCCAATGGAAGAACCTATTCCTGCATCGCTGGAGTCGAGCGGGCGCGTCCGCGACCACTTGGGGATGCAGTGGTGCTCGTACCAATCCCTCCGCTGTGGGCGCCAAGGCTGGCATTGCCTCCGCCAGTCTCGCTCATTGCGCGGCCCGAGCTACGCTTGCGGGTGCTCGTCGATCCTGTCGTATCCGACTGATCGCTGGTCGTCAGGCCGGCCGTATCGTCGCCACTGCTCCCGTCGGTCCGCATATTTTCGGTCCACTCGCCAATCTGGTCGCTGAGATTGCTGAGCTGTTGGCTGATCTGGCTGCGTCGCGACCACAGGAACAGGCCGGCTGCCGCAGCTCCGGCGGCCGCCGCTGCCGCCGCTGCCGGACGTTCGCGCACCAAATCCATCACACCCCAGTCGCTGTACTGGTTGCGGCCACTGGGGTTGTTGTTCCGGCCACTGCGACTGCTACTCCTCGGCATTCATTCCTCCTCTTGAAAATGTTTCGCTTTCAATTCGATCAAACGATTGAAAGCGCTCGCTGTTCGACAGGTTGGAGCGAACAGCGGCGAGGTGAGGCGAAGTGTCGGCGAGTAGCCCGAACTGGCTTACGCGGTCGCGAGCTGATCCAGCATATATTCGGCGCTTGACGCGCGATATTCGCCGGGCGCCTCGACGTTCAGTTGCTCGACGACGCCGTCGCTGACGATCATCGAGTAGCGCTGCGAGCGCTTACCCAAGCCGAATTTGCTGCCGTCCATCGTGAGACCGGTTGCTTCGGCAAAATTGCCGTTGCCGTCGGCGAGCATCACAATGTCCTCGCTCCCGTCGCGCTGGCCCCAGGCAGCCATGACGAACGGATCGTTGACCGATATGCAGGCGATCTCGTCGATCCCCTGCCCCTTCAGCTCCTGCGCCTTGTCGACGTAGGAGGGGAGGTGCCGCGCCGAGCAAGTCGGCGTGAATGCTCCCGGTACCGCGAAGAGCGCAATGCGTTTGCCTTTGAAGAAGTCACCGCTGGTGGTCGGCTTGGGGCCGTCATTCGTGGCAATGGTCAGCGGAACGTCGGGTAGGCGGTCGCCCACTTGGATTGTCATGTTGCAAGCTCCTTCGCGTCAGGATGAGCAGCGCCTTAGGCCCGCCGTATGGCTGTCTCAAGTCTTGCTCGGCGGACCGTAGCAGCCCATTGATGAATAGATGGTGGAGCAGCCGACGTTCCTGTCCGGCAAGCTGTTGCTCGCAATGCCGGGAATGGCCGACCCTCGATTCGAGCGGGCGGCGATCACCATGTGTGTGCACGACGAAAATGGCGCGGTGGGAATCGGCATCGGCCACAAGCGCGCGGGAATAACCTTCCGGGCGCTGCTACGGCAGCTCGACATCGATCCAGCCGAGGCGCCCGACTGCGCCGTCCACCATGGCGGCCCCGTAGAACCGGGCAGAGGCTTCATTCTCCATTCGCTCGACTGGGGCGGGCAAGACACGCTCCAGATCAACGGGGACAAAGGCAAGCTTTTCGCGATGACCGGCACCATCGATATCCTGCGAGCCATCGCGGAGGGACGTGGGCCTGAAAAATGGATCGCCGCGCTCGGATACGCCGGTTGGGGCGAAGGCCAACTCGACGAGGAAATGACCCGTCACGGCTGGTTCGCTGCGAGGACGGACGCAAAGATCCTCTTCGACACGCCGGCTGACGAGCGTTGGGCGGCGTCGTTCAAGAAAGAAGGCATTGATCCGCGCCTATTGGCTAGCGAGACTGGCGTGGCCTGACGGGATAGCTATTCCTCAAGCGGCGTTGGGCTTGGGATGCCGCAAAACAAACAACAGTCGTCGGTCAAAGACGGCGCTTCCAACTGGCGAAACTGGCTGCTCGCGGCGATGTTGCTCGCGGGATTGGTCCTCGCCGTCCTGCACTGGGGCGACGTCAAGAAATTCGCGGCGCTTCTTGCCCAGGCGAGACCCGTCTGGCTCGGCGTCGCCGCGCTGCTTCAGCTGGGGACGTACTTCGGCTTATCGGTCCAGTGGTGGCTGGCCTTGCGCAGCGGACGGTCGAAACGGCCGATCGCCAAGCTGTTCCGCCTTGCGTTAGCCAAATACTTCGCTGACCAGGTCATTCCGACAGCGGGCGTAAGCGGCAACGTCGTACTGGTCGATCGCCTCGTGCGGCTCGGCGTTACCCGGGGCACCGCCGTCGCCGCGCTGTTGCTGCAGGTAATCGCTTATTATGGGTCTTACGCCCTCGGAGCGCTGATCGTCCTAATCGTGCTGTGGTGGAAGAGCCGCATGAGCGTCTTGCTCGGGGGCGCGGTTCTGCTGTTCCTGATCGTATCCGCCGGGATTCCGGCGTTGATCCTATGGTTTCACCGCCGCGGCTGGGAGAAGCTGCCCCGGTGGCTGTCGAAATGGTCGAAGGCCCGCGGCTTTTTCAAGCTGATCGGCGAGGCGCCGGCCGGGCTCATCCGCAATCCCAAGCTGATTGCGTCGATGACCTTGCTCAATGGCCTGGTCTTTCTCGCCGATGCAGCGACCATGCAGGCCTGCATCCACGCCCTTGGCGTTCATGCGCCGCTCAGCGCCGGCTACATTGCATTCATGATGGCCTCGATTGCCGTGATCCTCGGGCCGGTGCCGATGGGCCTCGGCTCCTTCGAAGCCGTCAGCATCGCGATGCTCAGGCTGTTCGGAGTGCCGTTCGAAGCGGCGTTGTCGGCGACATTGCTGTTCCGCGGCTTCACGCTCTGGATGCCGCTTCTTCCGGGTGGCTTATTGTTGCGCCGCGAGCTGAAACCCGCTCGCACCAGTTGAGATTCATCATATAAAGAATTCTTTATATTTGCCTTTGGGCTCGTTGGCGGCTAACGGCTGCGGCGACCCGCGCCAGTGGCGGCGCACATCATTCATCTGGAGACACTCGACGTGGCGACGCAGGCTGAAACCCGTTTCAACGACTATGTCGTGAAGGACCTCGGCTTAGCCGATTTCGGCCGGAAGGAAATCGAGATCGCCGAAACCGAAATGCCTGGCCTGATGGCTTTGCGTGACGAGTTCGGCGCCTCGAAGCCGCTCAAGCATGCTCGGATCACCGGCTCGCTGCACATGACGATCCAGACTGCGGTTCTAATCGAGACGCTGCTCCAGCTCGGCGCCGAGGTTCGCTGGGCGTCGTGCAACATCTTCTCGACTCAGGATCACGCGGCGGCCGCAATTGCCGCTCGTCACATTCCCGTCTTCGCGATCAAGGGCGAAACGCTTGAGGATTACTGGAACTATGTCGTCCGCATCTTCGACTGGGGTCGCGACACAAGCTGCAACATGATCCTCGACGACGGCGGCGACGCCACGATGTTCGCGCTTTGGGGCTATCGCGTGGAGAAGGGCGAGGAGCTGTTCGCGCCATCGAATGAGGAAGAGGAAATCTTCTGCGCAACGCTGAAGCGATTTCTCGCCGAGCGTCCGGGCTACCTTACCAAGACGGTCGAAACGATCAAAGGCGTGTCGGAAGAGACCACGACTGGCGTCCACCGGCTCTACGATCTCGCCAAGCAGGGCAAGCTTCCGTTCCCCGCAATCAACGTCAACGACAGCGTCACCAAGTCGAAGTTCGACAATCTCTATGGTTGCCGCGAGAGCCTGGTCGACGCGATCCGCCGCGCGACCGACGTCATGCTTGCCGGCAAGGTCGCCTGCGTCGCGGGATTCGGAGACGTCGGCAAGGGTTCCGCCGCATCGCTTCGCCAGGGCGGCGCTCGCGTGCTGGTGACCGAGATCGATCCCATCTGCGCGCTGCAGGCCGCAATGGAAGGTTTTGAGGTCGTGACGATGGAGGAGGCGACGAAGCGCGCCGACATCTTTGTCACCGCAACCGGCAACATGGACGTCATCACGCTCGACCACATGCGGGCGATGAAGAATATGGCGATCGTCGCCAACATCGGTCACTTCGACAGCGAGATTCAGATCGGTGCCCTTGCCAACATGAAGTGGACCGAGATCAAGCCGCAGGTCGATGAGGTCGAGTTCCCCGACGGCAAGAAGATCATCGTGCTGTCCAAGGGCCGGCTGGTGAACCTTGGCAATGCCACCGGTCACCCGAGCTTCGTGATGAGCTCGAGCTTCACCAACCAGGTGCTGGCGCAGCTCGAGCTGTGGCAGGGCGGCGAGAAGTACGGCAACGACGTCTACGTCCTGCCCAAGCATCTCGACGAGAAGGTCGCCGCGCTCCATCTCGACAAGCTCGGCGTCAAGCTGACCCAGCTCAGCCAGCGTCAGGCCGACTATATCGGCGTCCCCGTCGAGGGGCCGTTCAAGCCGGACCATTATCGCTACTGATCTTGCGAGATGATTGCTCAAGGCGGCCGTCGCGGCGCAAGTCGCGGCGGCCCCCTGGGCTGGACAGCGGGTCGGCCAGGCGTCACGATCCGGTGATCTGCAGGCCATGGCCAGTTTAGGATCTCATGCCATTCAGCATCGCCGAAGCGGAAAATGTGGCACGGGCCGGCGCCGAGGCGCTGCGCGCCGGCAATGCCGCCGAGGCCAGGCGCTGCTTCGAGAAACTGACCGAAAGCGGGCGAGCGAACGTCCAGATCTGGCTGCTGCTCGCCCATAGCTGCAACCTGCTCGGTGACTGCGCGGGCGCGGAAAAGGCGGCCGACGAAGTCCTGCGCCTCGACAGCCGCAATATAAGGGCGATGATCATAAAGGGCGACAGCCGGGGAGGGGCGGGAGACGCGCGCGCCGCCTCGAGCTTCTACGACGCCGCAATCAGGGCCGCCGCGCAGTATCCGTCGCTCCCGCCGGAACTCAGGAGCGAGGTCGAGCGGGCAGAGCGGGCCGCCGCGGACCATTCGGCGCGGTATCGCGCGCAGCTCGAGGCGCATCTGGCGGGCAAGGCCCATAGTGACCGCTTCCTGGAATCACTCGCCCTCATGTTCGGCGAGAAGGAAATCTACCTCCAGAAGCCGTCGACCTACTATTTTCCGCGGCTGCCGCAGATCCAGTTTTTCGAGCGGGCCGATTTTCCCTGG
>JANWLR010000098.1 GCA_025450755.1 Sphingomicrobium sp. | reverse complement strand
GTGGATCGAGGTGAAGACGTCATCCTTCACGATCCGCTCGGAGATCAGGATCGAATCCTCATAATTGTCCCCGTTCCACGGCATGAACGCGACGAGCACGTTCCGCCCGAGCGCGAGCTCGCCATATTCGGTCGAGGGTCCATCGGCGATGATCTCACCAGCCTCGACCGTGTCGCTGACCTTCACCAGCGGGCGCTGGTTGATGCAGGTGTTCTGGTTGGAGCGTTGGAACTTCATCAGCGTGTAGATATCGACGCCGGATTCGCCCGGCTTCAGCTCGCCGGTCACGCGAACGACGATACGCGTCGCGTCGACCTGGTCGACGATGCCCGAGCGGCGGGCAGCGATCGCCGCGCCGGAATCACGGGCGACGGTCTCCTCCATGCCGGTACCGACGAGGGGTGCCTCGGCCTTGATGAGAGGCACCGCCTGGCGCTGCATGTTCGATCCCATGAGCGCGCGGTTCGCGTCGTCATTCTCGAGAAATGGAATGAGCGAAGCCGCAACCGAGACGAGCTGCTTCGGCGACACGTCCATCAGCGTAATCTGGTCGCGCGGGGCGATCAGGAATTCGCCGTTCCGGCGTGCCGAGATGATCTCCTCGCCGAACGTTCCGTCCTTGTTGATCTCGGCGTTCGCCTGCGCGATTGTGTGCTTCGCTTCTTCCATTGCGGAGAGATAGACGACTTCCGTTGTCACCTTGCCGTCGACAACCTTGCGGTACGGCGTTTCGATAAATCCGTACTTGTTGACGCGGCTGAAGCTCGCGAGAGAGTTGATGAGGCCGATGTTCGGTCCCTCAGGGGTCTCGATCGGGCAGATACGGCCGTAGTGCGTCGGGTGGACGTCGCGGACTTCGAAACCCGCGCGTTCGCGGGTCAGGCCGCCCGGGCCAAGCGCCGATACGCGACGCTTGTGAGTGACTTCCGACAGCGGATTGGTCTGATCCATGAACTGCGAGAGCTGCGAAGAGCCGAAAAACTCCCGAACCGCCGCGACCGCGGGCTTTGCATTGATGAGATCGTTCGGCATGACCGTCGATACGTCGACGCTGCTCATGCGCTCCTTCACCGCGCGCTCCATGCGGAGCAGGCCGACGCGATATTGGTTCTCGAGCAGCTCGCCGACCGAGCGTACGCGGCGGTTGGCGAGATTATCGATGTCGTCGATCTCGCCTTTGCCGTCCTTAAGGTTCACCAGCTCCTGGACGACCGCAAGGATGTCCTCCTTGCGGAGCGTTGTGACCGTGTCCTCAGCGTCGAGGCCGAGGCGCATGTTGAGCTTCACTCGGCCGACCGCCGAGAGATCGTAACGCTCGGAATCGAAGAATAAACCGTAGAACAGGGCGTCCGCGGTTTCGCGCGTCGGCGGCTCGCCGGGGCGCATCACGCGATAGATGTCGGACAGCGCGCTGTCGCCATCCTCGCTCTTGTCGGCCTTCAGCGTATTGCGGATCCACGGACCCGTGTTCACGTAATCGATGTCGAGCAGCTCGAGCATTTTCACACCCGCCTCGTCGAGCTTCTCTAGGTTCTCCGGGGTCACCTCGTCACCGGCCTCGATGTAGATCTCGCCGGTCTTGGCATTGATGAGGTCATGCGCCGAATAGCGGCCGAAGATTTCCTCGGTCGGGATGATGAGGTTCTTGAGGCCGTCCTTGGCCGCCTGGTTGGCGCGCCGCGGCGTAATCTTTTCGTTGGCCTTGAACACCACCTCACCGGTGTCGGCGCCCACGACATCGTGACTGGGCTTCATGCCCCGCCACGCTTCCGCGCTGTACGGGATCTGCCACCCGTTCTTGCCGCGGGAGTAGCTGACCGTGTTGTAGAAGGTATTCAGGATTTCCTCGCTCGACATGCCAAGCGCATGCAGGAGAGCGGTGACCGGCAGCTTGCGCTTGCGGTCGATACG
The DNA here is from genome assembly GCA_025450755.1 of Sphingomicrobium sp. GTDB lineage: Bacteria > Pseudomonadota > Alphaproteobacteria > Sphingomonadales > Sphingomonadaceae > Sphingomicrobium. Next base: position 14,028 of record JANWLR010000098.1, on the reverse strand, counting down.
GACGTTGACGATGTCCTTTGCATCGAATTCGAAGTCGAGCCAGCTTCCGCGATAGGGGATCACGCGCGCGGCGAACAGGAACTTGCCGCTGGCATGGGTCTTGCCGCGATCGTGGTCGAACAGAACGCCAGGCGAGCGGTGCATCTGGGAAACGATGACCCGTTCGGTGCCGTTGATGATGAAGGTGCCGTTCAACGTCATGAGCGGCATGTCGCCCATGTATACGTCCTGTTCCTTGATATCGATCACCGACTTGGCCTCGGTCTCGGGATCGATTTCGAAGGTGGTCAGGCGCAGGGTGACGCGCATCGGTGCGGCATAGGTGAGCCCGCGCTGGCGGCACTCGTCGGTGTCGAACTTCGGCTCCTCCAGCTCGTAATGATCGAAGTCCAGGTGCGCGGTGCCCGCAAAATCCATGATCGGGAACACCGAGCGGAGCGTCTTCTCGAGGCCCGAGACATAGCCGGTCTTCGGGTCTGAGCGGAGGAACTGTTCGTAGCTCTCGCGCTGAACCTCGATCAGGTTCGGCATTTCCGAAATTTCGTGGATGTTGCCAAAAATCTTGCGGATGCGCCGCTGCTTGGTCTTGGTTCCGCTGGACCTGTTACGGGGTGCGTCGATCGCTTTGGTGGCCATGTGCTTCCCTGCGCTGTGCGAAGACGCATGGGACGCGCCCCCGCAGTTGTTCTCCAGCCCGCGGCCGGATCATTTCTGGAGCGCTTGCCCCGCTACCCTCTCCAATGCGTTCGACCCGTGCGCCGGTGCGGGCCCTGTCCCGGAGAGGACGGGAAAAGCCCCGGGCGCACGTCAACGTGCGGCCAGAGCCGATATGTTTGGATAAGCCCCATATAAGCCATTTCCTAAAGGCTGCAAGGCTTCTGCAGCGCAAAAAGAAAAGCGGGGCGCCCGAGGGACGCCCCGCCCGAACCTCCCCGCTCGGAAGGACTTAGAAGTTGACTGCGGCTGACAGGAACACCTGCCGTGGCGGACCGTAGAAACCGGTCGCAACGCCGGTTTTGCCGAGAACCGGCGTCGGCATGCCCGCACCGTTCAGGATCAGGGCGCCGGTAACCGGGTCTGCCGCCAAATAGCTGTATCCGCCGACCACATATTTCTTGTTGTTGATATTCTTCGCGTGCAGCCCAAGCTCGAAGCGATTGCCTGGCGAGCGCCAGACGAGGTTCGCGTCCCACAGCGCATAACCGGGCTGGTCGAGGAACGGCGAGGCAATTTCGAACTGCTGGCTGAAGCTGCGGTAGGACACGGTCGTATTGGCATCCAGATGGCCACCCCACGCTGGAGTGTCGTAGTCGAGCGTGCCGCTGAGAGTCCATTTGGGCGTGTTCTGGATCCGGCGGTTCTTGGCGACGTCAACCGGGCCGACGCCCGGAATCTGAGTGATGTAGGTCAGATACTTGCCGTCGAGATAACCCAGCGATCCGGCGAGGTTGAAGCGATCGCCTGGCGTAGCGAGGTTCTGCGCCAGGCGCGCATTTGCCTCGATTTCCACGCCACGCATGCGCGCCTTACCCGCATTCGTGGTGGTGCCGCAGAAATTTGGCTGGCCGTTGATTGTGCATGCCGCGGATCCCGGAACCTGTACATCTTTGTACTCAGCGTCGAAGATTGCGGTCGCGAGCTGCAGTCGGTGATCGAACAACGCGGCCTTCCAGCCAGCTTCGTAGCTGTCGACCTTCTCCGGCTTGAAGGTGAGGAAATTCCAGATGTCCTGATATGATTGGCTGGGCGCCTGGCTCGCCTTTCCGCGCGGGTCGAATCCGCCGCCTTTGAAGCCGCGCGAATAGCTGATGTAGATGTTGTTGTTGGGATTGGGTTTGAAGTTGATCGATGCGCGCGGCGTGAACGCCTTGTCGGTCCTACTGCCAGTGAAATTGGTGACGGTTAGATAGGGGATGCCGACGCCGAAGCCGAAAGCTCCGCCGAGGTCGGGCTGGCCGCCCAGCACCCTATTCTGAGCGAGAATGAAGGAACTTCGCTTGTCGTTCGTGAACCGGCCGCCAAGCGACACGGCCCATTGCGGCGAAAAATTGTACGTGAAATCGGCGAATGCGGCCCAGGTCTTCGTGTGGACATCGCCCTCGGTCGATGCCGTCAGCCCCGGGGCTGCAACTGGCAAAGAAGTATAGAGGCGCACGTCGAATTCGTCGAAAGCCCTGGCTTTCAGATAATAGAAGCCCGCGACGCCCTGGATCTTCTTGTTGTCGATCACCAGCTGGAATTCCTGGCTGGTCTGATGATTCTTGTAGATCGCCGGCACGTCCGTGTCCGCGAACGGCAGGGCGTCAAAGTCGATCGGCGTGTAGCCCGAGTCCTTCCGGTATGCCGTGATGGAGCGGAACTTCAGCCAATCATTTAGATCGGCTTCAATATGGAGGGCGGCTCCGCCGGCGCGCACGCGCTGGACTGGATCATTGAGATTGCCCCGTGTGTCATAGACATTGCTGAGCACCGGGTAATTGCCTGCGCAGCCGAACGCGCCGACCGTTGTGCACAGGTTCGGATAGAAGCGATGCCCACCCTTGGGATTGCTGTCGTCCCAGATGTAGTCGCCGGTCAGGCGAACGAGGATGGCGTCTGTGGGAATGAACTCAATGCTTCCGCGCGTCGCCCAAATATCCTTGTTATAGTTCCTGAGGCCATTCGTGAGATTCTTGCCGAAGCCATTGTTTTTCAGGCGCGCGGCAGCCACGCCTACGAGGAACTCCTTGGTGATCGGCGATGATGCGGACACCGTCAGGTCCGTTTGCCCATAGGTGCCGATGTTGGTGCGCATGCTCAGGTGCGGCCCGTCGGTCGGGATGCGCTTGGTTACATATTTGATTGCGCCGCCGATCGTATTGCGGCCGTAGAGCGTGCCTTGTGGTCCGCGAAGCACCTCGATCCGCTCGACGTCGTAGATATCGAGCACCGCAGCTTGCGGCCGGTTCAAATAGACGTCGTCGATATAGACGCCGACGCCCTGCTCGAAGCCGGCAACCGGGTCCTGCTGGCCGATTCCGCGGATGAACGGCGTTAGCGTGCTATTCGTGCCGCGGCTGACCTTGAGCGTCACGTTCGGCGTCGTCTTTGCGACATCCGTGATGGTGAGCGCGCCCTGCCGGTCGAGTTGCTCGCCGGAATAAGCCGAAACCGCGACCGGCACGTCGAGCAGTAGCTCGTTGCGGCGTCGGGCCGTTACGACAATGGTCTGGTCGCTCCCCGTCGCAGCCTGACCTTGCGTCTCAGCGTTTGGCTGCGTTGCCGGCTGCGTATTTTGAGTCTCGGCCGCAGCGGCAGGTGTCGCAAAAAGTGCCGCGGCGGCGACGGTGCCGAGCCAAGCGGCACGTGCAGAAATGACGCGCATGTGTTTCTCCCCCTCCGGACGCCAGTTGCGCCCGCACTCAGAATCATGTGATACTGAAAGTTGAACCGGCTTTCAACTTGCTTATGCGAGGCGTACCGGTAGGGGGAGCCAAAAGGGGATGAAGCGTGGAGGATAGGGCGCGGTTTAGCGCAACGATCACCGCAAAGCCCCCGCGCACGGCGAGGGGCGAGCGCACCATGCGCAAAATCCTCGATGCAGCGCGCGAAGAGTTCGGTGAACGTGGCTTTTCCGAAAGCTCCATTGTCGGGATTACGCAGCGCGCCGGCGTCGCACTCGGCACCTTTTACACCTACTTCGATTCGAAAGAGTCCCTGTTCCAGGCGCTTGTGCGCGACATGTCGGAGCAGGTCCGCGACACGGCTGCGCCGGCTTTCGTCGGCTGCCCCAACGTGCTCGACGCAGCGCGCAAGGGGCTCGAGCTCTTTCTAAGATTCGCGCGGGAGCACCGGAATATCTACCGGATCATCGATGAGGCCGAGTTCGTCGATCCGGCAGCATATCGGGAGCATTATGAAACCACGGCGACGCGCATCACCGGCCGGTTGATCGGCGCCCGCGACAAAGGCGAGATCGCTGCGGACCTCAGCGACGAAGATCTCGAAATCCTCGCCTGGGCATCCATGGGCGCAAATGTTTTCCTCGGTCTACGCTATTCGGTCTGGGACAGCGTCGATCCGGAGCGCGTCGCTGCCGTCGCCAATCGTATGTTTCGAAAGGGAATATCGGCATGAGCGACGTTCAGGCGGCCACGTCAGCGCAGCGTTACGAAGACCGCAACTTCGTTGTACGCGACGGTCTAAGGCTACATTATCGCGATTATCCCGGTAAGACCGGCAAGCCCCCGATTCTGTGTCTCCACGGGCTGACCCGGAACGCGCGCGACTTCGCTCATATCGGCGAGCGCTATTCTCCCGAATTTCGAGTCATCGCGCTCGATTTTCGCGGGCGAGGAGCGAGCGATTACGACCCGCTGCCGATGCGCTACAACCCGCTGACCTATGCTGGCGATGTAATCGAGTTGCTCGACCAACTGGCGATCCGCGATGCAATCTTCGTCGGGACTTCGCTCGGCGGACTGGTGACAATGACGATTGCCGCGATTGCGCGCGACCGAATCGCCGCAACGATTTTGAACGACGTTGGTCCGGACGTTGCACCCGGCGGCATCGATCGCATTCTGACCTATGTCGGAAAGGACGTCCGCTTCAAGAATTGGGACGAGGCCGCCGACACGATTGCAGCCAACTATGGCGCTTCGTTCGAACGCTTCACGCGCGACGATTGGGTGAAGATGGCGAAGCGGAACTGCCGGGAGCAAGATGGCGAAATCCGTTTCGACTATGACATGTCGATCACCGAGCCTTTCAAGGACGGGGCCCCAACGCCGCAGGTCGACCTCTGGCCTTTGTTCCAGGCATTGGGGAGCAAACCGCTGTTGGTTGTGCGCGGCGAAAAAAGCGATTTGTTGACCGCCGACACCGCCGCAAAGATGAAAACCATCGTTCCAGACATGAAGCTCGTGACGATTCCCGGCGTTGGTCATGCCCCTGAGCTTAGCGAGCCGGAAGCGGTCGCAAGCATCGACGATTTCCTCGAATCGCTCTAATCAGGGTTCGTGATCCGGGATTTCCACGCTCATCTCTATTTCGATCCCGAGGAGATCGAGCAGGCGAAGGCGTTGGGTCATGCAGCGGTTGAAAAGTTTGGGGTCGCTGAAGGCCATTACCATGTTCATCCGGTCGGCCCGCATCCGCGCGGAAGCTGCCAACTGACGGTTCCGGCGTCCCAATTCGGCGAAGTCGCCGAATGGCTGGTGCTCAACCGCGGCGCGCTAACGATCTTCGCCCACGCCAACACTGGCGACGACCTCGCCGACCACACTGCTCACGTGATGTGGTTCGGTCCCAGCGAGGAACTCAACCTGTCGATCTTCCGCTAGCCAGGGCAACTCCGGTTCTGGCATCTGCCGCCCCAGTCGACCAGCGACGACCGATCGCGCTAGGGCGCATCGGAGCGGCTGCGACCGGGCGCCGAATCGCGATTTTCTGATCGTAGAGCCCGGATACCAGTCGGTGGCGGAACAGCCATTCGCGATCGGCTGGTTGATCCGAAAGCCACCGTTCGATGAACTCGCCGCGCTGGAGCGGAAGCTGGAGTGCCTCCCATGCCTGAAGGCTGTTCGCCGAAAGCATGGCATAAAGCGAGGGATCGTTGGCGAGCCGATGGATTGTGGCCGCCAAGGCCTTTTCGTCACAAGCCGGAAAGACGAGCGCGCTTTGCTCGTGAGCGAGCGCGCCACGGAACATCGGATGGTCCGAGGCGATTATCGGCGTCCGGGCCGCAAGCGCCTGATATAGGGTGCCTGGCAAACCTTCTGGATATTCGTGGCGCGACGGGATCACGACCGCATCGGCGCTGCGCATTTCCTTTGGGATTTCCTCGTTCCAGACAATGCCGGTGAAGCGAACGTCGAGCCCGCGCGCCAGATGCTCCATGTCGCTATTCGGGCGGCCAATAATCGTGAGTGCCACATCATCGACCAATCGTAGCGCTCTTAGCAGGTCGCCCACGCCCTTCGCTTCAGAGAGGGAGCCGACATAGGCGATGGTAAACTTTTCATGGCGATCCAACGTGCGCGGCGCATAATCATAGGGACGATGGATTCGCGGCCAATCCCAAGGGACTAGCTTGCCCGCTTCCACTCCGATGCCGAGCAGTGAAAGACAGGCACTGATGCCGTGATTTCCGACCCATTCGACATTCGGATGGTTCAGCTCCTTGGCGAGCAACCACTGTCGAAGAATCGTGCGAGGGCCACCCTTGCTAAAGGAATCAGCGAGCGCAGTAATTGTGCGCACTTTGTTGCGTCGAGCCCATCTGAACAGTGGCACCATCGGTGTAGTCATGATCAGACGGTCCGGCTGCGTCTTTGCGAGCGCCGGAAGCAGCTCACGCGGATGAAATCCGGGCTTAAGTCCCACGCCGATTGCCCGAACCTTGTTGGGCAAGACGACATCATATGGCTCGGGGCAGACGGCACAGATGACGGCGACCTGCTCGAACCGTTGAGCGAGGGACGCGTCGAAATCAACCGAGTATCGCTGGGCGTGATAGGTGGATTTGCCCCCGTGCGCGAACCGTTCGAACGCCTCAAGGTAGTCGCCGGCATATTGCACGATGGTCAGCCGCATACTCGCTAACCCTCCTCGGCCAGCAATTGGCGCCAGCACGAAGCCGGCCGTAAGAACTGAGCTACGTCAAATCAGCAAAGTACATTTAACTAAAGTTCAGTTCAATCTGAAGAGAAGCTAACCTAAGTTATCGCGGAATGTACACAGTTTAGCTTTGCAACGGCGGGGGGCGGAAGGCGCGACAGCAAACGCTCCGGAGCCTCGCGGCCCCGAGCTCAGCCCAGACCATGATCGTCGCTCGACTACAGGCCCAGGCTAGTGAACTGTTCGATGCTTCGTGGGGCGACGATGAGGCCATCCACTCCTGGTGTGTCGAGAACGAAACGGAGCGCAGTCTCCGCCATGCTCTCCTGTCGCGCTTCGGCGGAATTTCTCAGCCGCTCTATGGCCGTCAAGAATTCCCCGCTCAAATAGCGCTCACACGCCTCCGGCGCGTGAAATAGGCGGCTGTTGGACGGCGGCTTCTCGCCCGAGCGGTATTTACCGGTGAGGAAGCCACCGGCCAGCGGACTGAAGGCGGTGTAGCGTAGCTTGTGCTCGGCACAGTAGGGGATCAGCGCCTCAGAATCCTCTTGGGAGAGCAGGTTGTATTCGTTTTGTACATATTCGAAGCGCGAAGCGAGGCTCACTGGAGCGAGGCTCATCACCGCCTCAACATCAAGCAAGGAAGAATTGGAAATGCCGAAACGGTCGATTTTGCCCGCCTCGACAGCAAAGGCCATCGCGCCGAGAGTCTCTTCCAGAGGCGTGATGCGATCAAATTCGTGAATGTAATAAAGATCAATCCGCTCGATCCCCAGCCGCCTCAATGACTGGTCAAGGTGATCGGCAATCTGTGCTCGGCTTAGCGGCGTCTCGCCTGGCGGGCACCCGTGCGGATTGCCGACCTTGGTCGCGATTTGCGCGCCGTGGATGAAGGATGAGCCTTGTCGCTGGAGCCATTTGCCAAGCGTGAGCTCGCTTGACCCACCGCCGTAGGTGTTGGCGGTGTCGAAGCGGCGGAGGCCGACGCGCCGGGCGTGATCGAGAAGCTGCGTCGCCTGCTCTTCACTATCCCCGGCGCTTCGCAAATGCGGCGAAGAGCCGATCCCACCGAAATTGCCGCAGCCGAACCAGATCCGTTTGACGAACTCAGTCAGCATCTTGCCATCTCCACGCTGCAACCATCATCCTCGGCCCTCCCCGCGTCGCCAAGCTCGTTGTAGGAAACCGCCCATGACAATTGTCTTTTACGACGCGGCTCAAGTGGAAGCGCTGCTCGACTACCCCGGCTGCATCGAGGCAATGCGGCAGGCGATGATCGCGCTGTCGAGCAGTGAGCGGCCGCAGCCGCTGCGGCAGATCTTCACCGTCGGTAAGGACGAAATGTTCGGGACCATGCCGGGCGAGCTGGCGGCGCTGTCGACGTTCGGCGCCAAGCTGATCAGCGTATTTCGCGATCCAGGGCGGCCCGGCCGGACGCGGCACCAGGGCGTCGTCGTCGCCTATGATGGAACAACCGGTGCGGTCAGCTGCATCGCCGATGCCGAGCCTGTCACCAAGATCCGTACCGCTTGCGCGACAGCCGCCGCCACCGACGCGCTTGCCCGCGCCGACGCCGAGGTTCTCGCCATCTTCGGTACGGGGGTGCAGGCGGAAGCGCACCTTTGCGCGCTTCCATTGGTCCGGCGATTTCGTGAGATCCTGCTTTGGGGGCAGTCGGCGAAACGGACCCGCGAGCTTGCGGCAAAGATGAGCAGGGTGCTCGGCCAGACGATCACTGCGGTCGCCGAAGGTCAGGAAGCCGCCGGCAGGGCGGACGTGATTTGTACGGTCACATCTTCTGCCCAGCCGGTCCTTCTTGGCGAATGGGTAAGATCGGGGACGCATATCAACCTGGTCGGTTCGAGCTATCTTGGGCCAGTCGAGGTCGACACCCCCCTTGTCGTAAAGGCGCGATACTTTGCCGATTATCGCCCCGGTGTTCTCGCCCAGGGCGCCGAACTGGCGGTCGCGCGAGATGCCGGGGTGATCGACGACACTCACGTGATCGGGGAGATCGGGGACGTGCTCGCAGCGCGCTTGGAAGGGCGCGAAAACGACGACCAGATCACCCTCTATAAGTCGCTCGGCCACGTCGCCCAGGATTTAGCGGCGGTCGCCTATCTGCACGAGCGGGGCCGCCGATAGGCGGGTTCGACGCGAAAACAGCCTTCATCAGTGATGAGCGCGTTTCGTGGCCCTTTGCTTTCCACACTGCCGGAAATTTGATAAACGACAGGCCTGTGCCGAGCTGCCGACTCGGCGCACTGCTCGGGATTTTGGGACTCTTCTTGCACCCGCTTGTCGGGATGAGCGACGCTTTGTCTTTTGCCTGTGAGCGGGGTCTCTGAAAGGAGCACAGAGATGACCAAAGGTAGCGCTCGTGTGGCAGAGATTGGTTACTCGAAGGATCTTCGCCGGCTCGACATCACCGTTCCCAATGGAACGCGCTTTGCTGATCTCGCGAAGATCTTCGATCGCCTTTCCACGCAAAACATTATTGGCCGGCTCCCACGCGGCTGCCCGCAGTGCACGTCGGGCGACCATCTCAACATCCGTGAGCAACTCGAAGAGGTCATCCAGGTTGACCTCGACCGTGGCGAATTGATCGGTCAAACCGAAAAGGCGGCGGTGTTCGGACAATAGGCGGTCCGCACCGTGCCATTGTGTGACCCAGGCGGGCGAGCACCCCGCCTGGGTGTCGGCATGATCTACACGATCTCGGCTGATCGATTTGCGCGATCGCCCGGAGCGCTGGATTACTGGGCGATCACTCCCGACATGTTTTGGGTTGATCGCGGCGTAGATACGGAATCGAGATTCGGCGATTTGCCGCATTGGATTGAGGCGCTGGAATGGGCAGCGCCCAGATTGCCCATCGTCGCGCACCATATCGGCCTGTCGATCGGCAGTTCTTGCCCGCTCGACCAGGGGTATGTTTCACAGCTGCTCTCCTGGCAGGGACGGTGGAATTATCCGTGGATCAGCGACCATCTGTCATTCGCTCAAATTGAACATGGCGCGCATAAAGGCAGCGCGGGCATCGCTCTGCCGCTCCCCTACGATCGTTCAGTGCTCGACATGATTTGCGCGAGAGTTTCGAATCTGTTGGAGTTGAGCGGCGGCCCGTTACTCCTCGAAAATCCAGCGCGATACATAGCCTATCCGGACGAGGAGCTTACCGAAACGGAATTTATCAATGCTCTATGCGCGCGAACCGGCTGCGGACTCTTGCTCGACCTTCACAATCTCCACTGCAACTCGGTCAATCATATGTTCGACGCTCTGCAGTGGCTTGAGGCGATCGATCTGGACCATGTGGTTGAAGTGCACGTCGCAGGCGGCGCGATGATTGGCGACATCTATGCCGATAGTCACTCGGGCGGCTGCCCCAATGAGGTCTGGGATCTGCTCGAGCACGTCGTTCCTCGCGCCCCGCACATTCGCGGGATCACATTTGAATTCCACGACAGTTACTTCGATCGAATGGGCGGCGACGCGTGCCTTGAGCGAGAAATCACGCGGGCCAGAAAGGTATGGCAGCGATGCAATTGAGTTAAGAATGTCACTCGGCGACTTCCAACGAGCGCTTGCAGACCTTGTGGCCAATCCGGCGATGTGTCTGGCTGTTCGCCGCCATGGGTCCGATGCCCTCGACAGCTATGAGCTAACTCCGCGTGAGCACCGGCGCCTCGAGTCCGTGGTTTGGCAACGCGGAATGTCGGCAAATTGCACGGTCTACCGGTCCACTCGGGCGACGCCGATCTACACTTTGCTTCAAAATACATGCGACCTGCTTGGACCTTCGCTGACGCACGAACTCAACGAATATTGGATGGCTTTTCCGCGAATGGAGGTTCGCTTCGACCTGGAGATCAGCCGCTTCGCTGACTTTCTTGCGCAGCGGCTGAAGTCCGGCGTCGTCGAATGCAGTTGTGATTCAGCCGCAATAACTGAGGTGCTCGCGATTGAGCTGGCCCGCGAAACGGAGCGCCTGCGCCCCAGGGATGAGCATCTGCCGCACCAAAAAAGGGCGGCCCGTTTCCGAACCGCCCTTCCTATTTCTAGCTGAGAAAAAGCTTACTTCAGCTCGACGGTGCCGCCGGCATCCTCGATCTGCTTCTTGATTTTCTCGGCCTCGTCCTTGTTGACGCCTTCCTTGACCGGCTTGGGAGCGCCTTCGACCAGCGCCTTCGCCTCGCCGAGGCCAAGGCCGGTGATCGCTCGGACTTCTTTGATCACGTTGATCTTCTTGCCGCCGTCGCCGGTGAGGATCACGTCGAACTCGGTCTTCTCTTCGGCCGGAGCTGCCGCAGCGGCGCCAGCACCGCCGGCAGCCGGTGCAACCGCGACCGCAGCCGCGGCCGAGACGCCCCATTTCTCTTCCAGCTGCTTGGCGAGATCCGCCGCTTCTAGAACCGTCAGTTCGGAAAGCTGGTCGACCAGCTTAGCAATGTCAGCCATTTTGATACTCCTTGATGGGGCTCCCTGCCCCTGATTGTCGTGCGTTGATGAAAAGTGATGCTCCTCAGGCGGCCTCTTTGGCCCCGTAGGCGGCGAAAACCCGCGCCAGCTGTGCGCCCGGCTCGTTGACGGTGCGAGCGATCTTCGTCGCGGGCGCCTGGATGAGGCCCACGATGGTCGCGCGCAACTCGTCGAGCGAGGGAAGCGCGGCAAGCGCCTTGATCCCGTTCTCGTCGAGGACCGTGTCGCCCATCGCTCCGCCAACGATCTCGAACTTGTCGGTTGTCTTGGCGAATTCGACGGCCACCTTGGCCGCCGCGACGGGGTCTTCGGACGTCGCAAGCCCGGTCGGACCTTTGAGCAGGTCGCCGATCGGCTTGTAACGCGTATCCTCGAGCGCAATCAGGGCAAGCCGGTTCTTCGCAACCTTGAACTGGGCGCCGGCGTCGCGCATCTTCAGGCGCAGCTCCGTGGACTGCGCCACGGAGAGCCCGAGATTGCGGGTGACAACCACCACGCTCGTCTCGGTGAAGACGCTCTTCAGCTCGTCGACCAGATCGGCTTTTTGCGATCGATCCATGCCAACTCCAAAAATTCGTCCGGGATTGCTCCCGAACGAGCTTCAACAAATGCCCGAAGCGAACTTCGAGCGACGTAGTCCGTGGGGTTGGGGATCGACGGCGCCGCACAAATACAGCGCACGACGGGAGCGGTCGCCCGCTTCCGAATGATTCCTGTCCCCGTCTAGGCTGCAAATTAAGGGGAGATCCCCAGCAACTGTCTCGGACGAGTGCGACGGGCAAGCCCGACGCGGAGCGGGGCCTATAGCGAAATCCCCGTTTCGATCAAGCCTTCGTCACGCTGGATGTGCTTGCAGCCAAGCCGTGGTTTCTGCCCTGATGCGCGGCATCTGCGAAGATTCGAAGCGCAGGAGGTCGACCGCCTGCTCAATCGGCTTGCGGTCGGTCGCGGCGAGGTTTGCGCGCGCATAGCTCTCGAGGATCGGGATCAGGCTCGCGTCGTTGCTGCCGAACGACAGGCGCTGCATGAACCGTGACCGTCCCGAAATGTCGATCAGCTGGTTGACCTGCTGCAGATGCGAGAGGACGAAATCGATCGCCATCGGCGAGTGCTGGCCAGCGACTGTTGTGATGATTCCAGCACTGGTCGTCTTGCCAGGCTCGTCGGTCAGTGCGAGATCGAGCGCGCGCTCGCTCAACGCCCGATCGCTCGCCGCGCCAAGCAGCTGGTAGAGCGAGGTTTTTTCGACCGAGCCAGTTGCGGCTTGGGCCTTGGCGTGGATCGCGTTCCATATGGAGAGATTCGCATTGCGGGCGATCACGCCGAGCCAGGTCTGCTTGAGCGAACCCGGAATCGCATTGGAATCGCTCTGCCATTCGGCGAACAGCCGGTTCGCTTCGGCGAGCACCTTCGGGTCCTTGAATTTGCCCAGCGTGGAAATGAGCCCCGTACGAAGCAGCGCATCGGTCGCGGGCTCGCCCTCCTTTGGTACGAAACCGAGCTGGTCGAGACGCGGCCCATAGATTCGGGAGACACGCGCCGCCACCGCCGCCTGTGCAGCCGAATTGCCATCGAGGTCGTCGTAGAGACCTGACCAACCACGCACCGCTGCTTGCACCAGCTTGGCATTTCCGTTCCCCGGCACCTCGCCAAGGAAATTGAGGCCGCCGGCCATCGGCTGGTACCCAGCCGCCGACAGCGCGAGCTGGTCGCTCATCACACCGTACTGGTCGACGGTGCCGAGCCCGCCGAATGCGCCCTGGAGCGCGCTCAATTGCTGAGGCGTGTAGAGCGTCCGGAAATAGCCGCTCTGGCCGGCATTGATCAGCAGGGGACCGCAGCCGGGCGCGGTGATTTGGCTAGTGCGGCCGTTCGTGACGACACGAGTCGCGTCTCCGCCCGCTGTTGCACGCACCGGCACATGCCAGCTGAGCGGCCGCGCCGCCGCCTCACCCTTCTGGTCATCGGAGAACTGGCTTTGCGTGATCGTCGCGACCGTCCGGCCGCCGACGCACTGGGTTGGCCCAACTTCGATCAACGGGATTCCGGGCTGGGTCGTGAAATCGTTGGCGATCGTCGCAAGGCCCGTGGCGCCGACGCGCTCCATTGAGGCCCACAAGTCGCCGGTACGAGTGTTCTGGTACGCGTGACGGCGCATATAGTCCTGCATGCCGCGCTGCCACACTTCCGGCGTCGCATATCCTTCGAGCATCGACAGGACGGATTCACCCTTGGAATAGGTAATGGAATCGAATGCCTGGTTGGCCTGCTCGACGGTGCGTACCTGTTGAACGATCGCGTGCGTCGATTTGAACGAGTCCTGCGCCATTGCGCCTTCGCGAATGCCGATGCGGTCGATGTCGGCGCCCCAGTCGGGGTGGAAATGCTCGGTCGCCTTGGTCGCCATCCAGCTTGCAAAGCCTTCGTTGAGCCAGAGGTCGTCCCACCAGGCCATGGTGACTAGGTCCCCGGACCATTGGTGCGCCATCTCGTGGGCCTCGACCCCGAAGATCGCCTGGCGCTCGCCTTCGCTGGTGATCGCTGGGTCGTTCAGCAGGATCCGCTCGAAGGTGAAGATCGCGCCCCAATTCTCCATTGCGCCGAAGAATTGCGACTGGCCCGGACCGGCAACGTTATCGAGCTTCGGGAGCGGGTAGGGGGTGCCGAAATACTGATTGTAGTAGGGCAGGATCTCGGCCTCGGCATCGAGCGCTAGCTGACCCTTCGGGCCATTGCCGCGGCTCATCACCACTCCTACTTCCTTGTCGCCGACCGGCTTGGTGATCCGGTCGAAGTCGCCGTCAGCAAAGAACAATAGATAGGACGACATGATCGGTGTCGTCTGAAAGCGCACTTTCTTGAGCCCGCCCGGAAGCGATTGGGATGAAGCCGCCGGCATGTTGCCGACCGCCATCGTGTTTGACGGCACGCGCGCAGTCAGGTCCC
>JANWLR010000097.1 GCA_025450755.1 Sphingomicrobium sp. | reverse complement strand
GGAGCGCATTGATTTCTCGCTGACCGCCGGGATGCTGCGCCTTCCACATCCATTGTTTGCCAACGATGAAGATTTGCAACGCGTTTGCCGGCGGGTTGTACAGACGAACGTAGGTTCCCGCTCCCCATACCGCGAGGCCGACAAAGATCACCAGAGTCACCGCGGTCCAGGCAACCTCAAACCTCCAGGTCTTCTTGGTCGGCTCGTGCCGCACCGCCTTGCTGTCGTGTCGATATTTGGTCGCAAATAGGACCAGCAGCACGAACACCAAGCCGACGGTAAGCAGAGTTACAAGAATCAGCGAAGCGAAGAGGACGTCGACCTGGCCCGCGTAGCTGCTCGCGCGCTCCGGCCAGAACGGCAGGTCCGGCATTTACGCCCGCCTCCGCTTCAGGGACAGCAAGCCGATCAGCGCGGCGCAGGCGAGAACCAGTCCCATCGACGCCCAGCGTACGAGCTGCCAGGTGAGAGCGGCGACGGAGCCTTCGTCGGGATCATAGCCGAAGCAAAGGCACAGCAGCGGATGCGCCGGCGGCTCGACCTTGTCCAAGGACGCTTCTAGAACCGCTTGCCTCAGTTCCGCTGAGTTGGGACTGACGCCGAGCATGTAGCGGGAGATTCTTCCATCGGGCGTCGTGACGACGAAACCAGCTGGATGCGCGAATTGGTCGCTCATCTTGTCATAGCGATAGGGAAAACCGATCGCAGCCGCGATCTTGCGGACCTGGCGTGCTGAGCCGGTGAAGAATCGTACGCCGTCCTTCGGCGCGCCGGGAAGCAATCTTGAATACATCGTCTGCGCGGCTGCGGCGTCTGCCGCCGTTTCGCGCGGATCGATGCTGATCGCGACCAAGTTGAGGTCTCGACCAGATCGGAGCCCGGACTTGGCAATCGCCTGAACTGCGCCGCGGAGCACGAGGCCGCAGAGATTCTTGCAGCGAAGATATTCGAGAACGACGACTGCCGGCTTTCCGCCGAGCGCCGTCGCCAGTGTGACTGGGCGGCCGGCAGCTTCATGGATCTCGGTGCCGAGCGGGAGTTCAGCGCCGGGGTGCTGGCGGAAGGAGAATCCGGCCAATGTTGCCGGATCGACGGCTGCGCGCGCAGCAGGCGTCAGAAACAGCAGCGTCAGGATCAGCGCTGTGCACCTCACTTCGGCGGCCCCCAGCCTTGTTGGACCGTTACGCGCATCGCCGCGTCGATCGAGAGGAGTGTTCCGTCACGGCCCGCCAGCTCCGCCTGCTTCGCTGCTTCATAGCGCTGCAGGTCTCGCGTCGGGGCCGCCTGGAGGCGCGGCGTGGTGGGAAGCGGACCAAGAGGACCAGGGCTTTCCTGGTGAAGAGCGAGCGGATAGCCAAGCTCAATCGTCAAGAGGACGCCGCCGATGAATGCCGCGAGCAGAAGTGCGAGCCAGAAAGGCAGCAGCGGAGGGACGTCGAGCGGCTCATATTGCGTAGCCGCCTCGGACGAAGTCTCCGTGTCCGGCCTCGACTGATCCGCTATGCGCGCCTCCGTTCCCGCTGAAGACAGATGGTCCCCGGGCAAGCAGCGCCCCGGGGACCAACTTTACAACGGGCGCCCGCCGGGTTGACTGTCGGGAACCCCAATGCTCCCGGCGCAATCGTCGCCGGGAGCGCAACGAACAATCGTCGCCGGCAACTCCCGTTGCATTTCTTATCGTTCGTCAAGCTGCATCCGCCACAATGCTGGTCCGCGGCTCCTTGCGCGCCTGCAGAGTGAGCGCTCCGCTCCAGCCGAACCCGAGCATGGCAATCGAGGCCGCAATGATGAGCGGCACAACCACCCAGCCGATTCCCTGCAGTCCCGGCAAGACGAGCCAGATGTTGTCCGCGAGCCGCATGACGAGCGTGAGGCCGGCAACGATCATCATGGCCTCTCGGCTGCCGCGAACCTTCGGCG
This sequence comes from Sphingomicrobium sp., assembly GCA_025450755.1. Classification (GTDB taxonomy): domain Bacteria; phylum Pseudomonadota; class Alphaproteobacteria; order Sphingomonadales; family Sphingomonadaceae; genus Sphingomicrobium. The sequence goes on along the minus strand of JANWLR010000097.1, from coordinate 5,205 downwards.
ACAGCAACGCTGCGAACGCAACGAGTCCCTGGAGCCCGAAGAGAAGCCAAGCGAGCGCAGCCCAGCTGTGGCGCTCGATATACCATCGCGCCTCCGCCGGAATGTCTCCCGACCAGATCACGATATACTGCATTGCATGCATGTAGCTCCACATCAGGATCGCCGTCATCAGAATGGCGGCGGCGGCGACCGGTGGCTTCTCGTCATTGCCGACGAGCCAAAACAGGATTGCGAAGGCGATCCCGCCGAGCCACTGATTGGTAAGCCCGAGGAGACCATAGATCGAAGAGTGGAAATCGGGTTGGGAAGTTTCCGCAAAATCGATCGCGAGAAGCGATCCGAAGATCGCGTAAACAATGACCGCGGCGGCGGCGATCGGCGCCCTTCGCCGCGGTTCAGCTGTAAGGAGCGCCCAGGCGATGAGGTTGAGAACGCCCAGATAGATGATGGCTCGAAGCACGAAGAATCCGCTCGAAAGCCATTCGGCCTTGAACGCGGCATAACCCGCCGTCGCTCCCGGTGCCGTCCAGGGATAGATGGTCCGGGCGCCGAGGAGCAGCGGGATCACCGCGATGCCGACGAGCGGCATCAGCGATGCGCCGAGCGCCGAGGGCTGTCCATATAAGTGGCGCCACTTGCCTCCAATCAGTGAAACGAGAAGCAGCACTGCGAGCGAGCCGATCGGAATCGCGCCCCAGGCGAGCCAGCAGACCAGCCAGGCGACCAGGGCCTCACGCGGCGCGAGGATGAGTCCGATCAGCCATCCGATCGAGCCGGCAATTCCGGCGACGAGTGAGCGGTCCCTGGTCATGGCTGCGGGCCCTGGAACAATGGTTCCGTTCGGATTGGCGGCTTGGTTCGTTGAAGCGCGCGAATGTAGGCTGCGATCGCCCACCGGTCCGCCGGAGGCACCCGGTCGGCGTAACTGTACATCGCGCCGTAGCCGTTGGTGATCACGCTCACGAACAATTCGTCGGGCGCGTTGACGAGGCGTTTCTCATGAAAGCTGGGCGGTTTCGGAAAGCCGCGCTGGACGACCATTCCGTCGGCATCTCCACCCAATCCGTGGCATTCGGAACAGAAGATGTTGAACCGTTCGCGACCGCGCTCGACGAGCGTAAGCGACATCGGCGGCTTTTCCGCGAACACGCTCTTCAAATCCTGCTCGCGCGAGACGCTTCCGGGAGGCGGAGACTGGAGGACCTTGCCATTTCGAAAAACGCTCGAGCGCTCATATTCGTCGAGCTTCTTCTGGTCGCTCATCGTCAGGTTCTGGTGACATGCTGAGAGCAGCAATGCGACCGTGATCGATCGCATGCTCATGGCTGCACCGGCTCGACGCTCAATGCGCCCAGACTGCCGAGATAGTCGCGGGTCTTGTCGGGATCGAACTTCGGATCGGAGGAGTCGATGTAGAGGAAGAATTTGTCCTCGGACGCGAGCCCGAAACGTGGAGTGTTGAAGATCGGATCATGGAGCTTGGGCAATCGATTGATGATGAGCATTCCGGCAACCGCGAAAAGGACGGCGCAGAGGATCATCAGCTCGAAGTCGACCACGAAGAAGGCCGGATAGGCAAACAGCGGCCTTCCACCCACTTCGATCGGATAATCGACATTGGTGAGCAGCTGGATAACGAGCATCCCGACGAACCCGAATAGGCCGCCAGCCACCGCGATCCAGCCGATCCGGTGATCGCGCTCGAGTGCGAGGGCCCCGGACATGCCTTCGACCGGGAATGGACTGAACCCATCGATGCAGCAAAAGCCATCGGCGCGGGCGCGCTTCGTCGCTTTGAGCAGCGCGTCCGGCGTCCCGAACTCGGCAGCAAATCCGAGGAGCGGTTTAGCCACGCTTCGCCTCCTCTTTCTCCCGGGCAAGCACCTCTTTGTCCTCGAAGATTGAGATCGACGGCAGGAAGCGGACGAACAGCAGGAAAGGCGTCATGAACAGGCCGAGCATTCCGATATAGGTGCTCCAGTCCCAGAAGCTGCCGTGGTAGTAGCCGAACGAGGAGGGCAGGAAGTCCTTGTAGAGGCTGGTGACGATCAGCATGTAGCGCTCCAGCCACATGCCGACGACGACCGAGGTACTGATCATGAACAGGAGGACCGGACTTCGCCGCACTCGGTCGAGCCACAGCGCCTGCAACGGCACGAAGTTGCAGAAGACTGCTCCCCAATAGCTCCAAGCGTAATAGCCAGAGAAGCGGTCGTGGACGGTCGCGATCTCCCGCATCTCGCCGGAATAGAAGGCGTCGAAGATTTCGAAGAAATAGCCGTACGCCGTCATCAGGCCCATCGCGAGGAGCACCTTGGCGAGCAGGTCAAGGTGCCGCTCGGTGACGATGTCCTTGAGCTCAAAGGTGTGGCGCATGACGATCGCGATCATTGCCACCACCGCAAAGCCGGAGAAGGCTGCGCCGAGCACGAAATAGGGTGGAAAGACCGTGGAGTGCCACCCCGGGATCTGTCCCGCAGCGAACAGCAGCGAGACCTCGCTATGGACCGAGATGACCAGAGGCACCGCAATCGCGGCGATCGTTCGGTAAGTCTTCTGCCATACTGCCCAGTGCCGCGCCGAGCCGCGCCAGCCGAGCGCGAAAATGCCGAAGAAGACCTGCCAGCCGCGCTTCTTTGCTCGGTCGCGCACGGTCGCAAGGTCCGGGACCAGCCCGATGTACCAGAAGAGGATGGAGACGATGAGATAGGTAAGAACCGCCCAGATGTCCCACTCCAGGGGACTGCGGAATTGCGGCCAGACGCCCATTGTCGCCGGATAGGGGAACATCCAGTAGAAGAACCACGGCCGTCCGAGGTGCAGGATCGGCTCCATGCCGGCGCAGATCACCGCACAGACCGTCATCGCCTCGGCGAAGCGGTTAAGGCTGTTTCGCCAGTCCTGGCCCATCAGCAGGAGCATCGCGGAGATCAGTGTTCCGGCATGCCCGAGACCAAGCCACCAGACGTAGAGGAAGATTGCAAATCCCCAGTTTACCGGGATGTTCACGCCCCAGATTCCGACTCCCCGGACGAATAGATATGTGGCGGACGCGAGAAACAGCGACAGCAGCGCGAGGCTGAGGATGAATGCAATCAGCCACGGGATTCGCGCCGGCATATGCAGGGGCACGCGCGCGACTTCTCGCGTGATGTCGCGATAGGTTTCGCTCAGTGGAATCGTCGGCGTCTTACTCGACATCGCCGTCCTCGTCGGAAATCAGAGCCAGGTAGGTCGTGCGGGGCCGTGTTCCCTGCTCGGCAAGTAGCGCATAGTTGCGCGGGCTCTTGCGCAGTTTCGCCACCTTGCTGTTCGGGTCGGCAATGTTGCCGAAGCTGATCGCCTGCGCGGGACAGGCCTGCTGGCAAGCGGTCACCGCTTCGCCGTCGCGAACCGGTCGGTTCTCGATGTCGGCCTTCACCTTGGCCGCCTCGATGCGCTGGATGCAGTAGGTGCACTTCTCCATGACGCCGCGGCCGCGCACCGTGACATCGGGGTTGCGCTGCGCCTCGGTTGGGCTCGGCGCATCCGTCGTGTAATCGAACCAGTTGAAGCGGCGCACCTTGTACGGACAGAAGCTTGAGCAGGTCCGAGTGCCGATGCAGCGATTGTATACCATCAGGTTGAGCCCGTCGGGGCTGTGGACGGTCGCGTGCACCGGGCAGCCCATCTCGCAAGGCGCCTGCTCGCAGTGCATGCACGGCACGGGCTCAAAGTGCGTTTGGGGATCGTCGGGATCGCCCCCATAATAGCGGTCGACCCGGAGCCAATCCATTTCGCGGCCCTCGTAGACCTGGGCCTTGCCGACGACGGGCACGTTGTTCTCGGCTCGGCAGGCAACGACGCAGGCGTTGCAGCCGATGCAACGGTCGAGATCGATCACCATGCCCCAGGCCGGCTCATCCTCCCGCCATTTGGGATAGAAGGAGGTCTGGTCGAGTTCTTTCTCGTCGCGAACTGCGGAGGGGTGCTTCGGCGTGACGGTCCGCACCAGTCCCTCGACTTCGCCGTCCATCAGATGCTGTTCCTGGGTCGTCGCAAGCTTCACGTGGCCGCCGGTCGGCCTTACACGTCCCACCGCGTTCCACGGCTGCGCTGCGTTGCGCATAGGGTAAGCGTCGTATCCGATGCCGCTCCCGATCCGCCCAGCGCTCCAGCGGCCATAACCGAGATACAGGGTGACAACCCGTTCCGGCTGCCCGGGAAGGACCCACGCCGGGCCTTCGATGGCGCGGCCGCTGCTCTCCACCCGGAGCATGTCGCCGCTATCGATTTTGAGCGCAGACGCGAACCGCGGGCTGATTGCAACGACATTTTCCCAGGTGGTCTTGAACAGAGGCTTGGGCAGTTCCTGGAGCCAGCCATTGTTTGCGAAACTGCCGTCATGGATTGTCGGGTCGGGGCGGATGACAATTTCGACTTCGCCCTCGTGCGCTGTAACCGATGTGGCCGCGGTCGAGCGGTCGAATGAGGAATCCGCGAACGCGCCCTGCTGAAGAACAGGGACGAACCCCGTCTTTAGTGCCTCCGCCCAGCCGGGACCGCCTGCAAGCTTCGACCAGGTTTGATGCACGAGCTGTTGGGCGGCGATGGGCTCATCGCTTGTCAGTGCAGCAAGCAACTCGTGAACCGAGCGGCTGCCGTACATCGGCCTGACGACTGGCTGAATGATCGTCGCCAGTCCATCGGGAGAGCGTGCGTCACTCCAATCCTCGAGCGGATGGAAGACGGGTAGGTGCCAGTTGCTAAGTGCCGCCGTCTCATCGACGTGGAGGCCCGCGTGCAGCCGTAGCGGCACCTTCGGATAGATCGAGCCGAACGGAATATCCCCGGGCGCCTGGTACACGGGGTTCGCGCCAAGCACGAACAATGCTGAGACGCGCCGGGCCTCGATGTCACGAACGAGGTCGAGAAACGATCCGCCGGCTCGGGGAAGGAAGCCGAGCGGTGCTGCAATCTCGCATGTCCGCCCGATGTTCCCGAGCGCCTGATTGACCTGCAGTGCTAGCGCGTGGAGCTGAGGCGGCGCGAAACGGCCGACGCTCAGCAGCGAGCGGCCGCGCGCGATTTGAAGCGCGTTGCGCGCCTCCTTGGCCCAGCCAAGCTCCGAATCCGTAAGCGTCACCTCACCGCCGCCGACGATCGCCTGAGCAAGCATCGGTAGCCGCGATGGCGGGATGCCAAGCCGCCGGTCGGCCTTGGCGC
>JANWLR010000096.1 GCA_025450755.1 Sphingomicrobium sp. | reverse complement strand
GTCGGCGCTCTGGAAAGGCAAGCCCGTCAAGGCGCTTACCGAAGGCAAGCGCAAGACCGGCGGCCGCAACAACAAGGGCCACGTGACATCGCGCGGCATCGCTGGCGGTCACAAGCAAAAGTACCGCCACATCGATTTCAAGCGGCGCACGTGGGATGTTGCTGCGACCGTCGAGCGGATCGAATATGATCCGAACCGTTCGGCCTTCATTGCGCTCGTGACCTACGAGGGTGGTGAGCAGACGTATATCCTGGCGCCGCAACGCCTCGGCCCGGGCGACAAGGTAATCGCCGGCAAGAAGGTCGACGTGAAGCCCGGCAACGCGATGGAGATCGGGCAGATGCCGGTCGGCACCATCGTTCACAATGTCGAGCTGAAGCCCGGCAAGGGCGGCCAGATCGCGCGCGCCGCGGGCACCTATGTGCAGGTCGTCGGCCGCGATCGCGGAATGGTCATTGTCAGGCTGAATTCAGGCGAGCAGCGCTATGTCCGCTCCGATTGCATGGCGACGGTCGGCGCGGTGTCGAACCCCGACAATGCGAACACCAACCTCGCCAAGGCCGGACGCAACCGCTGGCTCGGCAAGCGTCCGTTGACTCGTGGCGTCGCCAAGAACCCGGTCGATCACCCGCATGGCGGTGGTGAGGGCCGGACCTCGGGCGGCCGCCATCCAGTCACTCCGTGGGGCAAGCCGACCAAGGGCGCCCGCACCCGTCACAACAAGGCAACGGACAAGTTCATCATCCGAAGCCGTCACGCGAAGAAGAAGGGTTAATCCATGGCCCGTTCCGTCTGGAAAGGTCCGTTCGTCGAGCTTTCGCTTCTGAAGAAGGTGGAAGCTGCGCAGGAGAAGGGCGGCCGTGCGCCGATCAAGACCTGGTCGCGCCGTTCAACGATCCTGCCGCAGTTCGTCGGCCTGACCTTCAATGTCTACAACGGCCGCAAGTTCATCCCGGTTTCCGTCAACGAGGAGATGGTCGGAATGAAGCTTGGCGAGTTCGCTCCGACGCGGACCTTCCACGGTCACGCCGCCGACAGGAAAGGCCGAGGCTAATGGGCAAGCCAGCAGCACCCCGCAAGGTCGGTGAGAAGGAAGCGCTCGCGGTCGGCAACACGATCCGTGGGTCGGCGCGCAAGCTGAACCTCGTCGCCGGAATGATCCGCGGCAAGAAGGTCGAGCAGGCGATGAACATCCTGAAGTTCTCGCCCAAGGGCATGGCCGATGACGTCCGCAAGGTGCTCGCGAGCGCGATCGCAAATGCGGAAAACAATCACAACCTCGACGTCGACGCCCTCGTCGTTGCGGAGGCGAGCGTCGGTAAGTCGATTTCGATGAAGCGCTTCGCGACGCGCGCTCGCGGCCGCTCATCGCGGATCGTCAAGCCGTTCAGCCAAATCCGTGTCGTCGTTCGCGAGCAGGAAGAAGCTTAAGCATGGGTCAGAAAACCTCACCGGTCGGGCTTCGCCTGCAGATCAACCGCACCTGGGACAGCCGCTGGTTTGCGGAAGGCCAGGACTATGGGCGTCTTCTGCTGGAAGACCTCAAGATCCGTCGGTACATTCTTTCAAAGGTGCCGCAGGCCGCGATCTCCAAGGTCGTGATCGAGCGTCCGGCAAAGATCTGCCGAATCTCCATCTATGCCGCGCGCCCCGGAGTGATCATCGGCAAGAAGGGCGCTGACATCGAGAAGCTGAAGCGCGAGCTCCAGAAGATGACCTCGAGCGAGGTCAGCTTGAACATTGTTGAGATCCGCAAGCCCGAGATCGACGCCAAGCTCGTCGCCCAGGGCGTCGCCGACCAGCTCGAGCGCCGCATCGCGTTTCGCCGCGCCATGAAGCGCGCGGTGCAGTCGGCGCTCCGCCTTGGCGCGGAAGGCATCCGAATCACTTGTGCCGGTCGTCTTGGCGGCGCCGAAATTGCCCGCACTGAATGGTACCGCGAGGGCCGCGTCCCGCTGCACACGCTGCGCGGAAACGTCGATTACGCCGAAGCCGAGGCGCACACCGCCTACGGCGTCTGCGGCGTCAAGGTGTGGGTCTTCAAGGGCGAAATCTTCGCTCACGACCCGCTCGCTCAGGACCGGCTCATGATGGAGGCGCAGACCTCCGGCGTCCGTCCGGCGCGCGAAGAGCGCGGCAACCGATAGGCGCGAAGGAAGAATAAGAAATGCTGCAACCCAAGCGCACCAAGTTCCGCAAGGCCTTCAAGGGCCGAATCCATGGCAACGCAAAAGGCGGCACCGAGCTCAACTTCGGCGCCTTCGGCCTCAAGGCCATGGAGCCGGAGCGCATCACTGCCCGCCAGATCGAGGCAGCCCGCCGCGCAATCACGCGACACATCAAGCGCACCGGGCGCTTGTGGATCCGCGTTTTCCCGGACGTTCCGGTGAGCTCGAAGCCTGCCGAAGTCCGCATGGGCTCCGGCAAGGGAAGCCCGGAATTCTGGGTTGCCCGAGTGAAGCCGGGCCGGATCCTGTTCGAACTGGACGGCGTTCCGGGTTCGCTCGCCAAGACGGCTTTCGAGCGCGCGGCCGAAAAGCTTCCGATCAAGACCAAGGTCGTGGCCCGCCTCGGCGAGAGCCTGGCTGGAGAGGAAAAGTAGGATGCCTGCGATCGACGATCTCAAGCAAAAGACGGATGACCAGCTGCAGCAGCAGCTTGGCGATTTGAAGCGCGAACAGTTCAACCTGCGCTTCCAGTCGGCGACCAACCAGCTCGAGAAGCCGAGCCGCGTGCGCGAAGTTCGCCGAACGATCGCAAGGATCAAGACGCTGCAAAGCGAACGCGCCCGAGCGCAGTCGAAGGGCTGAGGAGAAGTAAGAGATGCCAAAGCGCGTTCTCACAGGCACCGTGGTGTCGGACAAAGGTGAAAAGACGGTCGTGGTCCGTGTTGAGCGGCGGGTGAAACACCCGCTTTACGGCAAGATCATTCGCCTTTCGAAAAAGTACCACGCCCACGATGCGGCAAACGAGTTCCACGTGGGCGAGATCGTTCGAATCGAGGAATGCGCGCCGATTTCGAAGTTGAAGACCTGGAAGGTCATCGATCGGATCGGCACCGCCAAGATTGGCGCTATCGAGATCGATGAACCCGAGATCGTCGCTCCGACGGAGGCCGAGCCTGTGAAGCCGGCAGTGGAAAAGGCCGAGAAGAAGCCCGCCAAGAAGTCGACGAAGAAGGCCAAGGCCGAAGACGTCGCCGAAGCGGACGCCTGAGAAGAATTTGAGAGGATAAGGGTCGAACCATGATCCAGATGCAGTCCAACCTGGACGTTGCCGATAACAGCGGAGCCAAGCGCGTCCAGTGCATCAAGGTGCTGGGCGGCTCGAAGCGCCGTACTGCGGGCGTCGGCGACATCATCGTCGTCAGCGTCAAGGAAGCGGCGCCTCGCGGCCGAGTGAAGAAGGGCGACGTTCACCGTGCAGTGATCGTTCGCACCGCCAAGGACATCCGCCGTCCCGACGGTTCCGTGATCCGCTTCGATTCCAACGCCGCGGTGCTGGTCAACAAGAACGAGGAGCCGATCGGCACCCGTATCTTCGGCCCGGTCGTCCGCGAGCTTCGTGCGCGCAAGCACATGAAGATCATCAGCCTCGCACCGGAGGTGCTGTAACCATGGCTGCTGCAAGGATCCGCAAGGGCGACACAGTCGTGATCCTGTCCGGCAAGGACAAAGGACGCACCGGTGAGGTCGTCAAGGCAATGCCGAAGGAAGGCAAGGTTGTCGTGTCGGGCATCAACGTCCACGCGCGCCACCGCAAGCCGACGCAGCAGAGCCCCCAGGGCGGGATCGAGCGCAAGGAAGCGCCGCTCAACATTTCGACGGTCGCGATCGCGACCGCCGATGGCAAGCCGAGCCGCGTCCGCTTCGAGATTCGCGATGGCAAAAAGGTCCGCGTCGCGGCCAAGACCGGAGAGCTGATCAATGGCTGACGAAGAAAAGAAGGTCGAAGAGGCGCAGGAGCCCGCGACCGAACCGGTGGAAGTCGAGCGGGTCGGCGAGGCCAAGAAGGCCCAAGCCGAGGCGATCGAAGCCTTGCCCAAGGTCGAAGAGGCATCTGTGCCCAAGGCCGCAAAGACGGACTCCAAGCCATCGGAGACCCCGAAGGGTTACACGCCGCGCCTGAAGTCCGATTATGAGGAGCGCATCGTCAAGGCAATGACCGAGAAGTTCGGTTATAAGAATCGCCTCGAAGTTCCGCGCCTGGAGAAGATCGTCATCAACATGGGCGTCGGCGAGGCGACCCAGGACAAGAAGCGCGTCGAGACGGCAGCTTCCGAGATGCAGGCGATTTCCGGCCAGAAGCCGGTCATCACCAAGGCGAAGAAGTCGATCGCCCAGTTCAAGCTGCGCGAAGGCATGCCAATCGGCTGCAAGGTCACGCTGCGCCGCGAGCGCATGTACGAATTCCTCGATCGTCTGGTGACGATCGCGCTGCCGCGCGTGCGCGACTTCCGCGGGCTCAACCCCAAATCCTTCGACGGTCGCGGCAATTACGCGCTCGGCCTCAAGGAGCAGATCATTTTCCCCGAGATCAACTACGATCAGATCGACAAGGTCCGGGGGATGGACGTCATCGTAACCACAACGGCGAAAACGGACGAAGAGGCGCGCGAGCTGCTGCGGCTGTTCAACTTTCCGTTTCCGCAAGAGGAACAGAAGCAGGCCGCCTGAGGGCGCGTCTGCTTCGATAGGAGAAGAACTTAAGTCATGGCGAAACTGAGTTCGATCAACAAGAACGAGCGGCGCAAGAAGCTCGTTCAGAAGAACGCGGCTAAGTACGCGAAGCTCAAGGCGATCGCGAACGATGAGTCGAAGGACGAGACCGAGCGCCTGATCGCGCGCCTGAAAATGGCCGAGCTGCCCCGCAACGGGAACCCGACGCGGGTTCGCAACCGCTGCGAGCTGACCGGACGGTCACGCGCTTACTACCGCAAGTTCCGCCTGTCGCGGATCATGCTTCGGGAACTGGCCAACAAGGGCCTTATCCCCGGCGTGATCAAGTCGAGCTGGTAAGGGTTACGAGATGGCAATGACCGATCCTTTGGGTGACCTGCTCACCCGCATCCGCAACGGCCAGCAGGCCCGGAAGGACAGCGTCCTGACGCCGGCGTCGAAGCTGCGCGTGCGGGTGCTCGATGTGCTCCAGCGCGAGGGCTATATCCGCGGCTACGCCGAGGAAGAACTCGCCGGCCAGAAGGGCCTTCGCATCGAGCTCAAATATTTCGAGGGCCAGCCCGCAATCCAGCATCTGGCCCGAGTGTCGAAGCCCGGCCGCCGCGTCTACTCTGCAGCGCGCGAGCTTCCGCGCATCCGCAACGGGCTCGGAACGATCATCGTGTCGACTCCGCGCGGCGTGCTGTCGGATGCAGAAGCGCGCGAGCAGAACGTCGGCGGCGAAGTGCTGGCGGAGGTGTTCTGATGTCCCGTATCGGCAAGAAACCTGTGGCGATGCCTGCCGGCGTTACTGCATCGGTCGAGGGACAGACTCTGACCGTCAAGGGGCCAAAGGGCACGCTGTCGATGCAGCTGCTCGACGACCTCGTGAAATATGAAGTGGCGGAGGGCGAAATCCGGCTCACTCCGCTTACGGACGCGCAGCGCAACCGCGCTGCATGGGGCATGACGCGAACCAACGTGCAGAACCTCGTCACCGGGGTGACGGAGGGCTTCACCAAGGTGCTGGAGATCACCGGCGTCGGCTACCGCGCCCAGGCTCAAGGTCGCAGTCTGCGCCTGCAGCTCGGCTACAGCCACGACGTCAATTACAAGCTGCCCGAAGGGGTCGATGTGAAGACTCCCGACCAGAACACGGTAGAGATCAGCGGCATCGACAAGCAGAAAGTGGGCCAGGTCGCGGCCGAGATCCGCCGCTGGCGCAAGCCCGAACCCTATAAGGGCAAGGGCATCAAGTACCGCGGTGAGTATATCTTCCGCAAAGAAGGCAAGAAGAAGTAGCCATGGCGAAACTCTCTCTCTTCGACCGCCGCCGCCGCCGCGTGCGCAGCGCCTTGCGCGCACGTTCGGCCGGCAAGCCGCGGCTTTCGGTCCATCGTTCCGGCCGGCACATCTACGCCCAGGTGATCGACGATGCGGCGGGAAAGACGCTCGCTTCCGCCTCAACCCTGGACGAAGGCCTCAAGGGCAAGACGAACGCCACCAAGGACGGCGCTGCCGCCGTTGGCAAGGCGATTGCCGATCGCGCGAAGAAGGCGGGCGTCTCCTCGGTCGTGTTCGACCGTGGCGGCTTCCTGTTCCATGGCCGGGTGAAGGCCCTCGCCGACGCTGCCCGCGAAGGCGGACTGGAGTTTTAAATGGTGCAAGAAACTGAAACCCCCGAAGTGACGGCCGTGCCCGAGGCCGCGGAGCCACCGGCGCAGGCCGAGGAGCAGCAGCAGCAGCAGCAGCAACAACAGCAGCCGCACGGCCGTGGCCCGCGTGGCGGCCGTGGTCGAGGCGGTGGCGGACGCGGTGGTGACCGCGGTGGCCGCGGGCGCCGTGACGATCGTCGCGGCCGTCGCGACGACGAGGAAGGCGGCGAGGAGCTCATCGAGAAGCTCGTCCACATCAACCGCGTGTCGAAGACCGTGAAGGGCGGCAAGCGCTTCGGCTTTGCAGCGCTGGTGGTCGTCGGCGACGGCAAGGGCCGCGCCGGTTTCGGCCACGGCAAGGCGCGCGAAGTGCCGGAAGCGATCAGCAAGGCTACTGCGTCGGCCAAGAAGGCGATGATTCGCGTGCCGTTGCGCGACGGCCGCACGCTCCACCACGATGGCATCGGCCATTTCGGTGCGGGGCGCGTTGCAATCCGTTCGGCTCCAGCCGGAACGGGCATCATTGCGGGCGGTCCGATGCGCGCGATTTTCGAGAGCCTCGGCGTTGCCGACGTGGTCACCAAGTCGGTCGGCACCTCAAACCCCTACAATATGATCCGCGCGACCTTCGAGGCGCTTAAGGAGCAAACGAGCCCGCGTTCGGTTGCCCAGCGGCGCGGCAAGAAGGTCGCCGACCTGCTTGGACGCGGCGGTGCAAGCACTGCCGAGGCCGAGGCTCAGGCCGAAGCGGTCGTGGAGTAATCGAAATGGCGAAGATCAAGATCACTCAGACCGGTTCGCCGATCCGCCGCGACAAGACTCAGCGGGCGACGCTGGTCGGTCTCGGCCTCAACAAGCTGCGCCGAAGCGTGGAAGTGGAGGGCACACCCGAAGTGCTCGGCCAGGTCAAGAAGGTGCAGCACCTGGTGAAGGTCGAAGAGGCCGCCTAACCCAATTGCTCTTAAGGGAGCATGCGCGACAAAAGCGAAAGCGAGTGCAAAGACATGAAACTCAACGAAATCAGAGACAATAAGGGCGCGCGCCAGTCGCGCGTTCGCGTTGGGCGCGGCATCGGTTCGGGGCTCGGCAAAACTGCCGGTCGCGGCCAGAAGGGCGCAAAGGCGCGCTCCGGCGTCAGCATTGCCGGCTTTGAGGGCGGCCAGATGCCGCTCCACATGCGGCTGCCCAAGCGCGGCTTCAACAACATCTTCGCGCGCGACTATGCCGAAGTGAACATCGGTGCTGTCCAAAAGGCGATCGACGCCGGCAAGCTCGATATCAAGGGCGTGCTCGACCATGACGCGCTGAAAGCCGCGGGTCTTGCACGTGGCGGTAAGGATGGCGTTCGCCTCCTCGGCAAGGGAGAGCTCAAGGCGAAGCTCAACCTCAAGGTCGCCGGCGTGTCGAAGGGGGCGCGCGAGGCGGTGGAAAAGGCCGGCGGTTCGATCGAGCTGATCGAGCGCAAGAACCCGGCCGAGCTCGCCGCCGCCAAGAAAGGCTCGCGCAAGACCGCCGCAAAGGCCTGAAGGGCCTTCGACAAGCGGCTTGGAGCCACTATATCGGCGGCGGGGAGGGGCTTAGGCCTTTTACGCCGCCGTTCGTTTTTCCGGGGAATTCTTAGTCGATGGCATCCGCAGCCGAACAACTCGCCTCCAGCATTTCGTTCGCGAATTTCCAAAAGGCGACCGAGCTTAAGAAACGGCTGTGGTTCACCATTGGCGCGTTGATCCTGTTCCGACTTCTCTCGTTCGTTCCGGTGCCCGGAATCGACCCGGTCGCAATGAGCGCGCTCTATCAAACCCAGAGCGGCGGCATTCTCGACGTGTTCAACACATTTTCGGGCGGCGCGCTCTCACGCTTCTCGATCGTCGCGCTGGGCGTCATGCCCTACATCACCGCCTCGATCGTCGTCCAACTCGGTGCGACCCTATACGGTCCGTGGCAGGCGCTTCGGAAAGAAGGTGAGACCGGGCGCAAGAAGCTCAATCAATACACGCGCTACCTGACGGTCGCGATCACGCTCGTGCAGGGATATCTTGCGGTTCGCGGACTGGAATCGCAGTCGGTTCGGCAAGGCATCAGCGCGGTTGTGATGCCGGGGCTGTTGTTCGAGCTCGCCGGCACCGTCAGCCTTGTTGGAGGAACCTTGTTCCTGATGTGGGTCGGCGAGCAGATCACCAGCCGAGGCATTGGCAACGGCGTATCGCTGATCATCATGGCCGGAATCGTTGCCCGTCTGCCACAAGCCGTCGGGCAATTGCTCGAGGGTGGCCGCACCGGTTCGATGAGCGGCTTTGAAGTCGTCGGAATCGTCGTTCTGAGCGTCGTGCTGATCGTGTTCATCTGCTTCATGGAGCGGGCGCAGCGCCGTGTTCCGATCCAGTATCCGAAGCGCCAGACCGCTCGCGGGATGCAGCAGGAGCGATCGCACCTGCCGATCAAGCTCAACACGGCCGGAGTCATTCCGCCGATCTTCGCTTCGTCCCTGCTGCTGATGCCTCTGACTGTGATTCAGTGGGCCGGCAACCGTGCCACCGCAGGCGGCGGCGCGAGCGACTGGCTGATCACCATCAGCACGTTCCTGCAGCCCACCAGCGCTGCTTATATCGCGCTTTACGGTATCGGCATCGCTTTCTTCACCTTCTTCTACACGGCGGTCCAGTTCAACAGCGAAGAGACCGCCGATAACCTGAAGCGCCATGGCGGCTTCATCCCAGGCGTTCGGCCAGGAAAAGCCACCGAGGAATATTTCGATCGGCTCTTGAACCGGATCACGGTCGTGGGCGCCGCCTATCTCGTGCTGATCTGCATTATTCCTCAGATTCTCGCAGGCTCGGCGGGACTCACCAATATGCGGCTCGGCGGCACCAGCCTGCTGATCGTCGTCAACGTCACGATGGACACGGTAAGCCAGATCCAGAGCCATCTGATCGCGCACCAATATGGCGACCTGATCAAGAAGGCGAAGCTCAAGACCACGCCGCGGCGGCGGTAGCGGGCCGGCGGACAGGGGGAGAGCGCCGCAAATGCTGAATATCATCCTCTTGGGCCCTCCCGGCGCAGGCAAGGGCACGCAGGCGTCCCGACTCCAGGCAGAGCGAGGCATGATCCAGTTGTCGACCGGCGATATGCTTCGCGAGGCCCGCGCCAGCGGCTCGCCGATCGGCGAAAAAGTGAAGGCCATCATGGACGCTGGCGAACTGGTCGGCGACGACATCGTGACCGCGCTGATTGGCGAGCGACTCGATTGCTGCGCCGACTGTGGCGCCATTTTCGACGGCTTCCCGCGCACGCGCGCGCAGGCAGAGGCGCTCGATCTCCTCCTGTCAAACCGCGGACGCCGGCTCGACTATGTCATTGAGCTTGTCGTCGACGAGGATGCGCTCGTTGCGCGGATCACGGGGCGTTTCACCTGTGCGAAGTGCGGCACCGGCTATCACGACAAATTCCGCCCGACCAAGGTGGAAGGCGTCTGCGATGTCTGCGGCTCGACCGAGTTCAAGCGCCGGCCTGACGACAATGAACAGACGGTGCGGACGCGCATGGCGGAATATCGCGCAAAGACCAAGCCGATCCTCCCTTATTATGAGCAGCGCGGACTGATCCGACGGGTCGAGGGGATGGCGTCGGTCGAGGAGGTTGGGGCGCAGATCGACCGCATTCTGGACGCGGCGAGCTAGAGCGAACATCCTCCCGCTCGGAGGGGGCTATGAAGATCTTGGCTGCTTTCGTCCTTGCCACCCGCATCGCCTGCGGGAGCGGAGGTCGTCCATGCCGATAACCATGGCTTTGAGATCCCGCAAATCCGTTCTGGTGAGGCCTCCCCCCAAGCATCATGACGAGAGATATGCCGACTCTAAACACGCCTAGGCGCGTTCGAGTGAGATAAAGCGGAAACTTGGGGAGTTGCCCTCAGCGGGATGTTCCACGCTGAAGGTCAGTCGCCAGTCGCCGCTTTGGCGGGGGTCGTCAATGATCGTGTCGCCGGGAACGTCGGAGAGGACTTCCGTCAATTCGATGCGGTCGGCCATGGGCAGGAACAGCCCGAAGATATCGGCCCCGCCGATCACCGAGATCGGCTGCCCACCGGCAACGGTGAGAGCCTCGTCTATATCGTGCGCAACCAGCGCACCCTCGGCGCGCCAGTAAGGGTCGCGCGTCAAAACGACATGGCGCCGCCCCGGGAGGAGCCCAGGCAGGCTTTCGAACGTCTTGCGCCCCATCACCATGACGGTGTCCATGGTCAGCGACTTGAACCGCTTGAGGTCGGTGGGAATGTGCCAGGGAAGCTTGCCGTCGCGACCGATCACGCCGTTTTGCGCGCGGGCGATGACGAGGGTGATGCGGGGCCTTTCCATGCAGTTGTTGTGGCGGTGTCGCGCGGTTCTGCCAAGCGCGCTATTGGCCGCGCATGAGCGAGGCCGCGCAGCAGCTGATCGATAAAGCCAGGCAAATGCTGGGTGAAAAGGCGGTGACCACCGATCAGCGAGAGATCGAGCCATGGCTGACGGATTGGCGCGGACGGGTTCACGGAGCCGCATCCGCGATGCTTGCGCCGGCAAGTACCGAAGAAGCGGCGGAGATTGTCCGGCTCGCAATTGGGCATCGAGTGGGGCTGGTGCCGCAGGGCGGCAATACCGGCATGGTCGCCGGCGCAACGCCGCCCGGGGACGGCTCGGCGATCCTGCTCTCGATGCGGCGGATGAACAGAATTCGATCGATCAGCGCCGAGAACCGGCTCGCTGTCGCCGAAGCCGGTGTCGTTCTCGCGATGCTCCATGAAGCCGCGCACGAAACCGGCATGCGTTTCCCGCTGACACTCGGAGCGCGCGGCAGTTGCACCATTGGCGGGCTCACCTCCACCAACGCTGGCGGCACGCAGGTGCTGAAGTTCGGGACGATGCGATCGCTCGTTGCCGGCGTGGAAGCAGTGCTTCCGGACGGGTCAATCCACAACGGTCTTTCAGGCCTCAAGAAGGACAATCGCGGCTACAGTCTCGATCAGCTGCTCATCGGCGCCGAAGGCACACTTGGAATCGTAACTGCAGTGGCGCTGCGGCTGGTGCCCGCGATCGCCGCGCGCTCGGTCGCCTGGGCTGGAGTCGAAAGCCCGATGCGCGCACTAGACCTGCTTCGCTTCCTCGAGCGGCGCACTTCCAGCATTGAGGGTTTCGAGCTCATACCGAAAGATTCGCTCGAACTCGTGCTCAAGCATATTCCAAACACGCGCACTCCTCTTTCGGGCGGGCACAAGTGGCACGTGCTGGTCGAAGCAACCACTGCCGATCCTGAAACTGACGTCGCCGCCGAGCTCCAACGGCTGCTCGGTGCAGCGCTCGAGCAGGGTATCATCAGTGACGCGGTGCTGGCTTCGAACGAGGCTCAGGCTGAGGCATTCTGGAAGCTGCGCGACTCAATCTCGGAAGCGGAGCGCGCCGAGGGACAGACGCTCGCCCACGACATTTCAGTCGCAGTCGCAAACATGCCGGAGTTCATCGTCGACGCCGCTGCCCGGGTCGAAAGCGCGTATCCGGGCGTGGTTGCGACGGGATTTGGGCATCTGGGCGATGGCAACATTCATTTCCATGTCCGCGCTTCGAGCCACGCAGCGCCCGACTGGTATGACCTCGAGGGTAAAGAGATCACCTGCTTCGTCGACGACCTCGTCACCGCCGCGGGCGGGTCGATCTCTGCCGAGCATGGAATCGGCCAGCTGAAGCGCGCCGAGCTTTCAAGGCTGGCGTCGCCGGCACGGATCCACGCGCTTCGCGCGATCAAGCACGCGCTGGACCCGTTGGGAATCATGAACCCGGGAAAGCTTGTCCCTTAAAGAGAATTCACTTCACTGCGGCGGCAAAGCGTGGAAGCGTTGCTTCCCATGGAAGTCGAAGTCAGCGCCGAAGCCAAGGACAAACGGATCAACCGCTTGGTTGCGCTGACGGTCGTCCTTCTGTCGGTCGCGATGGGCCTCGGCAACATCAAGGATGGCAATATCGTCCAGGCGATGCAGCAGGCTCAGGCCAATTCGCTCGATCGTTGGAACGAATATCAGGCAACCAGGACAAAGCTTCACATCGTTCAGACTGCGCGCGCGCAGCTGGCTGCTGTCGGGGGCGCCGGAGCCGCTGCGGCAATCGCCAAATTTGATGAGGATGCCGGCAAATATGCATCCGAAACACCGAAACTCGCGAAGGAAGCTCAGGGTTTTTCAGATCAATATGATGCGCTCAACGTCCACGATGACCAGTTCGACGCGGCCGAGGCATCGCTCGCCACGGCAATTTCGATTGCCGCGGTCTCGGCACTGACGGAAAGCTGGATCCCGCTGGTCGCCTCCTGGGTGATCGGTGCGTTCGGACTGTTCATGACCATATGCGGTTTCGCCGGATGGCCGTTCCATCCGGACGTGCTGAGCACGTTATTGGGTTAGCTGGCGCGCCCGGCAGGACTTGAACCTGCGACCCCAAGCTTAGAAGGCTCGTGCTCTATCCAGCTGAGCTACGGGCGCGCGCACGAATGAAGTAACCGCAATTGACGGAACAAGGAACCGCGCTACTCCACTTGCAAATGAGAGCCGAAGGGGAGGGGCTGCCGCACGTCGAGGCGCGAACGCTGCACGGCGCGCACTTCCGCTACTTCGACTTTGTGCTGGTGGCGATGGTGGTCGTGCTGCTGCTGTCGAACGTGATCGGCGCAGAGAAGCGCTCAGTGATCGACCTGCCGACGATCGGTCTTTGGCCGTTCGGCGCCGGGATCCTGTTCTTCCCGGTCTCTTATCTCATCGATGACGTGATGACCGAGGTCTACGGCTATGCCCGGGCCAGGCGCGCGATCTGGGCCGGCTTTATGGCACTCATCTTCATGGCGGTGATGGAGTGGACCGTCGTTCATCTGCCCGTGGCGCCCGGCTGGACCGGCCAGGCCGCCTACGAGCGTGTGTTTGGTTCGGGCTGGCGGATCATCGTCGCCTCGATGATCGCCTTTTTCGTCGGCGATTTCCTAGAATCGGCGACCATGGCCAAGCTGAAGATCTGGAGCAAAGGGCGGCGCCTGTGGATGCGTTTCTGGGGCAGCACCATTGTCGGCGAAGGCATCGACAGCCTGATCTTTTACCCGCTCGCTTTCTACGGAATGGCCGACTGGCCGGTCAGTGCGCTGGGACAGGTCATGCTCAGCCAGTTCATTCTCAAGGTCAGTTGGGAAATTCTGCTTACGCCGGCCACCTATGCGGTCGTCGGCTGGCTGAAGAAGCGCGAAGGCCTGGATATTTACGACATTGGAACCGACTTCACGCCGTTCACGACAAAGCTCTAGGCGACCGTCTCCAGAAGCCCTTCGAACAGCCGCCGGCCGTCAGTGCCGCCGTGCGCTGGTTCAACCACCCGCTCCGGGTGCGGCATCAGGCCGAGCACGTTCCCCGAATCGTTGAGGATTCCGGCAATGTTCCGTGCCGATCCGTTGACGTCGTCCAGATAGCGGAAGGCCACCCGTCCTTGGCCTTCGAGACGATCGAGCGTCGCTTCGTCAGCCTGGTAATTGCCGTCATGGTGCGCGACCGGGAATTTGATTTCCTCGCCGGCATTATATTGGGCGGTGAACAGGCTCTGGCTGTTCTCAACGCGCAGCGGCACGTTGCGGCAGACAAACTTCAGCGCGGCGTTGCGCATCAATGCACCGGGCAAAAGCCCGGACTCGGTCAACACCTGGAATCCGTTGCAGATGCCGATGACCGGGACTCCGCGCGCCGCGGCGTCGTTGACGGCCCGCATCACCGGCGAGCGTGCAGCCATTGCGCCCGAACGAAGATAATCACCGTAGGAGAAGCCGCCGGGCACGCCGATGAAATCAGTTCCCTCGGGGAGCTCGCTTTCCTTGTGCCACACCATGGCCGGCTTGCGGCCCGTCACCAGCTCCAGCGCGACAGCAAGATCCCGGTCGCAGTTGGAGCCCGGAAAGACGATGACAGCGCTCTTCATGCGTTCTCCAGCCGTTCGATCCGGAAATTCTCAATCACGGTATTCGCAAGCAATTTCCGACACATGTCTTCGATGTCCGAGTCGTTGGTGCCGTCGGCAAGGTCGAGCTCGATCAACTTGCCCGCGCGAACGTCATTGATGCCCGAGAAGCCGAGGCCCTCAAGCGCATGGTGGATCGCCTTGCCCTGCGGATCGAGGACCCCGTTCTTCAGAGTAATGAGGACGCGCGCTTTCATGGATCTCGCCTGAGTGATTTGCCGGGTCGCCGCCCCTTTTGCCCACGCTCTCAAAACGGGGCAAGCTTCAGATTCTGTTTACCTTAATCGCTGAAGATGGACACAAGCCGGTCAGTTCTTCACCGGCGCGTGGGAGGAGCGGCATGGTCGCCGGAATTGCAATCGCCATGTTCATTGCCCTTGTCGGCTGGGGCGGCAGATATTTCGGCTGGAGCGATCCCGACGGAAAGGTCCAGCTCGCGCTCGTCACGGCGTTCATCCTTGGAATCATCGGTGGATTTAAATCCCGCGACTAATAGCCGCTGAGCTGGGCAACCCGCTCGCGGTGATAATAGACATCGCCGAATAATTCCCCGAGCACTGCTTCGCGCTTCATGAATAGGGCGATGTCATGTTCGTCGGTCATGCCGATGCCGCCGTGCATCTGCACGCCCTCGCTCACCGCGAGGGAGGCGGCCGTTGCGGCCTTGGCTTTAGCGACTGAGACAAAAAGCTCGGCCCGTTCATCGCCGCTGTCGAGAAGCGCCGCGGCCTTGAATGCCGCCGCGCGGGCAATTTCGATCTCTGCATAGAGATGCGCCGCCCGGTGCTGGAGCGCCTGAAACTCGCCGATCAACTTGCCGAACTGCTTGCGCTGCTTGAGATAGTCGAGGGTCATTGTCGAAGCACCGCTGGCGACGCCGACCAGCTCCGCTGATGCCCCCGCGCCTCCCGCATTCAACGCACGCTGAAGCGGCTGCCATCCGTTGTCGACTTCGCCAATCACCGCGTCGGCATCGAGCGCGACATTGTCGAACGCGAGGCGCGCCGCCTTCGAACTGTCGACCATCGAGAGATTATCGACCGCCAGGCCGGCCGCGTCTTTCGGCACCGCAAACAGCGTCAGTCCGTCGCGCTCGCCCGGCGATCCGGTCGTTCGCGCGGCAGTCACGATCATGTCCGCCGAGCCGCCCTGCACCACGAACTGCTTGGCGCCGCTAAGAACAAAGCCGTTACCCTGCCGTCTCGCTTCGAGCGCCGTCTGCTCGGGCGCGTGGCGCGGTCCTTCATCGACGGCGAACGCGAGCACCGCCTCGCCCGAGAGAATGCCGGGGTACCAGCGGTCGGCATGCTTCGTGCCCTGGATGGCGCTCGCGCCGACCACCGCTGAACCCAAGAATGGCGAGGGCGTGAGGTTGCGGCCGATCTCCTCAAGCACCAGCGCCGCCTCCACCGCGCCGAGTCCCATGCCTCCATGGCTCTCGGGAATGCAGATACCGTTGAGGCCGAGCTCGGCGAACTGCTTCCACAAACCGTGGCCGAACCCGTCCCTGCAGTTGATGTCGCGCCAATGCCTCAGTTGCTTGGCGATGCTGCCTTCCTCGGCGAGAAAGTTTGCCGCCGTTTCCTTCAGCATCTTCTGGTCGTCGGTCAGCAGGCTCATGCGCCGGGAAGTCCAAGGATGTGCTTGGCGACGATATTGAGTTGGATCTCGCTCGTTCCGCCCTCGATCGAATTGCCCTTGGAGCGCAGCCAGCTTCGCGCGGTCGCGCCATTGCGCGAGCGCTCGCTGTCCCATTCGAGCGCCTCGCTTCCGCCCGCGGCCATCGCCAGTTGGTTGCGGCGCTTGTTCAGCTCGGTGCCGGCATATTTCATCATGCTTGGGCTGGCGGGATGCACCTCTCCTGCCTTCCACATCGCCGCGAAGCGCTCGCTCATCGCAGCGAAGGCGAGGGCATCGACGTCGAACGCCGCGATTTCGGTGCGGAGGGATGGATCCGCCGGCCTTGCCGCTGGCCCGAGCATAACGCTCGACCCGCTCGTGCCCAATCCCATGCCCGCGATCATCTCGCGTTCGTGGCCGAGCAGATACTTGGCGACATCCCAGCCCTTGTTCACCTCGCCAACGATCTGGTCCTTGGGCACCTTCACGTCGTCGAAGAAGGTCTCGCAGAAGGGTGAAGAGCCACTGATCAGCAGGATCGGCTTGGTCGAGACTCCAGGCGTCGTCATGTCGAACAGCAGGAAGCTGATCCCGCCCTGCTTGGACTTGCTCGACGTGCGCACAAGGCAGAAGATCCAGTCGGCCTTATCGGCATAGCTGGTCCAGACCTTCTGGCCGTTGACCAGCCAGTGATCCCCCGCGTCGTCGGCCTTGGTCTGCAGGCCCGCGAGGTCGGACCCGGCGCCCGGCTCCGAATAGCCCTGGCACCAACGGATCTGACCGCGAGCGATCTTAGGCAAATAATGTTTCTTCTGCTCCTCGGTGCCGAACTTCAGAAGCGCAGGCCCCAGCATCGAAATGCCGAAGCTCGTCAGCGGCGGCCGTGCTCCGATCCGCTGCATCTCTTCCTTCAGCACCCGCGCTTCGGCGGCGGACAGCCCGCCGCCGCCATAGTCTGTGGGCCAGTCGGGCCCCGTCCAGCCTCGCTCTGCCATGACCTCGAGCCATCGCTGCTGCGCGTCCGACTGGAAGCTCCAGTTGCGCCCGCCCCAGCAGAGATCTGCCTCCGAACGAATGGGCTTGCGCATCTTCGCCGGGCAATTGGCTTCGAGCCAGGCGCGAGTGTCAGAGCGGAAGCCGTCGAACTCGGTCATCATCTGCTCCGTTTCCGGCGAAGAATTACAAAAGTCACGAGCCTAGCGCGCGGCTACAAAATTGTGGGAATTCGGGGGGCGACGCCATGCGGCCGAGCCAAGCACTTCAATTCCGATTAGGAAAGCGAAAAGCAGAGTCAGCCGAATGGCTGCTTTCGACCCCAAAATGGACATTCGGAAGCCGACCTCATCCCGGAACGTTGAGCTCCACATCGCCGCCGCTCTCCGGCTCGGTGAAGCCGCGGATGATCTGCAGCAGGGCTTCGGTCCCGAACAACTGGTGAAGCGCGTAGAGGCCGTTCGCGAGCGCGCCGTTGAAGCGGAAGCTGAAGCGGTCCATGCCGCAATTCTTCATCACAAGGTCGCCCCCGCCATAGTTGAAGATGACATTCCTGAACGTGCAATTTTCAAATGAATTGCCGTCGAGCGGCACATCCACATTCTCGAACAGCTCATCTTTGTATTCCACGCTTGCTCCTCTGGTCTTTCGGCTAGGCATCAATCGCGCTAGGCGAACAGCTGCCCGATGTCAGCATTAGCTCGACCAGATTCCGACAATCGCCGCGACGGCGACCAGCAGCAGGAAGAAACTGATTGGCACCAGAAGCGCCTTCGGGATCGGACGGATGTCCGGGTGCTTCAAATGTTCAACTCCGCGAAGCTCGCGCCAGACCGCGGCGACTAGGCAGAAGCCGGCAAACACGACCAGGATCGAGCCGCTGAACTTCCCCACCCACAGCGGCAGCACGCCCTTCGTCAGCGCGGTTGCGCCAATGCCGCTGGCAAGGGCCGCCAGCGCAGTACGGATCCAGGCTGCGTAAGTCCGCTCGGCGGCCAGCAAGGTGCGGTCGGCAGAGAGCACCGTCCGACGGTCGGCCTCCCTCGCCAATTCGGCGCTACTCTGCTCGAGCCCGCGCACGCCGCGCTTGATCTCACGCGTTTCCTTGTGGAGATCGTCCTTGCCGCTTGGGTCAGCCATGATCTGCTTTAAGCCTTCGAAACGAACTCGAGCGCCTCGTCAACGCGTGAGAAGGTCATGGCGGCAAGGTCGCGCACATAGTTTTGCGGCACGATCCACGGTTGGCGGTCGCCCTGGCTCGGGAGCAGGCCTTCGGCGCGCTTCACATAGCCCGAGGCTAGGTCGAGAGCCGGGCGGCGCTGCAGGCCATTTTCGAGCCTCGGAGTGCACACCGCCAAGCCGCGTTTTTCCATGTGGTTGAGCAAGCGGCAGGCGCTCCGCGCGGTGAGATCGCTCCGCAGCGTCCACGATGCGTTTGCATAACCGAAGGAGACGAACAGGTTGGGCACCCCGCTCAGCATCATGCCCTTGTAGATCATGCAGTCGGGAAGCTTCACCGGAACGCCGTCGATCGACAGCTGGATGCCCCCCGCGAGCTTCATGACGAGACCCGTTGCAGT
>JANWLR010000095.1 GCA_025450755.1 Sphingomicrobium sp. | reverse complement strand
CGGTTCACGGCCGTCGCGCACCAATGGGTTGCCGAAGGGCCGGGCGAGCGTACCGACCGCGCCCGCCGCAAATTGCTGTCAGCGATTGACAAAAGTGAGCCGGCGACACTCAACGAAGTGGCGAAGGCGATCGGCCGCGGCGCCCCGGCAGTCAGCCGTTCCGTCGACGCTCTGGTTCGCACCGGCCTGGTTGAACGCACCCAGGACCCGAACAACCGGCGGCGTCTTGCTTTGAGGGTAACGCAGCAGGGCCGCGACCAGATGGCGACGCGTGTCGCCGGAGGTCCCGCGCTCCGACGAAAGCTCGAGCGGCTCGCCCACAGCGAGCTTCGCGCGCTCGAACGCGCAATCGAGATTCTGGAGCGCGGGAGCTAGTCTTCAGCCCTTGCCGTGACGGCGGCGGGTTTCCCAGCCTTTCTTGGCGGCGGCACTGCGGCTTCTTGAACGACCATGTCCGCTATTCTTGCCGCCCTTGTCCTGCTTGTTGACGGTCGCCCAGGCGCGGCTTTCCGCTTCCTTCTTGGAAACGCCGCGTTTCTCATAGCCTTCCTCGATATGCTTTGCCTTGCGATCCTGTTTCGCCGTGTACGCTCCGCGGGGCATCACTCGCCTCCTTCATACGTTGTCTCCGGTGATGCAAACGTTTGAGCCCGATCAGCGCTCCATGCTGCGTTGCAACATGGAGCGCTTTTCACTATGTGAGCGCCGTAACTTCTTTCCGGAAAATCAAGATGAACCTGCGTAACGTCGCGATCATCGCGCACGTCGATCACGGCAAGACCACGCTTGTCGACCAGCTTTTTCGCCAGTCGGGCACGTTCCGCGACAACCAGCGCGTCGAGGAGCGGGCGATGGATTCGAACGACCTCGAAAAGGAGCGGGGGATCACCATCCTCGCCAAGTGCACGTCGGTCGAATGGCACGGCACCCACATCAACATCGTCGACACTCCTGGTCACGCCGACTTCGGTGCCGAGGTCGAGCGGATTTTGAACATGGTCGACGGCGTGATCCTGCTGGTCGACGCGGCTGAAGGGCCGATGCCCCAGACCAAGTTCGTGACCGGCAAAGCGCTCGCGCTGGGGCTCAGGCCGATCGTCGTGGTCAACAAGATCGACCGTCCCGACGCACGGCCTGCCGAGGTGCTCGACGAAATATTCGAGCTGTTTCTGAACCTCGACGCGACAGACGAGCAGCTCGACTTCCCGACGCTCTACGCGAGCGGCCGGGCCGGCTACGCGGGCGTCACCGACGACGTACGCTCGGGCGATCTGACGCCTTTGTTCGAGACCATCGTCAATCACGTCCCGCGACCACGGGTCGACGCCGGGCCGTTCCGGATGCTTGCGACCTTGCTCGACCGCGATGCATTCCTCGGCCGGATCTTGACCGGCCGCATCGAAAGCGGGCGGTTGGACGTCAACATGCCGATCAAGGCGATCGATGTGAATGGCAACATCGTCGAGGAGGGGCGCGCGACCAAGATCTTCGCGTTTCGAGGTCTCGACCGAGTGCCGGTCGAAAGCGCCGAGGCGGGCGAGATCGTCGCCATCGCTGGGCTGATCAAGGCCACCGTCTCGAACACATTTGCCGATCCATCGGTCACCGCGCCGCTGCACGCGCGTGAGATCGACCCGCCGACGCTCAGCATGACCTTTGCGGTCAATGACAGCCCGTTTGCCGGCAAGGACGGCGACAAGGTGCAGAGCAGGGTCATTCGCGACCGGCTTCTGCGCGAAGCCGAAGGCAATGTTGCGATCCGAGTGACCGAGACTGAGGGCGGAGAAGCCTATGAGGTTGCCGGCCGCGGCGAGCTCCAGCTCGGCGTGCTCATCGAGACGCTGCGTCGTGAAGGCTTCGAGCTGTCGATCAGCCGGCCGCGCGTGCTGTTCCGCGATGGGCCGAGCGGGCGCGAGGAGCCGTACGAGACCGTTGTGGTCGACGTCGACGACGAATTCTCGGGCACGGTCATCGACAAGATGGCGGCGCGGAAGGCCGAGATGACCGACATGCGTCCGTCGGGCGGCGGCAAGACGCGCCTGACCTTCTCAGCACCGTCGCGCGGCCTGATCGGCTATCACGGCGAGTTCCTGTCAGACACGCGCGGCACGGGGATCATGAACAGGCTGTTCGAGCGCTACGGCCCATACAAGGGCCCGATCCCGAGGCGGCAGAACGGCGTCCTCATCTCGATGGAGCAGGGTCCGGCTGTTGCCTATGCGCTCAATGCACTGGAAGAGCGCGGCGTTCTCTTCGTGTCGCCCGGTGAGATGCTCTACGAAGGAATGGTCATTGGCGAGAACGCCAAGCCGCAGGATCTTGAGGTCAATCCCTTGAAGTCCAAGCAGCTCACCAACTTCCGCGCCTCGGGCAAGGACGAGGGCATCAGGTTAACTCCGCCCAAGCGCATGAGCCTCGAGCAGGCCATCGCTTACATCCAGGATGACGAGCTGGTCGAGGTGACGCCCAAGGCGATCCGGATCCGCAAGCGCTATCTCGATCCGCACGAACGCAAGCGCGAGGCGCGCAAACTCGAAGCCGCCTGACGGGCGCGTAACGAATCCGCGCCTGCTGCGTTAGAGCGGCCGTGCGTCGTGAGCGTCTTATTCACCTTCTGATTGGTGCGGCGATCGGGATTGCGGTCGTTGTGCCGCTCGGCGCTTTTGCCTTCGTAAAGTCAGGTATTTTCAACGTTGGCGCGTCGCATCCGCATACCAAATTCACAACATGGATTACGCATGAGACGATGATCAACTCGGTGCGTCGCCGGGGCGGCGACATTTCTCCCCCGAGATCGACCAGCGCGGCCCAAATTGTCGCCGGCTTTTGCGCCTATGACACGCACTGCGCTGCATGCCACGGCGCGGCCGGCGTCTCGCGCCAGCCATGGGTCGGCGGAATGGAGCCGCAGCCTCCCTACCTTCTCGACGAGACGGAGCGCTTCACGCCGGGGCAGCTGTTCTGGATCGCAAAGAACGGGATCAAGATGACCGGCATGCCGTCGTGGCGCAATTCGATGTCGGACCGCGAGATCTGGAACATCGTCGCCTGGCTGGAGGCAAGTCAGAGCCTTCCGCCGCAGACCTATGTCCGATTGCTAAGAGATCGGCGGTGCTCCGCCGAACCTAATGTTTCGCTCGAGCTTTCCGGTTCGATGCTTCAAGCGCGTTGATCAGGCTCGGCTCGTCCGGTGAACCAACGTCCGCAATGCGCCAACCTCTTCGGGTGTCGACCAGCGTAAACTTGGCCAGCCGCGGCTTATCATGTTCCCAGCGGATCGTGACGTTGACCTTTGCCTTGTCCATGCCTTGCTTCATCACTCTGGTGATGGAGGGGTGCATTCCACTGCTATCCTGGCACTGGCAGACGGGATCGCCGTCCAGATAACCGACCCTCGCCATGGGCAAGCCTTGAATCCTCGTTGATTGCTGTTAGCAGCCGCGGCGCGAAAATGCCTTGCGGATGCACGAAGGGGCTGAATGCCGCGTGGCGATAATTCGCATACAGCCGCTCCATGAATGCCCTGGGGCTTTCCGTCGGCTGAGCCGCGGCGCTAAGAAGCGCCAGGATGATCACCGCGCCGCCAGCTCCATCACCACCTTCCATTCCTCGTCCCTGACCGGCGCGACCGACAGGCGCGACTGTCGGATCAGCTCCATCCCGGCGAGGCGGGGCTCGGCCTTGATCTCGGCGAGCGTGACGGGGCGGGGAAGCGCTTTCACCGGCTCGACGCGGACCGAGACCCAATCCGCATCCTTCGGATCAGGAATTGCCTCGCGCACCACGCGCATGATCCCGACCGCCGCCTTGTCCGACATCGAATGATAGAAGAACGCCTGGTCGCCCTTCTTCATCGCCTTGAGGTGCAGGCGAGCCGCATTGTTGCGAACACCGTCCCATTCGGTGCCGCCGTCGCGCACCAGGTCAGGCCAGCCGTAGCTCTCGGGCTCCGATTTCATCAGCCAATGGGCCAAGCAATTTGTCTCCTTCCGGGACGTCCATGATTAGCGCTCCGATGAGCCGAGTTAAACCGGCGACAAGCCGAGCGGCAACGGCTGTGGATAAGTAGAAAAAACTGAACGAATTGAAAGAGTTCCAGATTCCATCCCGCGAGTCGCACAACTCACCGAACGGAGCTTGGAGTCATGTTCGCCTTACCATATCTGGGTTTCTAGCGATTAAGAGCGGTGAGCCCGGGACACAAAAGGCCGGGCTCGCAAGACGGGCAATTCCCCGCTGGACTTAGAAGAGCGTTTTTCGAGAGCGCCTCCAGCGGGAGCATTATCCGCCAGGGAAGGGTAAGAACAATAGTGGTAAGTCTTGTCGGCGGCCGCGCTGCGTCCGCGATCATGGGTCTATTCATGCTTGCGGTCAGCGCCAGCGCCAGCGCGCAGGCGGGCGCATTCGGGCCAAGCGCAAATCCCGCCGCTGCTTATGTGCAGCCGGCGATCGCCACGACGACCGCGGTCGCGACGGCGAGTGGCTCGGTGATGCAATCCCAGCCCGCGCAATCGGTAACCCTCCAGCTGACACCGTCCATCGCGAAGCAGGCCGCCTGGCTGTTCAAGGGCGGTTGGTCGCTCTACGCGCTGGTCGACAAGTTCGCGACGAACGCGCCGCTCGACGACGAAACCAACTGTCTTGCTACTGCGGTCTATTTCGAATCCCGCGGCGAGAGCGTGGAAGGCCAGCTTGCGGTAGCCCATGTCGTCATGAACCGCGCCGTCTCCGGCCGTTATCCGACCGATTGGTGCGGCGTTGTGAAGCAGCCCGCCCAATTCTCGTTCGTGCGTCACGGCGAATTCCCTTACGTCGATCCCAACTGCGACGCGTGGAAGAAGGCCGAGGCGGTCGCCGAGCTCGCTGCTGCCAATGTCGTGCCCAGCGTCGCTTCGGACGTGTTGTGGTATCACGCCGATTATGTCGCTCCGTCGTGGCGGCGCAGCCTGCAGGAAGTCGAACAGATCGGCGCACACATCTTCTACCGCGCCTGAGTTCAGTTAATTACGAGGGAGAAGAGGCGTTTCGGGCACCTGCCTGGGACGCCCTTTTTCGTTTCAGCGCAATGTGCCAGCAGTTCGGCGATAATAACGTTCAAGGGGGATTCGCAGCCGAATCAATCCGCGCGACGATGCAAGTGACGGAATTTCCGGGGGGAATTCCGCAAGGCATGAGTTCGGGGGAGGGTCGCCGGTGCTCAACATCCTGATCGTCGAGGACGACAGCCAACTGGCGGTGACGCTCAAATATCTGGTCGAAGACAATCCCCGCTACCGCGTGATCGGCATGGCCGAGGATGCGGAAGGAGCGATCGCAGCCGCCGAAGCGCAAGAGCCCGACCTTGTCCTTCTCGACCTTCACCTCGCCCGAAGCACCACGGGTTTCTCAGTTGCGGTCCGGCTAAACGAACTTGGTGTGCCGTGCCTGTTCGTCAGCGGCAAGGCTCCGAGCTTCCCGATGCCGGATCTCGCGCTCGGCTGCCTCGTGAAACCGTTTACGGCCGAAGATGTGCACCGTTCGCTCGGCGCTGCCGAAGACCTGTTGCGCGGACGCGAGACGTTGCGGCCCAAGATGCCGGAAAATCTGACACTCTACGAACAGGTCTCCGAAGCGGCTGCAATCGAGCCCGGCTTCATTCCATCAAAGAGGTCGCTCCGGACGCGGATCGAACATTGGCTCTCCCGGCGCGCCGCCTAGCCGCGGCAGTTAGAGACGCATGTATCCTTTGCGCGCCTCGCGCATCGCCATCGTCTCGACGGTCAATCGGGCTCCGGCGTTTAGCAGGGCCTGCCGCCGTCCCTTGATGTCCGTGCTGCGCTGAACATCTTCGAACGGCAGCAGGCTTGCGATGCAAGGATGGGCGAGGGTGCGCTCGACGAAAGCCTTCGTGCGTGGCCAGCGCACCGCATCGACACTGAAATTCGCATAGGCGCCGTTGCGGAAGAATGTCGCGATGGAAATGTCGGCAACCCCGATCTCGCCGAACAGAAAGCCTTCGGCGGGAAGTTCGTTCTCGAGATAATCGAGCGCTGCCGGAATATCCTGGTTCAAGGTCTTGTCGATGCGCGCCCGATCGCCCGGCTCGCCCCACACCGCGGGGCGGACGACCTTCTGGTAGAACAAGCCCCAGATGAAGAGGTCGCCGAGCCGCGTATCGGCATATTCCTCGAACCAGCGTGCGCGAGCGCGGTCCTTCGCATCCGCCGGAAATAGTCCATGACCGCCGTAAGCCTCGTCGAGATAGGCGCAGATCGCCGAGGAATCGCTGACCGAGAAATCGCCGTCGATCAGCACGGGGATGCGGCGCAGCGGACTTAAGCGCTCGAACTGTTCGTTGCCGAAAAATGGGGTGATCGGGTCCACCTCATAGTCGAGGTCCTTAAGGTTCATGCAGGCCAGCACCTTGCGGACATAAGGGCTGACGTAACTGCCGATCACGGTCAGGGTCATGACGACGGCATTGCAGCCGGCACGGGGAGACCGCAAGTCCGTGCTGGACACGCTGCATTTGTAGCGCTACATATGTAGCGTACTCGATTCGAAAGGAACTTTCATGATCCGCTCAACACTTCCGGTGTTTGCGCTCGCTTTCCTCGCTTCCGCTCCGGCGCTTGCGGTTGAGTCGATCGCCGTTCCGAACTTTCACTCTGTCGAGCTTCGCGGTGGTGGCAATGTCGTCGTCGT
>JANWLR010000094.1 GCA_025450755.1 Sphingomicrobium sp. | reverse complement strand
GGGTTGCACCGGTTTCGGCTCTACGGCTCCAGCTATTTCAAGGTCTTCATCGATGACCGCGAAATACTCGACCGGTGGCGGCAGAACTGGAACCCCTGGTATCACAATTTCGACCTAAACCTCGCCGCCGGCCAGCCGCACAAAATCCGGATCGAGTGGGATCCTGAATCAGGCTACATTGCGCTGCTTCACGACGATCCGCGGCCGGAAGCGGATCGTCATTCGTTGACGCTGTCGTCGGATTATGCGCGTGCTGTCGATTATTATTTCATTCCCGGCCGCAGCATGGACGAGGTGATCGCCGGCTATCGAGAACTCACCGGCAAGGCGCCGATCCTGCCGAAATGGGCCTACGGCTTCTGGCAGAGCCGGCAGCGCTACGAAACCCAGGACCAGCTGCTGGGCGTCCTCCATGAATATCGGAAGCGCCAACTGCCTCTCGACAATATCGTACAGGACTGGCTGTACTGGCCGCAGGACGAATGGGGCTGCCAGTGTTTCGACAAGGCGCGCTTCCCCAATCCCAAGGCGATGGTCGATGACGTGCACGCGAACGGCGCGCACATCATGATCTCGGTCTGGGCAAAGTTCTACAAGGGCTTGCCCAACTATGATGCGCTCGACTCGATCCACGGCATGCTCGACCGAATGTCGAACCCGCGCGCCGATGAGCCGAAGGACCCGAATTACCTCAAGTGGATGTACCTCGACTGGGTGGGGCCGGGTTATTTCAACGCTTTCTACGATCCGTACAGTCCGGCGGCGCGCGACCTTTACTGGGCTCAGGTTCGGAAGGGCATCGAAAGCATGGGCTTCGACGCCTGGTGGCTGGACTCGGACGAGCCCGACTTTCACTCGAACATCTCGCGTTCGGAAACCGCGCGGCGCATGGGTCCAAATGGGCTGCCATATTTCAACTCCTATCCCATCGCGCATGTCGACGGGGTTCACGACCACCAGGTCGCCGACAGGCCCGACGTCCGGCCATTCATCCTGACACGCTCGGCTTTTGGCGGAATCCAGCGCGACAGCGCCGCGGTTTGGTCTGGCGACGTCGCTTCTCGCTGGGACAATCTTCGCGAGCAGATCTCGGCCGGAATCAATTTCTCCATGTCGGGCAATCCCAACTGGAGCCACGATATCGGCGGCTACACGATGGAGAAGCGCTTCCAGAAGCCGACCTCCACCAACCTCGCCGAGTGGCGCGAGCTCAACACGCGCTGGTTCCAGTTCGGTGCCTTTTCACCGATCTTCCGGAGCCACGGCGAGAACATCAAACGCGAGATTTTCGAGATGTCGCCCGAGGGATCGCCGACTTACAACTCAATGGTCTGGTACGACCGGCTTCGCTACCGACTGATGCCTTACATCTACACGCTGGGCGCCGACACCTATTTCAAGGACAGCACGATCATGCGCGGGCTGGTGATGGACTTCGCGAGCGACAAGCGCGCGTGGGATGTCGCAGACGAATATATGTTCGGCCCCGCATTCCTGGTTGCTCCAGTGACCGAGTATAAGGCGCGCAGCCGCAAGGTCTATTTGCCGATAGGTGCGACTTGGTACGATTTCTACACCGGACGAATCATTCGCGGCGGGCCGTCGATCGACGCTGCAGCGCCATATGAACGCATGCCCTTGTTCGTCCGTGCAGGCTCCATCGTGCCCGTTGGTCCCGCAATCCAACGAACTGGAAACAACTCGCATTCGCCGGTTACGCTGAACGTCTACACCGGCGCGAACGGCAGCTTCTCGCTTTACGAGGATGACGGGGTCAGCCGCCAATATCTGCACGGCCAATATTCGCGCATTCCGCTCAAATGGGATGAGCGAACAAAGACGCTTTCGATCGGCGCGCGCGAGGGAAATGGTTATTCCGGCATGGCGGGTAAACGGGTGATCAACGTCCGCTGGATGAAGCCTGGCATTCCGCGCAAGCTGGATCTCGATGGTAAGGCAGACAAGACGGTCACATACAGCGGCACCCCTCTGACTGTCAGAATGCGCTAGACCAAGCCCCTGCCACTGACCCTAAGGACAGGAACGAACGCGCCTCCTGTGGGAGACGGAAGCGTGAGCCGCAGCGCATCGGCATCGCGACGGAACCGAAGTTCAGGGCCGCCGAGCAGATCGACACGCTCGATTATAGCGTCTCGAAGAGTTTCCGTTCCTAACGCACGGATCGCTCTTTCGCCTGTGGGCCAATCAAGGAAGATCGCGTAAAGCGTTTCGCCGTTCCGCGTAAAGCGAATGTCCTCGGCCGTGAACGGCTTCGCGTCCTTTTCGCTCAGCATGCCGTCGGGTTGTTTCGTCGGCCCTTCGCCAAAGACACGCCACGGGCGCGTTCCGAAGATCGCCTCGCCATTGCGCTCCGTCCAGCCGGCAATATGATCGACGATGGCCTCTTCCTTGTCGTCGATCGTGCCATCGCTGCGCACCGGAACGTTGAGCAGCAAGTTGCCGTTCTTCGACACCACGTCCGCCAGCCGCTGCACGACCTGCTCGGCGCTCTTATAGCCACCGCTTTCGTATAGCCGCCGGTCATAATGCCAGTTGCCGATGCACGTGTCCGTCTGCCACGGCTCGGACCGGATTTCGTCGACGAAGCCGCGCTCGACATCCTCGACGATCGCGCGCCGCTGAACCCCTTCGAGCTTCTTGCCAAAGACCACGACATCTACCTTGCCGCGCCACTTCAAGGCCTGATTGTAATAATGCGCCGCCGCATCGAGGCCGGTCTGACCCAGCGGAAGTCCGGTGTCATCGAAATACACCAGATCGGGGCGGTAATCATCGACGATCTGGTTCTGCCGAAGAAGCCATTTGTCGACAAAGCACTTGTTTCCCGGAGGTGCCGCCTCGAGCCACTGGCCATCGCGCTTGTCATGCCAGGAGTTCATTTCGGCGGCTGATGTGATTCCGTCAGGCGGGACATAATAAGGCCCGGTGTAGAGTTCCTGCGGGTCGAGGCCGTTCCAAAACTTCCCGCGACCGTGCCTCTTCCGCAGCCAATAAGCATCGTAGCGGCGGCCGCGCATCGGCCCTTCCGCATCGTAGCCGTAAGCGACCTGATACCAATGCCAGGAGTGGCTCGAATGGTTCGAAACTCCAAACTTGAGCCCGGCAGCGCGAACCAAAGGTTCCCAGCCACCGACAATGTCGCGTTTCGGGCCGACGCGAGTCACGTTCCACTCGTGATGCTTGCTCGCGAACAGGTCGAAATTGTCGTGATGGCAGCCCATCGCCATGAAGTAGCGCGCGCCCGCTCTCACGTAGCGCTTGAGCAGCTCCTCGGGCTGCCAGTGCTCGGCTTTCCACTTGCCGATGATGTCGATGAACCCGGTGCGGCTCGGGTGGCCGTAGCGCCTCAGGTGGTTCTCGTATGGAGTCTCGCCCTGCTGCCAGGATTGGCGGACCTGGATGTACAAAAGCCGGGCATACCAGTCGCCGAACTCGGGCTGGCATTGCGGGCCCCAATGCGCCCAGATCCCGAACTTGGCGTCACGGAACCAGTCGGGCACCCGATAATGGGCTGCGAGCGATCCCCACGTCGGCTGGACTGGGTTAGAGCTCGCTTCCGCGGCCCGGGCAGCAGGGAGCAGTCCAGAAATCGCCGCGGCCGAGCCGGATTTCAGGATTTCACGCCGGTTGAGACGCAATGGCGCTCAGTGTTTCGGCGGTTGTGGCTGCGGCGGCGGAGGCGAAGCCGGTTGCGCCTGCGCCGCCTTGGCTGCCTCAGCCCTTGCGTGAGCCTTCGCGATCGCACCATTGAACTGGTCAGCCGTGATGTTGAGCATCACACCCTGACCGTCCTTGACTAGGAACGTCATGGGCACGGCGATCTTCGTTTGCCCGGTGTCGAGCACGACGTTTGCGCCTTGCAGCTCGACGATTGTCGCGACCTGGACGCCCCTGCTGTCGCGCACTGCCGCGCCCGCTTTCACGTCCGCCGCACTCGCAGCAGCCGGTGCCGGCGCGCCAGCCTGAGCTGGAGTCGATGCTGCTATCGCTGCGTCCGCAATGCCTCCCATGCCGACAACGATGAGCAGCGCCGACGCGGCTGCGTGCTTGATAATTCGAGCCATGACACACCACCCGCAATCCTTGGCAGCGCTACCCGTGATGCAGCGATTTCGAATCACCCGCAAGCTTTGCAACCGCGCGGAGTGCGCGCAATGTTCTTGAGGCATGAATAACGAAAAGATCCGCGTTGGCCTTGTCGGCTATGGCCTGGCTGGATCGGTCTTCCACGCGCCCCTGATCCGTGCATGCGAACGGATGGAACTCGGTTCGGTGCTGACATCCCGCGATGCGCCCAATCGCGTCGATTCGCTCGATCAACTGATTGAACGATCTGAGTTTGTCGTCGTGGCGACGCCCAACACAAGCCACTTTCCAATCGCCAAATATGCCCTCGAAGCCGGTCGCCATGTCGTTGTCGACAAGCCGTTTACAGTGACGGTTGAGGAAGCGGACGAGCTGATCCGAATCGCAGCCGAGCGCAAATCGGTGCTCAGTGTATTTCATAACCGGCGCTTGGACGGAGACTTCCTGACGGTCCGTGAGGTGCTTCCAAAGCTCGGCGACGTACTGCTGTTCGAAGCAGCCTGGGATCGGTTCCGGCCCGAGATCAAGCCGGGCTGGCGCGAGCAGCCGGATGGAGCCGCCGGCTTATGGAATGATCTTGGCCCGCACATGGTCGATCAGGCGCTGCAGCTGTTCGGAATGCCGGAATCGGTCGAGGCTGACATCTGTGCACAGCGCGCAAACGCGCGCGTTGACGATTATTTTGACGTGTCTCTCCATTATGGCCGGCAACGCGCGCGCCTCTGCTCTTCGAGCCTCATCGCCGATCCACGGCCACGCTTTGCAGTGCACGGCACTACGGGGTCATTCGTAAAATACGGGCTCGACCCGCAGGAGGCGCAGCTCAAGTCCGGGCTCGACCCGAAAGACTCGGACTTCGCCCTGGATATCAGCGACGGGATGCTGACGTTCGGCGATGGCAAGCACGGCCGCATTCCGACCACAGGCGGGCGGTGGCTTAGCTTCTACGAAGGCGTCGCCTCAGCAATCCTCGATGGATCGCCAGTACCGGTCACTGCCCAGGAGGCTCGCGACGGCCTGGCGCTGATCAGCCTCGCTCGCCGCTCTTCGGAGCTGCAGCAGCGCCTAGCCGTCTCGGACGCCAGTTCGCCGGGAGGCTGAGCCCGGGTAGGCTCACCATCGTGTTGCTCCTGAGGTCGCGCGATGAGGCGCCGAGCGACAGGGTGTAACTGCCCGGCGCAATTCGCCAAGCGTCGGCCGTCTCGTCGAACGTCGCGAGCAGTCGCGGATCAACGACAAGGTCGACGGCCTTCGACTGGCCGGGTGCAAGGTCGACCTTGGCGAAGCCGACCAAACGCCTCGGCGACTCCCAGCCTCCCGAGGCAGGCGATGCATAGACCTCACCAACAGCCATGCCGCGCCGCTGACCAGTGTTGCGAAGGGTGAAATGCACGCGAACACCACCATTCGGACCAGGTGAGGCGCTGATGAGTCCGTAGCCAAAGCTCGTGTACGAGAGGCCGTGACCGAAGGGGAACAGCGGCTGCAGATTGTTCTTGTCGACCCATTTATAGCCGACCGCTGCGCCCTCCGTATAAGGAAGCGCGAACTGGTCCATTTCGGATTTCATGCCCGGCCGAACGGGTCGGGGAAGCTGTGCGTCAGATGCGTAGAAAGTCACCGGCAAATGGCCGGACGGGTTGACGCGCCCGGAAAGCACGTTTGCGATGGCCTTGCCGCCGGCTCGGCCGGGGTACCAGGCTTCGACAATTGCCGGAACGCGCCCAGCCCACTCCATCGCCACACCGGCATTCGTCTCGAGAACAACGGCGGTATGCGGATTTGCCGCTGCAACAGCCTCGATTAGCGCATCCTGACTGCCGTCGAGCTTCATCGGCACGTCGATCGATTCGCTCGACCATTGCGTGCCGAACACGATAGCAACGTCGGCCTGTCTTGCCGCCGCAGCGGCGGCTGCGGGGTCGCTGCCGTCGACGAAGCTGATCGCAGCATTCGGCGCAAGCGCACGAAGGGCCTCAACGGGTGATGAAGCATAGTACATCACCGGACCTGGCCAGCCGGTTGGTTGCAGGGCCGGAACCGCGTTTCCGCCGCGCGGGTAGACGAGCGAAGAGCCGCTTCCGGCGAGGACACCCCTGTCCGCATGGCCGCCGATGACGAGGATGCGGCGAACGTTCGGCCCCAGCGGAAGCAGGTTGCCGTCATTCTTCAGGAGCACGATCGCCTGCTCGGCATCGGCCTGGCTGACGGCCTCGTCCGCGGCATAGTCGATTGGCGCCCCTTCAGTTGCAGGATTGTCCTGCGCCCCCGTCGAATAGAGGGCCCACAGGACTCGCCGCGCCATGTCGTCGATTCGAGCCTGCGGAACCCGGCCGGCGAGGACCGCGGCTTTCAGCGGCTCACCGAAATAGGGCTTTTCGTCGAACGGCCAGCCCGATTGCTGGTCCAAGCCGTTGAGCGCTGCTTTTTCAGTGCTGTGAACCGCACCCCAGTCGCTCATCACATAGCCGCGAAAGCCGAAGTCGCCCTTCAGCACACGGTTGAGAAGCCAGTCGTTTTCGCACGAAAAATCGCCGTTGACCTTGTTGTACGCGCACATGACCGAGCCCGGATTGCCGCGCTCGATCGCCAGCTGGAAGGCGAGCAGGTCGGACATGCGCGCAGCCGCCGGATCAATCTGAGCATCATGACCCTTTCGGCCGGTCTCAAGGTCATTGAACGCATAATGTTTGGTGGTCGTGATGATGTGGTTCGACTGGATGCCGGCGATCTCGGATCCCACAATCGTCCCAGCGAGCAGGGGGTCTTCCCCGCCATATTCGAAGTTGCGGCCATTGCGCGGATCGCGGTCGAGATCGATTCCGCCGGCGAGCATCACGTTGAATCCAGACGCGCGCGCTTCCGAGCCGATCATTCGGCCGCCTCTAAATGCAATATCGGGATTCCAGGTCGCGGCCGTTGCAATGCCGGAGGGAAGCGCAGTGCGTTCACGCTTCACGGCGGCACCGCCCTGCGTCGCAACTCCAACACCAGCATCGGTTTCCCATTGTGACGTGATTCCCAGCCGCGGAATTCCAGGCACGTATCCGGCCGAACCAT
>JANWLR010000093.1 GCA_025450755.1 Sphingomicrobium sp. | reverse complement strand
TCATGCGAAATTGAAGCTGATGCTCAACCGCTCGCCGCGGCCGGCGCCAGGCAACACTTCGTGGCGAAGCCAGCTCTCCCACAGGAGTAGCAATCCTGATCGCGGATCGATCGTGACAAACGTGTCCTTCCGTGGCGGCGCGGCCATCATCAACGGCAGGCGCGGGTCCTCAAAGCGGATTGCTCCCGAACCAGCAGGGACTTCGACATAAAGCGTGCCCGAAATGAAGCAGTGCGGATGGATGTGTCCACTGTGATGCCCACAGGATTTCAACAAATTGACCCACAGGCTGTCGAGCTTGGGCTTGCGCGCAAGGTCGAAGCCGCACTCGCGCGCAAATAGCGCTGCGTGACGGCTTAGCAGTCTTGAAAGCGCCGCAAATGCGGGGTCGCGCTTCGGCAAATCGTTGAGCGAGGCATAACTGGTGTAGCCCGCGTAGCCGTGCGCCGTCGACCAGCGGCGCCCAGCCTCATCGTCATCGGCCAGAGCACGGATCGAATGGGCAAGATCGCGCGCCAATGCATCATCGCCGAGCTCGGCCTCGTAGAGTTTTGTCACGAACAGGTTGCGCATGGCTCATTCCTAAGCCGGTTCACCGTTTGCAGATACATCGAAGCGCAACTGCGCCTTGCAGAAAGCGGCGTTTGTCGACCAACGACCCGGTTCATCTGCGGCAATCCCGTGCGTTCGGGTAATAGGGGAGCAGTTAATGATCGGGCGGCCGCGTTTTTTCTTGAATGTCGCGGCGGCGGCCCTGACATGCACTTCCGCCGCGGCCCACGCCCAGTCACGGTCCGATGAGAATGCGGTCACCCAGGCCGAGGATGCATTCGGCTTCAGCGTCGGACGCGAAAGCCTCGGTATTTACAACGCCGGGAATGCGCGCGGCTTCTCGCCGGCCGCAGCGGGCAACCTCAGGATCAACGGCCTCTATTTCGACCAGGAATACAATCTCGCCGGCACGTTAGTGGATTCTGTCAGCATCAAGGTGGGGCTGTCGGCGCAGGGCTATCCATTCGCGGCGCCGAGCGGGATCGTCGACCAGACGCTGAGAAGGCCAAGTGACAAAGCCGGCGCTTCGATTGTCGCCAATTTCGACAGCTTCGGCACGTTCGGTGCTGAAATTGACGGTTCCCAGCCGGTCACTTCGAAGCTCAGCCTCGGCTACGGTGTGAATGTCACGCGCGTCGCCTTTCCCGACGGAACGGATAATTTCAATCACACTGTGAGCCTGATCGGACTGTGGCGTCCGGCGCCCGGAATCGAGGTCATGCCATTCTGGGCGGTAACCGACGACTTCAATGACGAAGCGGGCATCTTTTACGTTCCCGCTGGCAACTTCCTTCCCAAGCTTCCCCGACCGCATCACTACGAAGGGCCCGGTTGGGCCGACTATCGCTATACCGGCTTTAACACTGGCCTGCTCGCGTCCGCTCGCCTCGCCCAGAACTGGGTCCTGCGCCTGGGCGCTTTCCGTTCGGACAATGACCTCAAGCACAGCTTCACCAACATTCTCGACCAGGAGCAGCCGGACGGCAGCGGCGAACGCTTGCTGTTCGCCGACCCGCATGTGAAGTCCGTTTCAAACAGTGGCGAGATCAGGCTGACCCACAGCATCCCGGACGGACCGCGCTTGCATGTCTTCCATTTGAGCCTTCGCGAACGGGATGCCCGCCGCGAGTTTGGCGGATCTGATTTCATCGATTTTGGGCCAGGCCGCATTGGCGAAGATGTGACAGCCCCCGAGCCCGCATCGTTCAATTTTGGCGAAAAGAGCCACGACCAAGTCCGCCAGACGACGTTTGGGCTCGCCTATGACGGGCGCTGGAAAAATGTTGGTGAGATAAGCTTCGGGATTTCACAAGCGCGCTTCCGCAAGGAAACCGTGCTCCCGGGCGAGCCGGTTGCAGTGACGCGCTCGAACCCGTTGCTCTACAATGCCACGGCGGCAGCCAACATCATCGGGTCGGTTGCGATCTATGCAGGCTATGCGCGCGGCCTCGAGGAGAGCGGAACCGCACCGCCGAATGCCGCCAATCGCAACGAGCCGCTGCCCGCAATCTTGACCCAGCAGAAGGACGCGGGTTTACGCTTCAACATTACCAAGAGCATCAAGGCTGCCGCCGGCGTGTTCGACCTTACGCGGCCCTATTTCGGGTTCGATTCGGCAAACATCTATCGGCAGATCGGGACGGTAGAGAGCAGAGGTGCGGAATTCTCCGTCTCGGGGAGCGTAACCCCGCGCCTGGACGTCGTTGCCGGGGGCATGTTCCTGGACCCGAAAGTCACCGCTTCAGGTGCGGTCGGCAATATCGGATCGAAACCAGTCGGCCTGCCGACACATTTAATAATCTCCAATGCCAACTGGAAGACGCCAATCTTGAAAGGATTGGAACTGGATGTCGCGATGATGCACCGCGGCCGCACTCCCGCGACAACGGACAATCTCGTCTTCCTGCCGCCGCGGGCGCGCGTCGACGTCGGCGGTCACTATCGCTTCAAGATTGCCGGCCGCAGCGCGACCTTCCGGCTACAGCTGGTCAATTTGTTCAACAACATCGGCTGGGGTCTCGCCGGGTCGGGAGTCTACACGTCCAACCCCGAGCGGTACGTCCAAGGTTATCTGACGGTCGATTTCTAATCCGACTGCTGCAGCCTCAAGGCGACTTCGCTCATGAAACGAGCATCGTCTCCGTCGGCTAGCCATTCGGCTTCGGAGGCGATTGCACTGAGCACGTCCGAGAGAGGCTCCATCTCGGCCCTGGCATAATTGCCGAGCACATGTGGGGTGACGAGGTCCTTACGACCGGGCCCCGGATGGCCGATGCCGATGCGGACGCGGCGGAAGTCGGGCCCGAGTGCGGCGTCGATCGATCTCAATCCGTTATGACCTGCGGTCCCCCCGCCGA
The DNA here is from genome assembly GCA_025450755.1 of Sphingomicrobium sp. GTDB lineage: Bacteria > Pseudomonadota > Alphaproteobacteria > Sphingomonadales > Sphingomonadaceae > Sphingomicrobium. The sequence goes on along the minus strand of JANWLR010000093.1, from coordinate 14,230 downwards.
TTTTTACCTTCACCTTGAACGGCGCGAGGTCGAGCTCGTCGTGAAAGACCGTGAGCGCGTCCAGGTCGAGCTTGTAGAAATGCATGGCCTGCTGAACCGCGTCGCCGCTGTCGTTCATGAAGGTCTGAGGCTTTAACAGCAGCACGCGATTGCGGCCGATGCGGCCTTCGGAAATCAGGCTCCGGAATTTCTTCGACCAGGGCCCAAATTCATGCACCTCGGCGATGATGTCCGCAGCCATGAAACCGACATTGTGCCGCTGCAGCGCGTAGCGCGTGCCCGGATTGCCGAGACAGACCCACAATTGCATCGGCATCCCCTAGCGTGAGCATCATGCAAAAAGAAACCGCCCAGCCTTTCGGCTGGGCGGCTCCTTCATTTCCAGAGAAGGGAAGGGGCTATTCGCCGCCTTCGGCGGCGCCGCCCTCAGCAGCTTCACCGCCTTCAGCTTCCTCGCCCTCGACGGTCGGGACTTCGCCCGCAGGCGCAGTTTCTTCTTCCTCGGCCTTCATTGCCGACGGAGCGACGATGGTCGCGACCGTGAAATCCTCATCCGTGTTCGCCGGCGTGACGCCATCGGGCAGCTTCACCTGGCTGATGTGCACCGAATCGCCGATCTCGAGGCCATCCAGCGGCACGTGGATCTCGGCCGGGATGCTTGCCGCGTCGCAGACGATCTCCAGCTCGTGGACGACGACGTTGAGAACGCCGCCGCGCTTGAGGCCAGGTGATTCCTCTTCGTTATCGAAGCGCATCGGGATTGCGACGTGCACTTTCGTGTGCTCGCCAATGCGCAGGAAATCGACGTGGATCGGACGACTAGTTACCGGATGGAAATCGACGGCCTTTGGCAAGGTCCGCTGCGGATTTCCTTGGAAATCGATCATGATGACCGAGTTCATGAAGTGACCGGTCGAAAGAATCTTTGAGAGAAGCTTCTCCTCCACGTGGATCGAGAGAGGCTCCTTCTTTTCGCCGTAGACTACGGCGGGGACCCGGCCTTCGCGGCGCAGTGCACGGGAGGCTCCCTTGCCAGCCCGGTCGCGCGCCTCGGCGGGCAGCGTTAGCTGTTCGCTCATTTGGCTATGCTCCGTTTGTGTTTAGACCCTTGCCACGCCTCCAGGGATGACCATGGCTCGGGAGAGCGGGCGCCCTACGGTAGGACGTCCGAAAAAGCAAGTTGGCGGCTCAGTATACCCGTTGCGAGGGGAGGCCGCGTTCGGCGAGGCGTACGAGCAAACTGTCCTTGCCGGCAAGATGACCCGCGCCGACGGCAACGAACACCGTACCGGGCGTTTGCATTCGCGCCTTGATCCAGTCGGCCCAGCGGGCATTCCGCTCGGTGAACATCATCCGGTAGGTGTCGGGTGAGGCAGTCTTCAACTGGTCGAGCATTCGCACGAAGACGCTCTGGTCGCCGCGCTTCCAGGCGGACTGCATCTCGACCATGGCCTTCGACAGGCTTTCCATCGGAGTGGCGGAGACCGACTGAGTCACTTTAGCCGACGCAACTTTCGCTACGGGAGCCGATGGCATCTGGTTGAACATATCGATCTGCGACTGAAGCGTCTCGAGGCCCTCGACGTGCTTGCCTTCCGCTTCCGCGTTGCGGCGCAGGACCATGTCGGCCCCATTGTCTACCTGCATGCCCTGGGCGCGGCCGGCGTTGATTGCCATTCGCGTCGTGGCAAGAAACGATGCCGATGGGGTTACCGAAGGCGGGCGGAAGCCCGGCCCGAACGCGGCCGGTAGAACAATCGGTTTTTCAGGAACAAGGGTTTCGAGGATCAGCTCGTCCGAACGCTCGAACGCGCCCTTCACATCGCCACCCAGCCACTGCGATTTGCCGTCGAGCGCGTGGAAAGTCCCGAAGATATAGATCGTCGTGTCTGCATCGCGGACGACGAACATGGCTGGCTCGTCAGCGGTGGGCGATGCAGGTGGCGCGGCAGCAGGCGTTGCAGCGATCAGCGCGGCAGCGACAAGCAAGCTCACCATCCATCACCCTCCGAGGCGAATGGCGCTGGACGGAGAGAAGCAGGAAGAAGCAACGGGTGTACCTACCCGCGGCGGAATTTCCGCCGAGCCGCTCCACGCATCAGACCCCCCAGCCCGATAACCGGGATGATGGTCACCAAACGCTTAAGAAAAGTCTAGCGAAATCGGCGAAAAGGTGAACTTTTATCGTTGGATAGTAGAAGTTTGGTTCCGTTGCCGTAACTATTGCAGCCTCCGAACATTATATCCGTCACGCCTGAGCAGCTCGAGGACCGAGCTCTTGCCTGCGAGATGGCCGGCCCCGACCGCAATCATGATCGTGCCAGGCTGACCCATTCGCTGCTCGATCCACCGGCTCCAATTGGCATTGCGTTGACGGATCAGATCCTGCTGGAGGGCTGGCGACTCCGAGAGCTCCCGGTCGAACGTCTGGGCAATGCCTTTGACGTCGCCGCGCGACCAGGCGTCGAGCATCCCGGTGAACTCGGTGTCTGTCGCCTTCTGGTCTTCGATCGCTCCCTCCAGCAGCGCGCGCTGCGCAGGCTCGGGCAAGCGATCGAAAAAGCTCAGCTGCTGGACGTTGCTTTCCAGCTCGCCGATTGGTTTTCCCTCGCTTGTGAAGACGTTCTTGAGCACAGCCTCGGCGCCGCCAGAAAGTCCAAGCGCCTTGAACTGATTGCCGAGGAGCAGGAAGGCCGCCATCCAGGTCTTCATTCCGTTATAGGCTAGCTCGGGAACCCCGCTTTTCTTGATTGCGGCCTCCAGCTTTGGCCGTTCGGGAGGCGACACCCGCTGCATGATCGGCGGCAGGCCCTTCGCAAGTCCGAGGCTGGCCATCGCCGACATGAGCTTGGTCGGGTCTTTCTCGTCGACGATCGTCTCTACAACGAGCTCCTGCGAACTCGCCATGGCTTCGTCGAGCTTCGCGGTACGCCATTGAAGATCATTGGGAAGAAGATGGATCGTCCCGAATAGGTAGATCGTGGTGTCCGGGTCGCTGACTTCCCACAGTGCCGGATGAGCAACGCTCAGCGTGCGCGCTTCGGCGGATACGGCGCCAAGAAGCAGCGGGATTCCGATTACAGCGAACGCTCGCCGCAGGAGTGATTTCAGCTTCAATTCAAACCCTTTCGACCATTCGCTCGCATGAGCAGCTAATCGCGGCAAGCTTAACGTCCACTTGCCTCTCCCAAGAAGTGCGTGCCCAGCAATCCCCCAGATTGCCTGTGCGCGCCACTTCGTCCAAAGCCCCGACAATGCAAATGAAGGGGCGCTTCGCTTGAGCCTGAGCTTCCAGGACCTGATCCTGACGCTGCACCATTATTGGGGCGCGCAGGGCTGCGTGATCCTGCAGCCTTACGACATGGAGATGGGAGCGGGGACATTCCACCCCGCAACCGTACTGCGCTCGCTCGGGCTGGATCCGTGGCGCGCCAGCTATGTTCAGCCTTGCCGTCGCCCGACAGACGGTCGCTACGGCGAGAACCCAAACCGGCTCGGGCATTATTACCAGTACCAGGTGGTGCTAAAACCGAGCCCGGATGACCTTCAGCAGCTGTACCTCGGCAGCCTGGTCGAGATCGGTATCGACCCATTGAAACACGATATCCGCTTCGTCGAGGACGACTGGGAAAGCCCGACGCTCGGCGCCTGGGGCCTGGGATGGGAAGTCTGGTGCGACGGGATGGAAGTTACCCAATTCACCTATTTCCAGCAGGTTGGCGGGTTCGAATGCAAGCCGGTGACCGGCGAACTGACCTACGGCCTGGAGCGGCTGGCGATGTACATTCAGGGCGTCGACAATGTCTTCGACCTGAAGTTCAATGACTCCAGCGTCAGCTACGGCGACGTTTTTCTCGAGAACGAGCGCGAGATGTCGGCTTACAATTTCGAAGTGGCCGACACGGACGCACTGTTCGACCTTTTCCGCAAGGCCGCGGCAGAGTCCGAGCGCTGCCTCGAGAACAAGCTTCCGATCCCGGCCTATGAGCAGGCGATCAAGGCGAGCCACGTGTTCAACACGCTGCAGGCGCGCGGCGTGATCAGCGTCGCCGAGCGGCAAGCCTATATCGGGCGCGTCCGCGATCTCGCGAAGGCTGCATGCGGTGCGTGGCTGGAGCGCGCATCCTGATGGCGGATTTCCTGCTCGAGCTTCGGTCGGAAGAGATCCCCGCACGAATGCAGGCGAGGGCGCGCAATGACCTGGCTCGGCTGTTCGCCGAATGCACGGCAGAGGCGGGCCTCACGACGGGGCCAATCGAAGCCTTTTCGAGCCCGCGCCGGCTGGTGCTGATTGCACGCGATGTGGCCGACGCCACCGAGGCGAGCCGCGAGGAAGTGAAGGGCCCCCGAACCTCGGCACCACCGCAGGCGCTTGACGGTTTCCTCCGCAAGACGGGGCTGTCTCGTGACCAACTTGAGGAGCGCGACGGTGTCTATTTTGCGGCGATCGAGCGGGCGGGGCGCTCGGCTGCGGAGATCCTCGGCGAGAGCATCAAACGTATCGTCGCCGAATTTCCGTGGCCCAAGTCGATGCGCTGGGGTGACGGCTCGCTGCGATGGGTCCGGCCGCTGCATGGCATTGTCGCCATTCTTGGCGAGGAGATCGTACCGGTCGAGATCGACGGCATCATCAGCGGCGCGACGACGGCCGGCCACCGCTTCCATCATCCCGGGGCGATCACCGTCGGCGGCGCGCCCGATTATGTCGAGAAGCTGCGTGCCTGCCACGTCATCGTCGACCAGGAAGAACGCGAACGGATCATCCGCGAGGGGGCTGCCGCGGCGGCTGCCGAAGCCGGCTTGCAGCTACTCGAAGACGAAGGACTCGTGGTCGAGAATGCCGGCCTGACCGAATGGCCTGTGCCGCTGCTCGGGCGTTTCGACGACGATTATCTTGACGTGCCGCGCGAGGTGATCGTGCTCACTATGCGCACGAACCAGAAATATTTTGCGTGCACCGATCCCGGTGGCCTCATTGCGCCGGCGTTCGTGTGCGTCGCCAACGTCGCCGCAAAGGACGGAGGCGCTGCCATCGTCGAGGGGAACAAGCGGGTGCTCGCCGCGCGCCTCGCCGATGCGCGCTTCTTCTGGGAGCAGGATCTCAAAATCTTGCTCGAGGAACAGGCCAAGAAGCTCGGCGGAATCGTCTTTCACGAAAAACTCGGCACGATTGCGGACAAGGTCGAGCGCTTGGCGAAGCTTGCGCGCTGGCTGGTCGAAAATGGTGTGATCAAGGCTGACCCGATCCAGGTCGAGCGCGCTGCGCGCTTGGCAAAGGCCGACCTCGTAACCGGCATGGTCGGCGAATTTCCCGAATTGCAGGGGATCATCGGCGGCTATCTCGCTGCAGCACAGGGAGAGCCGCGCCCCGTCGCCGACGCTATCCGCGATCATTACAAGCCCGTGGGACAGGGAGACGACGTGCCAACGGCACCGGTCAGCATCGCCGTGGCTCTCGCGGACAAGCTGGACACGATTGCCGCGTTCTTCAGCATTGACGCGAAGCCGACCGGGTCAAAGGACCCGTTCGCACTGCGCCGTGCGGCGATCTCATCGATCGAGCTGGTCGTCCGCAACGGGCTACGGCTGGGCCTTACGCAGGCGCTGCGCGGCGGTCTTGCAAATTGTGCCGGTCAAGCTGCCGACAGCAGCGCGGCGCATCGCCTCGACCGCACCGCCGACGAAATGGGCGACTTCTTCGCGGACCGGTTGAAGGTGCAACAACGCGAAGCCGGAGTGCGGCACGATTTGATCGATGCGGTGTTTGCACTGGGTGGAGAGGACGACCTCGTGCGCCTTCTTGCTCGCGTGAATGCGCTGCAAAATTTCGTCGAGACCAAGGACGGAGCCGACCTGCTGACGGCTTACAAGCGCGCCGCAAATATCCTGAAGAAGGAAAACTGGACCGGCGGCGTGATGAGTTCGCCTTTGGCACAGGGAATCCCGCAGACTGGCGAAGAGGACCCCTTAGTGCTCGTCGACGATCCCATCGTCGGTGAAGCGGTGGCCGAAATGTCGTCAGGCGAGGCGGGCGCTGAGCTGCCGCAGGAGAAGGCGCTGATTTCTGCGCTCGATGCCGCTGAGCCCAGGGCGGCCGCCGCTATCGACGCCGAGGATTTCACCGCGTCGATGGCCGCTCTCGCGTCGCTACGCAGCCCGATCGACGACTTCTTCGACCATGTGACGGTCAACGATTCCGACCCGGCAAAGCGCGAGCACCGGCTGAACCTGCTGATGCGGTTCCGCGATGCCGTGAACCGAGTCGCCGATTTCTCGAGGATCGAGGGCTAGAGCGAGCGTACCTCTCCATCGCCGGGCTCGCGGGGATCCTTGATCGCCGCAGCGCGTAAGGAGTCGCGTTCACGCCATTCCTTTTCGCGCTCGGCATGGGCCTTCTCGAGCTCGCGACGGCGCTCCACTTCACCGTTGTAACGGGTCTTCCATTTCTTCCGGCCACCGGCGGTCAGGAAGACTCCGATGAGGAGGCCGAGCAGGAAGACGAGCCCGCAGATCGCCCAAAGGTTGGGATCGGTGGTGATATTCATGGCGACTCCCAAACGGCAATGGAACCGCAGCGACTACGCGTGAGCGCGCCGCTGCGTTCCCTGAAGCCGCTCGGTCGAGCCGAGCGGCTGCTCCTTCTTAATTGCCGTGCAGGAAGTTGTCGTGGATCGAACAGCTGGCCGGACCCAGGATGACCACGAACAGCGTCGGCAGAATGAACAGGATCAGCGGCACGGTCATGATCGCCGGCAAACGCGCTGCTTTTTCCTCGGCGCGCATCATCCGCTGGTGCCGGAATTCGGCTGATAACACGCGCAGTGCGCTGGCGAGCGGCGTACCGTATTTCTCGGTCTGGATCATGGTTGTGACCACGCCGCGCACTGCTTCGAGGTCGATACGGTTGGCCAGGTTCTCGAATGCTTGCCGGCGCTCGTTGAGGAAGCCGAGCTCGATTGCGGTCAGGCCGAATTCGTCACCAAGCTCCGGATAGGCCTTGCCGAGCTCGCGCGACACGCGGCCGAACGCGGCGTCAACGGTGAGGCCGGCCTCGGCGCAGATCACGAGCAGGTCGAGCGCGTCCGGCAGGCCCTTGCGGATCGCATGGCTGCGCTTGGTGACCTTGTTCTTCAGCCAGAGGTCCGGCGCCTTGTAGCTTCCGATCAACGCGAATGCGACTGTGGCGTAGCGGCGGAACCAGGACCATTGCGGGAAATAATTGAGGAAATACAAGCCGACGATCGCGATCGCGCCGATCACCACCGGCAGCAGGAAGCGCGCTAAGATGATGAAGAAAGCGAGGTCCTTTGTGCGGATGCCCGCCTGCATCAGGCGCAGCTGCGTCTTCTTGAGCTGGTCGTCCTGCACCATCTTGAACTGGGTGAGGATGCCGCGAACCCGGTCGGCCGCCTGGTTGCGGTTCGTCAGCTTTTTGCGCTTGTTGGTCGACGCGACGATGCCGGCCTTGAGCTGCTCTCGGCGCTCATTCAACGCTTTTACGCGGCGCGACATCGGGTCCTTGACCGTCGTCGCTGCATAGATGGCGAGCATGACGGCGAAGGTCGCGACTGCACTGAGCATCGTCGCAATCCAGATGACGTCGAAGCCTAGGATCTGGGGGCCGCCTGATGGCAACTGCTGCATGGATATTAGCCCCCCGTCAAATCTCGAAGTTGACCATTTTGGCCATGATCGCGGCGCCGATACCCATCCAGATCATGCCGCCTACACCAGCGACTATCAGCCGCTCATCGGTGAAGAATTTGCCCATGTACGAAGGGTTGATCATGTAAACGAGGCCGAAGACCACGAACGGCAGCGAGCCGACGATGTAGGCCGAAGCCTTCGACTCAGAGCTCATCGCCCGGATCTTCAGCTTCATCTGCGCGCGTTTTCTCAATACGTCGGCCAAGTTCGACAGGGTTTCGGCAAGGTTGCCGCCCGTCTCCCGCTGGATCGCGAGCGTGATCACGAAGAACTGGAACTCAGCAGTACCGAGGCGATCCGCCGTCTCCTGGAGCGCGGCCTCCATGGTGCGGCCGATTTTCATCTTGTCGGAGACCATCCTGAACTCGACGCCCACCGGGCCGGCGATTTCGCCCGCGACGATTCCCAGCGTTTCGGTGATTGGAAGACCGGAGCGAAGGCCGCGGACCATCAGCTCGATCGCGTCCGGGAAGTTCGAGTTGAACTTGTTGATGCGCCGCTTGATCATTTTGCCGATGATGAAATGCGGCCCACCGATTCCGAAGAAGAGGCCGAGCATCAGCGAGAGAATGAACGGTGCGCCACGTATCACCAGCAGGAAGGCGACGAGGGCGATCAGGCCGATGCAGATCGTGGCATATTTGCCAAGCGAGATGTCCTTGCCGGTCTGCTCGAGCCGCTTGCGCAGCAAAGCGGGCTTCGGGATCAGGGTCGAGGCATAGCCTTCGAACTTGCTCGCGCGCTCGGCGAAGAGTTTGCGGATCTGCGCCTGGGCGCCGCCCGCGATGGCGTCGCCATGGCGTTCCTTGATCAGCTCGATGCGGCGTTTGAGAACCTTCGACGCGGACGGACCGCGCACGGCCAAGAAGCCGAGGGAGAGCGCGCCGATGCCGCCGATGATGAGTAGCCACAAGAGCATGCTGCCTTCGCCTCTCACTTCTCATGCGCCGGCGCTCGGTTGAGCGCCGGTGCATTGGTTGCTTACGCTGCCTTGTCTTTCGGCTTCGAAAGCATCGACTTCAGATTATCGACCAGGGATTTCGATTTTTCCCCGCTCGCCGCCTCGGTTGCAGCACCTGCCTCGCTGGCGTGGTTCAAGACCATGCCGGAGAGGGTGTTGAACGGCGAGGCGAGCTTGCCAGTGGCAACTTCAGCCATCGGCTTGCCGAGCTTGGCTGCCTGGGCGGCGACCTTCGAATCGAATGGGAAGACCACATCGACGGCCCGCTCGATCGACTGCTCGAAGTCCTTCCGACTGATTTCCAGAGCGCCGCCCGACGGAACGGCATTGGCCGCCACGATAACCTTGGTCTGCGGCGCATTGGACTTGAGCCAGGCGAGCACCCGGATCGTGTCACGCGTTCCGGCCAGCGTGAGCTCCGCGACCACAACTGCCACATGCGCATCGTGCACCAGGTGCGGATACTGGATCAGCATGTGGCGCGGGAGATCCAGAACGGTCGATTCGAACGCGTTCCTCATCTCTTCCTGAAGTTGGAAGAATGCCGAGCCGTCCGTCACCAGCGGCTGGTGGATGGGCGCTTCAGCTGAAAGAACTGACAGTCGTTCGTTTGCCCGAACCATCGCGCGTTCGATGAACAGTCCGTCGATTCGGCTGGGGTTCTCGATCGCGTCGGTGAGGCCGCGGCCCGGTTCCAGGTCGAGCGCGAGTGCTCCCGTACCAAAATGGACGTCGAGGTCGAGCAGCGCAGTCGTGCGACGCGCCTTTTCGCCGAACAGCCAAGCGAGTGACGTCGCGATCGTCGACGCGCCAACGCCGCCGCGAACGCCGATCACCGCGGCCATGACGTGCGGCTTGTCGGCCTGGGCTTCCCCGCGCGGACCCGACAGGATCATCTGCGCATGCGCGAAGGTGTCGCGCAGCTGGTCCACCGTGAACGGCTTCAGCAGATAATCGTGAATGCCGCTGGCAACGAGGTCGCGATAGAGACGGACGTCGTTGACGGTGCCGGCCGCGATCACGATCGTGCCCGGCTCGCAGACTTCCGCAAGCGCGTTGATGTCGTTGAGTGGATCCGCAGATTCGGAGAGATCCACGAAGAGGATGTTCGGGCTCGCAGAGACTGACAGCGACTGAACCGCGTTGCGCAACCCTCCCTTGTTGACCTTCTCCGGCGACCAGCCATGCTCGACGGCAACCGGCCGAAGCATGTCGGCAGTTGCGTCGTCGCAGACGAAGGCGGTGAACGGATCGCGCAAACCCGCGCGTGCCTGGAATGGAGCGTTCATCAGTTGCTTCCCTTCGTACTCACTGCCTGGAGACCGCCCTGTCCCGTGGGTGGCTTGGTGCGGTACATATCCACAGCCTTGGTTGCGGCCGTCGAGTCGGTGACCGTCGCACCCTCGCGGCCGTGGATGAGGTCTTCAGGATTGGCGATCTCTGCGGCGAGGTTCGAGTTCACCGAACAGCCGTAGTTCGACATTGTCTTGTTATCCCAGTCGGGCTGCGACGGCCTGCTCCAATTGGGGCAGTTGGGAACGAAGGCGCGGCGGCGCGCGACCACCACGCGGACCGATCCGGGCTGGACCGCGCCTGCAGTGACCGGTGCACCGGGCGTCACGAGCATTCCATATCGACCGGCAAGCGCTGCAACCTGGGCGCGCGCGCCCGGAGCATAGCCAGCGTCGACATAGATCGTGTCACCGTAGCCGAGGCCAAGACCCTGGAACCAGCCGTTCAGGCGATCTGTTTCGCCAGCTGCCAGCGCGCCTCCAGGAGCGGCCGCGTCAAATACATAGTCCGTCCCAGTGACAACGGGCACATTGACGGCAGCGCTGCCCATTGCCGGCTTGTCCGGCTGACCCGCGGTCTGGCAGGCCGAGAGGGCTACGCCGAGAGCGATGAGGAGAAACTTCGAGCGCATCGTCGAATCCTTCCTAATTGAGCCGCGCATCACAGCTTGAACCCTGGGGCTGGTGCCGCTGCCGCGCCGGCCGCGGGGAGTGCAACTCCTGGGGCTGCCGCAGGGCCGGTCACGGCCGTCGGGTCGAGCCTGCCGCTCTTGCCGGTGAACGTCTGACCGCCCCAGTCGCGCTGGATGTCGCTTGGAATGCGATATCCGTCGATGGGCGTCGTGAGCTGCCCCGAGACAGGGCGGACAAGATAAGGCGTGACAATGACGACCAGCTCGGTTTCCTGCCGCTGGAACTTGGTCGAGCGGAAGAGCGCGCCGAGGATCGGCAGGTCGCCAAGGACCGGAGTCTTGTCGACGCTGTTGTTGCCGGTGTTCTGCAACAGACCGGCAATCATGAACGACTGACCCGAGCCGAGCTCAACCGTCGTTTCCGCCCGACGCGTAATCAGCGCCGGAATGCGGAAGTTGTTGAGCGTCACGCCGTTTGCGTCGTCGAGCTGGCTCACTTCAGGACGGACGCGCATCGAAATGCGGCCGTCGCTAAGCACGATCGGCGTGAATGCCAGGCCGACGCCATATTGCTTGTACTCGACGGTGATCGCGGCGTTCGAGCCGCTGGCCTGCGAAACCGGGATCGGGAACTCGCCGCCGGCAAGGAAGCTTGCCGTTTCGCCGGAGAGCGCTGTCAGGTTCGGTTCAGCCAGGATTGTGGCGACGCCGTCGTTCGCTGCGATATCCAGGGAACCGAGGATATCCAGACCAAGCAGGTGCCCGAAGGCGCCGAGCGTGGTGCCCGCCGGGTTGATATTCACTGCCGCGCTGCCCGGGCCACCGATGGTGCCCGGATTTCCGCGGCCGATAGCGAATTTGAAACCGCCGGTCCTGTCGTTCGACAGCAGGTTCACGCCCATTGACTTGAGCAGCGAGCGATTAACCTCAGCGATGCGGACCTTTAGCATCACCTGAAGGGGCGTTGCCGACTTCAGCCGAGTGACGACCTGCGTTCCCTCGCCGACATAGGCCTGCGTGAGGCGCTGTGCCTCGGCGACATCGTCTGGGTTGGCAACGGTGCCGGTGAGCAGCACGAGGTTGTTCATCGGCGTCGCCTGGATGCTCGCATCAGGCATGGCCAGGTGAAGCATCTCGCCAAGCGAGCTGATGTTGTTGCCGACCCGGACGTTTGCGGCGTAGACGACGCGACCGCCCTTGGACGTCGCGTAGACCGTTGTTTCGCCTTGCGTCTTTCCGAAAACATAGAGCTGGGTCGAAGAGCGAACCTGGACGTCGGCAATGCCGTCGTTCGCGACAAAGACGTCGCTCATCGGCTGCGATAGCCGCACCAGGGTGCCCGTGCCCTTGCTGAGGTTCAGCGTCTCGGCCGGCTTGGCCGTGACCGGCTGAGCAACCGCAGGAGCGGCGGCACTGACGGTCCCTAGCGCAATCGCCAGGGCGGCGAGTGCAGTGCCGAGGCGAGCCCGGCGGGTGATGGCTTGAGTCTTCATCTTAGCGAGCTCCCACCGGAACAACGGTGACATTATTGCCGCGTGCGATACGGACGACCGGACCTACCGGCATCGAGGGCGTCCCGCCGGCGCCGCCAGAAGCGGGCGCCGCTGCGCTGGTTTTCGCCGGGACGGTGCGGCGCTGGAAGCGCGACACGTCGCCGCCGGTCGAGAAGGTCGTGTTGGTATCGATCGGCCGATTGGCCATCGCCAGCATCATCTGCTTTTCTTGGTCGGGGCTAGTGCCAGCAGGAACCTTGATGTCGCCGGCCGCGACTTCACGCTCGAGGTCGCCCGAATTATCGGCAATCGAGCGAAGCGAAAGCGACAGCGAGCCGAGGCTTTGCGCGACCGCGATCTTCTCGGCGATGCGCGGAGTAACCTCCAGCGTGACGTTCGAGAAGGTGCGGACTTGAGTCTTGCCGTCCTCGTCCTTGTCAGTGATGCGCTGGTCGGTCGCGAGAACGCGCAGGTTGCGGATGATCGTCTCGGCAACCTTCAGCGCCGGACCGTCGCCGCCGCCCTGCACCTGCTGCGTCAGCACCAGGTCGACATGGTCGCCCGGGAAGACGAAACCGGCGACACCCGAAGAGACGTTGACCGGTACGGTGATGGCACGCATGCCGGCGGCCAGCGCCGCGGCGAGGAAGCCGCGATCCTGCGGGCCGACGAGGGCGCCGCGGGTCACCGGCTGGCCGGCCGTGATCGGATAACGGACGACAGTGCCGAGCAGCTTCTTGGGATCGCCGTCTGGCTGACCCTCGACATAATAAGCGCTCTGCATCAACTCCTTCGGCCACGGCTGAAGGGTGAGGCTGTCAACGTCGATGATCGTGCCGGCAGGCAGCGCCTTCTTGGCAACGAGTACCTTCGGTCCGAGCGGAACCGCGGGAGCAGCAGCAGCCTGCTGCGCGCCGGCGCCGGCGAACATGTTCTTGGCCATGACAGCGGTGATGACCGCGATGACCAGCGCTCCAACGAGCAGCGCGAGCTTCTTCACATCCATGGCGAAATCGCCTCCCCCTTACGGGCCCCTTGAACAGCCTCACAAATCAGACAAATTGGTTAAGAAAGCGTTGGGTGAGAATCGCGAGACCGCCGAATGCGATCGCGACTCCGTACGGAATCTCGGGTCGTCCATCCCGGCGCTTGGCACGATGCCAGCCGAGAATTCCAAGCGTGAGCACGCCGCCTGCAATCGACATAAGAATCAGAAAACGAAGGGTAAGCAGTGGTGGAAACCACAGCGCGAGCGCCGCAGCGAGTTTGACGTCACCGCCCCCCATCATCCCCGCGTAAAAGGCGGCTGCAAGCAGCACGAACACGATCACGCCCGCAGCCAACTGAATCGCCATTCCAGGCGCCGTCAGCGGAATCGAGAGCCAGTAAATGGGCGCGGAAAGCGCCACCGCCAGGTTGAGTCGATTCGAAATGGTGAACGTTCGCACGTCGATCACCGCTGCAATGACTAGCACTGCGGCGAGCGCGATGAGCAGCAAATCGGTAAATCCGCCGTTGAACATGAAAACTACCCCTAGACGGCGCGCCTTTCGAATTCGTAACCGACGGGGAAATGAGCGAATTTGACGTAATTATCATCGGTGGCGGGATCGCGGGAGCAAGCCTCGGCGCGGAGATTGCCGCCAAGCGCCGGACGCTACTCGTCGAGGCAGAAGATCATTGCGGCTACCATTCGACCGGCCGATCCGCCGCATTTTATCTCGAGAGCTATGGCGGCGCCGAGGTTGCCAAACTGACGCTCGCTTCGCGCAGCTTCCTGTTGCAGCCGCCGGATGATTTTTCCGACCGAGGCTTCCTTCGCGTGCGCGGCGACCTCCACGTGACGACCGGCGAGTTGCCTGACCTTCCTCCAGCGGTCGAAAGGCGGATCGTCGAGCGGGACGAACTAGAGCGGCTCGTGCCGGGAATCAGGCCCCAATGGCGCCGGGCCTTGTTTGAGCCCGGGTGCGCCGACATCGATGTCGCGGGACTGCATGCCTCTTATCTGCGCGCTTTCCGCCAAAGGGGCGGGCAAATCAACACGCGAGCACGACTTCAGCGGGCAAGGTCCAACGGCGGCCAATGGCAAATCGAGCTTGCCGACGGCTCGGTCCTGCAAGCTTCGATTCTCGTCAATGCCGCCGG
>JANWLR010000092.1 GCA_025450755.1 Sphingomicrobium sp. | reverse complement strand
TGATCGTGATCGGGAACGGCTTTTTCAAGCCGAACATCTCGACGATCGTCGGATCGCTCTACAAACAGGGTGACCCACGGCGCGACGCCGGGTTCACGATTTTCTACATGGGCATCAACGTCGGCTCGATCGGTTCGCAGCTGCTGTGCCCATGGTTCGCGGCAATGTGGGGGTGGTGGGCCGGCTTCGCGATCGTCGTCGTCGGTATGCTGATCGGCTATTGCCTGATGCAGTTCGACGGAGGACGCCTCGCCGGCTACGGCGAACCGCCGGAGCGCTCGGGTCCCGACCGCGCGTTGATGATCTACATCCTCTCGCTGGTCTCGGTTCCGATCTTCTGGCTGGTCTTCCGCAACGTGATGAACACGCACGAGGCCGAGGCCGGGACTGGCCTGTGGGGTTACATCGTCGCGACTCCGTTCCTCGGCAAGGTGCTGTTTGTGACCTTCCTTGCGGCGGTCGTCGGCATTCCGATCTGGTCGTACAAGGTCGGCACTAAAGCCGAGTTCCAGATGATGCTGGCGGCGATCATCCTTGTGGTGTTCAATGTGACCTTCTGGACTTTGTTCGAGCAGGCCGCATCGTCGCTGACCTTGTTCGCTGACCGGAATACGACGCTGGAGCTGTTCGGGATCTTCATTTCGGCGCCGCAGACGCAAAACTTCAATCCGATCACCATCGTCATCTTCGCCCCGATCCTGAGCTGGTTGTGGATTGCTCTTGCCAAGAAGGGATGGGAGCCCTCGATCCAGGTGAAGTTCGGCATCGCCCTGCTGCTCGTCGGTCTGGGCTTCGTCGTCCTCTCATGGAGCACCGGAACGGCCAATGCCGACTTCCGCGTCGCCTTGTGGTGGCTGGTGCTGACCTATTTCCTGCATTCGATCGCCGAGCTGTGCATCTCGCCCGTCGGCCTCAGCATGATCACCAAGCTGTCGATCGCGCGGGTTGTCGGAATGATGATGGGCGTCTGGTTTCTATCGATTTCGATCGGCGAATATCTCGCCGGCGCGGCCGCCCAGGCCGCTTCTGTCCAGACCGTCGGTGGGGAGGTCACCAATCCGCAGCTCGCCCTTCAGACTTATGCCCATACCTTCATGGTCGGAGGCGAGACGACGATGGTCGCCGGCGTAATCCTGCTTGCGATTTCGCCCTGGCTCAGGAAGATCATGCACGGCGTAAAATAAGCGCGGTTGTTCGGCGCATCGGTGGGGGAACCGGCAATGACGCCGCAAATGGGCCTTTTGCTCTTCGCGATCCTGTTCGTCGGGACGCACTTCTTATTGTCGCACCCGCTGCGTGGGCCGCTCGCGGGGGCATTGGGCGAGAAGGGATTCCAGGGCCTCTATTCGCTGATTGCACTGATCATGTTCGGGCTGATGGTCTATTTCTACCGCAGGTGTGGCCGCGAGCCGCCGGCGCTCTGGGTATCGGGTGAAGCAGCCTGGATCATTGGCACGATCCTCATGTGGCTGGCTTCGATCCTGTTCGTTGGGTCGTTCTTGGGAAATCCGGCCCTGGTCGGCGCTCGAGGGCCAAGTGGCGGACCCAAAGGCGTGCTCCGGATCACGCGCCATCCGATGATGTGGAGCTTCGCAATCTGGGCGGCTGTCCACCTGATGATCCTCGGACAGGCGAAGGCGCTAGTCTTCGATGGGGCAATCATCATCCTCGCGCTGTTCGGCGCCGTCGCACAGGATAGGAAAAAAGCTCGGCAGTTGGGCGAGAACTGGCACGAGTGGACGGCCGAGACCGCGTTCATTCCTTTCACCCGAGGGCTCGCATATCCGGGCACCGCCGCCCTCGTTGCGGGCACCTTGCTGTTCCTGATCGCGACCTGGCTTCACGAACCGATCGCGCACATGCCGGCGGGAATCTGGCGCTGGGTCGGCTAACCGCGCTAAAGGCGCGCCATGACGCGTAAATTCTTCGGCACCGACGGGATCCGCGGAACGACCAATCTCGAGCCGATGACTGCGGAGACCGCGCTTCGCGTGGGGCAGGCCGCAGGGACGCACTTTCTCCGCGGAGACCATCGGCACCGGGTTGTGATCGGCAAGGACACGCGGCTTTCCGGCTACATGATGGAATCGGCGATGGTCGCCGGTTTCACTAGCGTCGGCATGGACGTGGTGCTCCTCGGGCCGATGCCGACTCCTGCCGTAGCAATGCTGACGCGATCGATGCGCGCCGATCTCGGCGTGATGATCTCCGCTTCGCACAATCCGTTCGCGGACAATGGGATCAAGCTTTTCGGTCCTGATGGGTACAAGCTCAGCGACGAGGACGAGCGCTCCATCGAGCGGCGCCTGGAGAAGGATCCGAAGCTCGCGAAATCCGAGCTGATCGGCCGTGCACGCCGGATTGATGACGCCCGCGGGCGCTACGTCCAGTTCGCGAAGGATACTTTCCCGGAGCACCTCCGACTCGACGGACTCAAAGTCGTTGTCGATTGCGCAAATGGCGCGGCCTATCACGTCGCGCCGGATGCACTTTGGGAGCTCGGTGCTGAAGTCGTGCCACTCGGCGTTTCGCCCAACGGCCTCAACATCAACGACGAGTGCGGCTCGACCCATCCGCAATTGCTGCAGGAGACCGTGGTCGCCAGCGGCGCCGATATCGGGATTGCGCTCGACGGCGACGCCGACCGGCTGATCGTTGTCGATGAGCAGGGACAGATTATCGATGGTGACCAGCTGATGGCGCTGATCGCTTTGGGCCTGCAGGCGCGCGGCGAGTTGAAGGGCGACGCCGTTGTCGCAACGGTCATGTCCAACCTGGGTCTTGAGCGGAAGCTCGGGAGCGCTGGGCTAAAGCTGCTGCGCACCAAGGTCGGCGACCGCTACGTGCTCGAGGAGATGCGCAGGTCCGGCTGCAATGTGGGCGGCGAGCAATCGGGGCACATCATTCTCGCCGATCACGCGACGACCGGAGATGGACTCGTGGCCGGCCTGCAAGTGCTCGCCGCCCTAGTCGAATCAAAGGCGCTCGCGAGCGAGTTGCTGCGGCAGTTCGAACCGCTTCCGCAACTGCTCAAGAACGTTCGCTTCAACGGCGGCAGCGAGCCGCTGGAGGCTGACAGCGTTCGTGAGCGAATCGCTGCTGCGGAGGCGGAACTCGAAGGTCGCGGCCGGCTCGTCATTCGCAAGTCGGGAACCGAGCCGCTGATCCGGGTCATGGCGGAAGGCGATGATCCGGCGCTCGTCGAGCGGCTCGTTGACGATATTTGTGAGGCGGTGCGAACCGCCGCGTGAACCTTTTCTTGGTATTTATCAGCCTAACGAAAATGCCGTGCACATGGACAACTTCGCGCCCGGAACGGGGTCGAAGACGCGGAGTATGACGTCGACGGCTCGAATCCTGATCATCGCCGGCTCGGATTCGAGCGGTGGCGCAGGGATTCAGGCGGACATCAAGACGGTGGCGATGCTCGGCGGCCATCCGATGACCGCGGTGACGGCGATCACAGCCCAGAATACGGTTGGAGTGACCGGCATTCATCCGGTTCCTGCGGAGATGATTCTATCGCAAATCGAAGCCGTTATCAGTGATATTGGAGTCGACGCCGTAAAGATCGGGATGATCGGCGGTGCCTTTGCTGCACAGCAGGTTGCGGCGCGCCTGGAACGCCTCAAGGCCGAGCAGCCAGGTCTTCCGATCGTATTCGACCCGGTGATGGTCTCCACCAGTGGGTCCGCCTTGGCCGACGAGGCCACGATTACCGCATTCGGACGGCTGATGGACGTCGCGACGATTGCGACGCCGAACCTTCCCGAGCTTGGCCGCCTGACTTCGGAGGAAGACCCTGTCGCCGCCGCCCTGCATCTCGTCGGAACCCATGGCTGCGCCGTGCTGATCAAGGGCGGGCATGAGGATGGCGACGCGCTCGCCGATGCCCTCATCGAAGAAGACAATATGACCAGCTGGCAGGGTCAGCGGATCGAAACGACCAGCACGCACGGCACCGGCTGCACGCTTGCAAGCGCAATTGCCTTCTTTCTTGCCGACGGCGCGAGCCTTGCAGATTCCGTAGCAAAGGCGCGCGAGTTCGTGCGCATTGCGCTTCACGATGCGCCAAAACTGGGACAGGGTGCCGGGCCGCTCGGCCATGCTGGCGTTCGCCTCGACGTGGGCGGGGGGCCGAGGCTCAACCAGGTGACGGTCACCGGAACCAACTACAAGCGCTCGGTCGACTTCTACAGCCGTTTAGGACTCAAGCAGATCGTCGACAGCCCGGAGACCGGCTACGCCCGATTTGAGACCGCAGGAGGGGCGACTTTCTCAGTCCAGATCGATCCCGATGAACAGATAATCGCGACGACCGCGGTCTATTTCGAATGCGACGACCTCGACAGCCGAGTCGAGCAGCTTGCGCGCAGCGGCATCAACTTCGAGCACGGACCGAGGAACCAGCCGTGGATGTGGCGCGAAGCGCGGCTTCGCGATCCTGACGGCAACATCATCTTCTTCTATCACGCGGGCGAACATCGCCGCTTTCCGCCGTGGCGGTTGGAAAGCTAGACTTTTCCACAGCTTCTGTCGGCCGACCGGCTGGACGCCAGCGCTCACCGGGGTGCAAGAGTCCGACTCGATGCCGCGGCGCTGTTCCTTCAAGCTCGAGCTCGATTTTCCGCAGCCGCTCGCGGGCGTCGACGAGGCGGGCTGCGCCCCGCTCGCGGGTCCCGTGGTCGCTGCCGCCTGCATCCTTGACCGCTCGAGATTTCCGCGCGGGATCGACGATTCGAAAAATCTCCCGATTGAAAAGCGCGAGTCGATCTACGCCAGGCTCGTAAAGGTCAGCGCCTGGGGAGTCGGCGTCGCGAGCGTCGAGGAGATCGACCAGATCAACATCTATTGGGCGCGCATGCTGGCTATGACCCGCGCCGTCGAGGCGCTCGGGCTGGAGCCGGCCTGGGTGCTGGTCGACGGCAATGCCTGCCCGAAATGGCAGCGCCCATCGAAGGCGATCGTCGACGGTGATGCGAAATGCCGCTCGATCGCCGCCGCCTCGATTATTGCCAAGGTAACCCGCGACCGGATCATGGCAAATTATGCACGCGAATATCCGGGCTATGGCTGGGAAACGAACCGCGGTTACGGCACTCCGGAGCATTGGCGGGCGCTGCATGCGCTTGGGCCGACGCCGCTCCATCGCCGCAGCTTCCCGAAGGTTCGCGCAGTCATCGAAAAGGACCTTCAACCCGGTCTGGTCTTCGAAATTGTCGAGGGAGAGTCTTCCGAGTCACACCCCCCACAGCTTGAGTCCCAGCAGGCAGTTGAGACTCAACATCTTGTGGCGGAGGAGCGCCCGGTCGCCTGACAATTGCGTCCCGGAACGGGGCCGTTAACCCTTGTTCGCTTGACCGCGAGTCCCGCCTGACTCACCTTCCGCCCCCTTTGAAGAGGGGCTGTGTAAGTCATGAATCTGATCGCCCGAATCGCGGAGCAGCCGACCAGCTTTCGTCGGGCGAAGGCCGCGAAGCGCGACCTTCCGCTGGACGCTATTCTCGAAGGCGACTGCATCGCCGAAATGGCGCGGCTGCCCGAGAAAAGCGTGGACATGATCTTCGCCGACCCGCCCTACAATCTGCAGCTCGGCGGCGACCTGTTCCGGCCCGAGGGCGGCCGCGTCGACGCCGTCAACGACGAATGGGACAAGTTCGAGAGCCTCGCCGCCTATGACGGATTCACGCGCGACTGGCTCGAGCAGGCGCGCCGCGTTCTTAGGGACGACGGCACAATCTGGGTAATCGGAAGCTATCACAACATCTATCGCGTCGGCGCGCTGCTGCAGGACGCCGACTTCTGGATCCTGAACGACATCGTCTGGCGCAAGGCGAATCCGATGCCGAATTTCCGCGGCACG
Organism: Sphingomicrobium sp.; assembly: GCA_025450755.1. GTDB lineage: Bacteria > Pseudomonadota > Alphaproteobacteria > Sphingomonadales > Sphingomonadaceae > Sphingomicrobium. The sequence goes on along the minus strand of JANWLR010000092.1, from coordinate 6,026 downwards.
CGCTTCACCAACGCCCATGAGACTCTGATCTGGTGCGCGAAGGACGAAAAGGCGCGCTACACCTTCAATTACCGTGCAATGAAGGCGTTGAACGACGATCTTCAGATGCGATCTGATTGGCTTTTGCCGATTTGCGCCGGCGGAGAGCGGGTGAAGGGCGATAATGGCTCGAAGGCCCATCCGACGCAAAAGCCCGAGGCGTTGCTTTATCGGATCCTGCTCGCCTGCACGAAGCCCGGGGACGTGGTGCTCGACCCATTCTTCGGGACGGGGACGACGGGTGCGGTCGCTCGGCGGCTCGGACGGCGCTGGATCGGGATCGAGCGCGAACCCGCGTATATCAAAGTCGCGCGTGAGCGCATTGCTTCCACACTTCCGCTCGACGAAAGCGCGATGCAGACCGTGCCCGACAAGCGCGAACAGCCGCGCGTCGCCTTCGGCGTGCTGGTGGAAAGCGGTCTTGTCCCGGCGGGAACCACGCTGACCGACGCCAAGCGCCGCTGGGCCGCTTGCGTGCGCGCCGACGGGTCGATTGCCTGCGAGGCGCAAGCGGGATCGATCCACAAGGTCGGCGCGGCGCTCCAGGGCGCACCGTCCTGCAATGGCTGGACCTTCTGGCATGTGGACGAAGGCGGCGCGCTGAGACCCCTCGATGCCTTGCGCCAACAGCATCTCGCCGCGCTATAGCGCGGACGCATGCGCACGCTCCTTCGCCCAACCGGCTTCGTCGATTCTCCTTTCGGCCATGACGGAAAGGTCGCCCGGCTTGCCGGTGGCCTGAACTGGTTCTCGGCCATCGAGTTGATCCGGATTGAGGGACACCGACGGACCGCGAGCGAACTGCTACCAGTGGAGAAGATTGAAAGCCGCTTTGACGATGACATGGCGGGCCAGTGGGAGGCGCTAACCTCGCCTCGACCGCCGCTTCAGCTTGGCGAGCGGACCGTTCGCCTGGACCAGCCGCAGGTCATGGGAATCATCAATGCGACTCCCGACAGCTTCTCCGATGGCGGCAGCTTCGCCGATGCTTCAGCAGCAGCGGAGGGAGGAGCGGACCTGGCCGCGCAAGGAGCAGCGATCGTCGACGTCGGAGGCGAGTCCACCCGGCCGGGCGCTCGAGTGATCTGGGAGGGCGACGAAATCGAACGCATCGTGCCCGTTATCCGACAGCTTGTCGCCGGAGGCGCCGCCATTTCGGCCGACACGCGCAAGGCTGACGTCATGACGGCAGCGCTCGAAGCCGGCGCGCGGATGATCAACGACGTGTCGGCGCTCACGTTCGACCAGCGCTCGGCCGAGATCGTCGCTGCCTCTGGCGTGCCCGTCGTTCTGATGCACCATCAGGGTGCGCCCGAGGTGATGCAGGAGGACCCGCGCTATGACGACGTGTTGGTCGAAATTTACCTTTGGCTGGAGCAAAGCATCGCGGAGGCTGAAGCGAAGGGCATCGCTCGCGACAAGGTCCTGATCGATCCTGGCTTCGGCTTCGGGAAGAAAGTTGCGCACAATCTTGAGCTGATGAACGGCCTGGCGCTCTTGCACTCGCTCGGTTGTCCAATCGTAGTGGGCGCCAGCCGCAAGCGGACGATCGGCGCGCTCTCCGCCGAGGCGCCCGCAGACAAGCGCCTCGGCGGAAGCATTGCCTTCGCGCTGAAAGCCGTCGAGCAAGGAGCTCAGGTCGTCCGTGTGCACGACGTATTCGAGACGGTGCAGGCGCTACGCGTCTGGCGCGGAATGCGGGACCAGGCGCTGACGCCGCGGCGTGCCTAGAGCGAATAACCGCCGTCGCTGACGAGGACCGTTCCCGTCGTCGTCTTCGACGCGTCCGACAGCAGAAAGGCAATTTGGCCGGCGATTTCCTCGGCCTTTGCGAAGCGCTTAAGCGGGCTTGCCATTGCTGCCATCTCGATGAACGCCGCACCCCGACCAATTTGCTTTGTACGCTCGGCGAACGTCGGCACCTGATCCCAGATCGGCGTTTCCACCCCGCCGGGCGCAATGACGTTGACCCGAATCTGGCGAGCGGCAGCTTCTTTGGCGGCGACCCGCGCGAGCTGGATGACGCCGGCCTTGGATGCGCCATAGGCTGCGATTCCGTGCTCCGCCTTAATGCCGGCGACCGACGCCACAATGACGACGGAGCCGCCGTCGCGCGTTGCACGAAGCGATGCGCGGAGGGTGAGGAAGGCGCCGTCGAGGTTCACGGCGAGGACGCGGCGCCAGTCCGCAAAGGACAGGCTCTCGATCGGTCCGGTGAGGGCAATACCGGCATTGATCACTGCATGATCGATTTTCCCGAGGTCTGCCGAATCCCAGAAACTCTCGTCGGAAACGTCACCGACCAAAGGCCGCGCCGGGCAAGCCATCTTAAGCCTCGTGATCCTGGGGTTGCGATCGACCAAGACAAGTTGCGAAGCGCCGCCTTGGGCAATCAGCTCGGCCGTGGCCAGGCCAATCCCCGACGCCGCACCAGTGATGAGAGCGGTCTTTTCCGTAAACTGCATGGCCGGGGATTAGACCGGCGAGCGGCACGGCTCCAGCTTAGGCGGCCGTGTCGATCCCGAGCTCCCCGAGCTTGCGATAGAGCGTCGACCTGCCAATGCCGAGCCGCCGCGCGACTTCGGTCATTCGGCCGCGATAATGACCAATCGCAAGACGAATGATGTCGGCTTCGATGTCATCTAGCGGGCGGAGGTGGCCGTCAGCGCTGTAAAGGGTGACGCCGGGAGCACCGGTGAGCATCTCTTCGCTGCGCTCGGCGCTGACGCTGGGTGCAAAGTCCGTTCGGCGGGCGGTGTAGCGCGACTGGATCGCGATGTGTGGGAAATGCTCCGCAGTGAGCGAGCCCGTTTCGCACTGAAGTGCCGCGCGGAACAACACGCCGGCAAGCTGGCGGACATTTCCTGGCCAGCCATAGCGCATCAGCACGGCTAGCGCGTCGTTGCCGATCGAGAGCTCCTTGAGCCCGGTCTGTTCGGCAAGGCGCTGCAGAAGATGCCGCGCGAGAGCCGGAATATCGCCGCTGCGGTCGCGCAGTGCAGGCAAAGTGACTGTTGTCGCGCCAATTCGCTCTGCAAGCCCGCTGTGGAAATTGTCAGGGAGCGGACGGCAATTCGTGGCGATCACGCGTACGTCGACCGAATAGCTGCCATTCAGTCCGACTGGACGCACTTCTCCTGTCGCAAGCATCCGGTCGAGCAGTTCCTGTGTCTCCTCCGGCAGAACGCCGATTTCATCGAGAACCAGCGTTCCGCCATCCGAGTGGACCAGTTTGCCCGTTTTTGCGGTGAACGCGCCCGGGAAAGCGCCCTTGTCGTGGCCGAACAATTCACTGTCGATGATATTCGGCGGTACGGCCTTGCAGTCGAGCGAGAGCAGGGGGCCCTTCGCGCGGAGGCTGGCGCCATGGATTGCACGCGCCACGGTCTCCTTGCCGGTCCCCGGCTCGCCGACGATGAGCACGGGAAGGCGATTGCGCGCCGACTTGGCAGCGACCGCAAGCGCCGCGCGGAATTCAGGCGCTGCGCCGATCAGCTGTTCGAGCGGCAGCTCCCGCGCAAGCTTTTCAGATACTGGGGCCAGCTCGCCTGCGGCTCGGCGGCGGTCGGCGTTTGCCGCGAGCGCTTCGAGAAGCCGCTCAGCGGCCACGGGCCTGACCAGAAAGTCGGACGCTCCGGCGCGCATTGCGTCGACCGCGACCGAAACATCGTCGCCATGCGACAGCACGATGACAGGAAGGCTCGGACGTCCCTGGCGAAGTGCTGAAATTGTTTGCGGGCTCGTTTCCGGATCCCAGCTGCCGAGGAGGGCGGCAAGCACCTCACGGCCGTGCGGCCCTTGGAGCAGAGCCAGCGCCATTTCCTCGTCGGCGGCGCCGACAGCGCTCCAGCCCGCACGCCCGGCGATCGCTGAGATCAACCTGCGTTCTTCGGGATTGGAATCGAGCAGCAACAGGGAACGTGTTGGTTCTTCGCGCATCTCCGGCCCTTCGCGGCCGAACCTATGCCAGAAGGGGTAAAGGCGAGCTTAAGACTTGCGCCCATGGGGCTTGGGAAGCGGGAAATGGCTTGTTATGGACGCAACCCACGCTTGGACACCGGATGAGGGATTGAAATGGCTCATGACGAAGAACCGCTGCTTGCCAATCCGGGGAGCCAGGAGATGACGGCGCACGTCCACGACTACGACCGCTTCACCCGGATGATGAAATATGGTGCCTTCGTCTGCCTGGTCGTCGGCCTCATCGTGCTCCTGATCCTGAAATAGCGAAATGAAGATAGCGGTTCTGAATGAGGCGGCGAACGAGACCCGCTGCGCCGCCATTCCGGAGACCGTAAAGAAGTTCATCGCGCTCGGCGCAGAGGTTGCAGTCGAGTCTGGTGCGGGAATTGCTGCTTCGATTGCCGATGCGGATTTCGAAGCCGCCGGAGCGAAGCTTGGCTCGCGGAACGACACGCTGAAGGGCGCAGGCGTCATCCTGTGCATTCAGGGCCCCGAACCTCAATTGCTCAAGGGCGTAGACAAAGGTGCGCTGCTCGTCGGCGCACTCGATCCACTGAAACGGCGCGATTTGGTGAACGCCTATGCCGCCGCAAACATCGACGCGCTGGCGATGGAATGGATGCCGCGGATCACGCGCGCCCAGTCGATGGACATCCTCTCATCGCAGTCGAATCTTGCCGGCTACAAGGCCGTGGTCGACGCCGCCGCGGCATATGGTCGCGCCTTTCCGATGATGATGACCGCGGCCGGCACCGTCAGCCCGGCCAAGGTGTTCGTGATGGGCGTGGGAGTCGCCGGACTTCAGGCGATCGCGACTGCGAAGCGTCTTGGCGCCCAGGTCAGCGCGACCGACGTTCGCTCGGCGACCAAGGAGCAGATCCAGTCGCTCGGTGCGAAGCCGATCTTCGTCGAGAATGTCGCGGGGATCGAAGGCGAGGGCGCGGGCGGCTACGCAACGGAGATGTCGCCCGAATATCAGAAGGCGCAGGCCGAGCTCGTTTCCAGCCACATCGCCAAGCAAGACATCGTCGTCACCACCGCACTGATCCCCGGCCGCCCAGCGCCGCGGCTGATCAGCGACGCTCAACTCGCGACGATGCGTCCGGGCAGCGTGATCATGGACCTGGCGGCGGAGGCGGGCGGCAATGTCGAGGGCGCAATCAGCGGCGAGCGCGTCGTCAAGCACGGCGTTACGATCATCGGCGCCGCCAATCTCGTACGCAGCCTTGCGGCTGACGCATCGGCATTGTTTGCGCGCAATCTCTACAATTTCCTCTCGGCCTTCTGGGACAAGGAGCAGGGCAGGCCAGTGCTCCCGGACGATGACGAGATCGTGAAGGGCATCCGGCTGACGCGGGACGGCAAAGTGGTCCATGAGCGGCTGACTGCTGCCTAGGTCAGGTGAACGGCGCCGACATCCTGATCATTGGCGGCGGAATCGCCGGCCTGTCAGCTGCTGCAATACTCTCGTCCAGGGCGCGCGTGACGGTCCTCGAGGCCGAGGACCAGGTCGGCTATCATTCCTCAGGCCGAAGCGCGACGATGGTCCATTATGCGCTTGGCGATCGTCTCGTGCGCACCCTTACTCTTGCGAGCCGCCCGTTCTTCGATGATCCACCGCCGGGCTTCACCGACGTCCCGCTCGGACATCGGATGCCCGTGTTGATCCACGCACGCGAGGAGGAGCGCGAGGCGCTCGATCGGCTCGATGCCGACCTCTCGATGTTTGCCAAGCTCGAGCGGCTGGATGCGGGTGGGGTCCATAAGTTATGCCCCCTTCTGAAGCCTGATGCTCTCTATGGCATCGCCGATTACGATGGGCTGCGCCTCGACCCGCATGCGCTGCTTCAAGGCAATTTGCGGGAGCTGAGGCGCAATGGCGGCGAGTTGCGCGCGGGTGTCAGGGTCGCCTCAATCGAACGGCGGGGAGGCATTTGGACGGTCAGCAGCGACAAGGGCGAAAGCTTCGTTGCGCCACTTCTCGTCAACGCCGCAGGGTCGTGGGCGGACCGGATCGCGATTCT
>JANWLR010000091.1 GCA_025450755.1 Sphingomicrobium sp. | reverse complement strand
CGTCGGCGAGCACCACCTTCATGCTGCCATAGCCCCACTTTTCGCCCCATTGGCGAAGCGCAAGGACGACCGGCAACAGGTCCTCGCCCTTGGCTGTCAGCGAGTAAATGACTCGGCGGCCGTCCGATGGATCGGGGTGCCGCTCGAGAATTCCGCCGCCCACCAGTTTCGACAGGCGGTCCGAAAGGATGTTGCGTGCTATTCCGAGGCCCGCCTGGAATTCTTCAAAATGCTGCAAGCCGTTGAGTGCGCCGCGAAGGATCAGGAATGCCCACTTTTCGCCGATCAGCTCGACCGCCGCGGGCAGCGGGCACGACAATGCCGCCTTCCTGAACGCATCGATCCCCGACGTCAGCGTCTCTGCCGGCATCGCACTTGTCTCCCCTCGTACATTGCATTCAACCACAAAATGGTTTCAAAAAACAGTTGCCAAGTGAAACGGAATATAGTAATCAGTTGCTAGTCGCAACTCATCGCAGGGGAAAGCGCGATGCTCCGTTCCATTCTGATTGCCTCCGCAGTTGCTGCTATTGCCGCACCAGCCACTTGCGCGACCTATTCCGCGAAGCTGGCAAGCGCGGCCGCGCCCCATGTCGTCGCTCGGGATATCAACTGGAATTGCAGCGGCGCAGCGTGCCAGGGCACGACCGACGAAAGCCGACCGACGGTGCTTTGCCAGGCACTCGTGAAACAGGCGGGCAGAGTCGAGAGCTTCGCCGTTGACGGCCGGGCGTTCAGCAATGCCGAGCTCGGTAAGTGCAATGCTTCGGCGAAGGGTGAAACGAACAAGGCACTCGCCGCTCAATAATTGACCGGCGGCGCTTCCGGTCTCCCTTCGCTCGCGGCGGCTTCTTTTCGCGCTTGCACAAGAGCGCCGCCGTCCCCCATCTTAGACGGGTGCTGCGACAGTACGAACTTGTCGAGAAGGTCCGATCCTACGATCCCGACGCGGACGAGGGCCTGATCAACCGCGCATACGTCTTCTCGATGAAGGCGCATGGAGACCAGCAGCGCGCCTCCGGAGACCCCTATTTCAGTCACCCGATCGAGGTCGCCGGAATCCTCACCGATTTGAAGCTCGACGATCAGACGATCGCGACCGCGATCCTTCACGACACGATTGAGGATACGCTCGCCACCACCGACGAGATCGAGAAGCTCTTCGGGAAGGATGTCGCGCGGCTCGTCGATGGAGTAACGAAGCTCAGCAAGATCGAGGCGCAGTCGGAAAACGAGCGGGCCGCCGAGAACCTGCGCAAGTTCCTGCTCGCGCTCAGCGACGACATCCGCGTGCTGCTGGTGAAGCTGGCGGACCGCTTGCACAATATGCGCACGCTCCATCACATCCCCAGCGAAGACAAGCGCAGGCGGATCGCCCGCGAGACGATGGATATTTACGCGCCGCTCGCCGAGCGGATCGGCATGTATGAAATGATGACCGAAATGCAGACGCTCGCATTTCGGGAGTTGGAACCCGACGCCTACGCATCGATCACGCGCCGACTGAAGCAGCTGACAGAGCAAGGCGGCGATCTCGTCAGCCGAATCGGCCTGGGCCTTCAGCTCTATCTCGCGGACAACGGGCTCGAGGCCGAAGTCACTGGCAGGCAGAAGCACCCTTTCTCCATCTGGAAAAAGATGGCCGAGCGGCACATCAGCTTCGAGCAATTATCCGATGTGATGGCATTCCGGATCATCGTCGCCGACGTCGGTGACTGTTATCGGGCGCTTGGGCTCATCCACCGCCGCTGGCCGATGGTTCCGGGCCGCTTCAAGGATTACATCTCAACGCCCAAGCGCAACGGCTACCGCTCGCTTCACACCTCGGTCATCCACGATTCGAAAATGCGGATCGAAATCCAGATCCGAAGCAAGGAAATGCACGAGCAGGCGGAGCGTGGCCTCGCTGCGCACTGGGCCTACAAGGAAGGCAAGCCCAAGGGCGACATCGCCATTCCCTGGGTCGACGACCTCGTCGAAATCCTGGAGCACGCCGAAAGCCCGGAGGAGCTCCTCGAACATACGCGGATGGCGATGTACCAGGACCGGATCTTCGCCTTCACGCCGAAGGGCGAGTTGATCCAGCTACCAAAAGGCGCGACGCCAGTCGACTTTGCCTATGCCGTCCATACTGATCTTGGCGACCGAACCGTGGGTGCCAAGGTCAACGGCCGCGTGGTCCCGCTACGGACGATGCTTGAAAATGGCGATCAGGTCGAAATCCTTGCCTCCGAGGCCCAGCACCCACAGCCGAGCTGGCTTCGCTTCGTTGCGACCGGCAAGGCGCGCGCGGGAGTACGGCGCTTCGTCCGGCACAAGGAGCGAGAGGAGACGGTCGAGCTTGGTCGCAAGATCTATGACGAAATCGTCCAGCGCCTGCCCGCCGAGCTCGACAAGGATGCGCTGAAGCGCGCGCTCAAGAAACTCAAGATCGAGAACCAGGACGAGCTGATGATCGCCATTGCCCGAAAGCGAGTCAGCGACGAATCGCTTATGGAGGCGCTGATGCCGGGTTCAGCCGGCGCCGATGTCGCGCCGCGCCCGCTAGGCCAGCGCAAGGCGATCTCGATCAAGGGCTTGACGCCCGGAGTCGCCTACCATCTCGCTCAATGCTGTCACCCGATTCCGGGCGACCGGATCGTCGGACTGAGGCGCGAGGACGAGGAGATCGAAGTCCACGTGATCGGATGCGAGACCCTTGCCAGCGGGATCGATGCCGATTGGCTCGACCTTGCCTGGGGCGAGGGGTCGGACGGCGGCGCGGCGCGGCTTGCAGTGATCCTGCGCGACATTCCGGGCGCGCTCGGGACCATGTCGGGCATCCTTGGCTCAAAGCACGCCAACATCATCAACCTTCAGCTGACTCACCGCGACGGCAGCTTCCAGACATTCCACCTGGATATCGAGGTGCACGACCTCGCGCACCTCCACACGATCATCGCGGCGCTGCGCGAGGCGGAGCCAGTCTCGAGCGTCGAGCGAATCTAGATTCGCGCAGCCTTGCGCTGCCGACGCGCATGCGCGTCGCCGCCGGCGAGAACCGCAAGCATCACCAGGTCCGAAGCGCTCGCAGTCATCGGTGCGATCTGCACCGGATGCTCCAGGCCGAGGAGATAGGGGCCCATCACGCTTTCGCCGCCGAGTTCGCGCATCAGCTTGGCCGAAATGCTCGCCGACTGCAGGCCCGGCATCACCAGGATGTTCGCCGGACCGGAGAGGCGGGTGAACGGATAGAAACGCTTCTGCATGTCGTAATTAAGCGCCACATCGGGCGCCATTTCGCCCTCATATTCGAAATCGGCGTTGAACCCGTTGAGAAGCTCGACAGCGGCCCGCAGTCCTTCGATGTGCACGCCTGGCGGGTTGCCGAACGTCGTGTAGCTGATGAAGGCGACGCGCGGCTCGAGCCCCATGCGCCGAGCGAATGCCGAGGAGCGCATTGCGATCGCCGCATATTGCTCCGGCGTCGGCCGCTCCGTAACTGCCGTATCGGCGATAAGCACGGTGTGACCGCGGCTCACGACCACCGTCACTCCAAACGGCGTGGCCTCGGGTTCATTCTCGACTACCAGACGGACCTGCCGCAGCGACTGGCTGAATGGTCGCGTGGTTCCGGTGATCATTGCATCGGCTTCGCCGAGCGCGAGCATCGCCGCTGCGAAATAGTTGCGGTCCTGGTTGACGAGCCGCTCGACCTCGCGGCGGAGCATGCCGTGCCGCTGATGCTTGGCGTAGATGAAATCGACGGCGCGCCCGACCAGCGGTGAATTGCGGCTGTTGAGGACTTCATAATCCTTGGGGTTGTCGACCCCCATTTCCTTCAAACGGTCGTAGACCTCCTCGCGACCCACCAGCACGGGCGTTCCATAGCCGGCCTCCTTGAAGGCGATCGCGGCGCGAAGCACGTTCGGCTCCTCACCCTCGGCAAAGAGCACGCGCTTCGGATTCTGGCGGGCGTTCTCGTAAGCGAGGCTCATTACCGAAACGGTGGGATTGAGGCGAGCGCGCAGCTGCTGCCGATAAGCCTCCATGTTAGCGATTGGTTTTTGCGCGACTCCGCTCTGCACCGCCGCTTCGGCGACCGCCGAGGCGACCACTTCCATGAGGCGCGGATCGAAAGGCGCCGGGATGATATAGTCCCGCCCGAAGCTCTGCGAGCGTCCGCCATAGGCTGCTGCGACTTCCTCTGGCACCGGCTCGCGCGCGAGCTCGGCAAGCGCTTCGACGGCGGCAATCTTCATGGCATCGTTGATCGCTGTCGCGCGAACGTCGAGCGCGCCGCGGAAGATGAACGGAAAGCCGAGCACGTTATTGACCTGGTTCGGGAAGTCCGACCGGCCCGTAGCGATGATCGCATCGGGCCGCGCTTCCATCGCATCGGGCGGCCATATCTCCGGATCAGGATTGGCCATGGCAAAGATAATCGGCTCCTTGGCCATGCTCTTCACCATGTCCCTGGTCATGACATTGGCCGCCGACAGGCCGAGGAACACGTCGGCCCCCTCCACCGCCTCGCCAAGCGTCGTCTTGTCCGTTTCGACCGCATGCGCGGATTTCCACTGGTCGAGGTCGGTACGGTTTTTCGAGATCACGCCCTTGCGGTCGCACATGATGACGTGATCTCCGCGTACTCCCATCGCCTTGATGAGCTCGGTGCAGGCAATCGCCGCGGCGCCGGCGCCGTTCACCACCACACGGATGTCGGCGAGGTCGCGGTTGGTCAGCAGGCAGGCGTTGACCAGGCCGGCAGCCGTGATGATTGCGGTGCCGTGCTGGTCGTCATGGAAGACCGGAATGTTCATCCGCTCGCGCAGCGTCTGCTCGATGATGAAGCAATCGGGCGCGGCAATATCCTCGAGGTTGATCCCGCCAAAGCTCGGCTCGAGCAATTCGACCGCGTCGATGAAGCGCTGGGCGTCGTCGGTCTTCACTTCGATGTCGATCGCGTCGACGTCGGCAAAGCGCTTGAACAGCACCGCCTTGCCTTCCATCACTGGCTTTGACGCCAGCGCTCCAAGATTGCCGAGACCGAGAATCGCGGTCCCGTTCGAGATGACGGCGACGAGATTGCCTTTGCTTGTGTAATCGTAGGCGCACGTCGGGTTGGCGGCGATCGCGCGAACGGGAACAGCGACCCCCGGCGAATAAGCGAGACTGAGGTCGCGCTGCGTTGCCATCGGCTTGGTCGCCACGATCTCGAGCTTGCCCGGACGACCATGCGAGTGAAATTCGAGCGCTTCGGCCTCGGTATATCTGACGTTGCTTTCCGACATGGTTGCCGGCCTTAGCGGAGAGTCCGACCACTTTTCCACAACCCCGTGTCCGCGGATGCTGAATCAAGTTCAGCATGAGTGCGCGAGCAGCTACGGTTCCGCCATGGCCCGCGCCGATGCCCCGACCCCGATGATGGCCCAGTACCGGCGACTCAAGGACGAGGCGGGCGATGCGTTGCTGTTCTACAGGATGGGCGATTTCTTCGAATTGTTCTTCGATGACGCGAAGCTCGCGTCGGCGTGCCTCGACATTGCGCTGACCAAGCGCGGCGAAGATGCCGGCGAACCGATCCCGATGTGCGGAGTCCCGGTCCATTCAGCCGAATCCTATCTCGCGCGGTTGATCAAGTCTGGGCATCGTGTCGCGATCGCCGAGCAGACCGAGAGCCCTGCCGAAGCGCGCAAGGCGCGCGGGTCAAAGGCGCTGGTCGACCGAGCGATCATCCGCCTCGTCACACCCGGAACACTGACCGAGGAGATCTTGCTCGAATCTGCGTCAGCCAATTGGCTCGCCGCGATTGGCCGGGCTGGCGATGAATGGTCAATTGCAGCCGCGGACATTTCGACCGGGCGCTTCGAACTGGTGAGTTGTGGTCCTGGCGAACTCGCAGCCGAGCTCGCACGCCTGTCTCCGGCAGAGACGATTGCCGACGCGCCCGTGCCTGGATTTCGCACTTCAGCGGGCAAGGGAGGGTTCGACAGCTTGACCGGCGAGCGCGCACTGAAAGCGCGCTTCGGCCTCGCGACTCTCGACGGGCTCGGCTCGCCCTCTCGCGCGGAGCTGGCGGCTGTCGGGGGCCTTCTCGCCTATCTCGATGCGACCCAGAAAAGCGCCGGCATCCTGCTCGACGCGCCGCGGCGGATCGCCCGATCGAGCCATATGGCGATCGATTCTGCAAGCCGCGACAGCCTCGAGCTGACCCGCTCGGTAGGCGGAAGTGTTTCGGGAAGCCTGCTCGGCGAGATCGACCGCTGCCAGACTGCCGCCGGACGGCGCCTACTCGCCGAGGACATCGGCGCGCCGCTCACCAACCGGCAGTCTATCGAGCAGCGGCTCCTCCTTGTGGCTTGGTTTCACGAAGACGCGATTCGGCGCGAACGGGTTCGAAGCGCGCTCAAGGCGCTGCCGGATTTCGCTCGAGCCGTTGCGCGGCTTGCCGCCGGCCGCGGAAGTCCCCGCGACCTCGCGCAGCTGCGCGACGGATTGCGGGGCGCCGCTGCACTCAGGAACGAACTCGAACTCGAAGAAGAACGACCAAAGCTGCTCGACTCTTTGCTTTCCAAGCTTGGGGGCCACCGAGTGCTCGTCGATCGATTGAGAGCGGCCCTTGTGGAATTCCCGCCAATCGATTGGTCGAAAGGCGGCTATGTCGCGGAAGGATATGACGCCGCCCTCGATGCCTTGCGCGATGCTGCGTCGAACGGCCGCCGGGCAATTGCGGCGCTGGAGGCGAAATACCGGGATTCAACCGGGATCGGCTCGCTCAAGATCCGCCACAACGCAGTGCTCGGCTATCATGTGGAGGTTTCGGCCAAGCACGCCGACAAGCTGCTGAAGGCCGAGAGCGGGTTCACGCATCGCCAGACGCTCGCCGGAGTGGTGCGGTTCAATTCTCCTGAGCTGCACGAAGAAGCGAGCCGGGTCATTGAGGCAGGGGCTCATGCGCTTGCTTCGGAAGCGGCACATGCCGAAGAGCTGATGAAGCTCGCCGTCGCGTCCGCCACGCGCATCACCGCGACGGCCGAGGCAATCGCGCGAATCGACGTCGCGTCGAGCCATGCCCAGCGCGCAGCCGAAGGTGGCTGGACGAAGCCGCATCTCACCGACGAGCCGTGCATCGAGATTGACGCCGGCCGCCATCCGGTGGTCGAAAATGCGCTGCAGCAAGCGGGCGAGCGCTTCGTCGCTAATGACCTGTCGATGGCCGCCAACGACCGGCTGTGGCTGATCACCGGACCGAATATGGGCGGCAAGTCCACCTTCCTCCGCCAGACGGCGCTTATCGCCGTTCTCGCCCAGGCGGGCAGCTTCGTACCCGCTGGCCGGGCGACGATCGGCATCGTCGATCGCCTGTTCAGCAGGGTCGGAGCTTCCGACAATCTCGCTCGCGGCCGTTCAACCTTCATGGTCGAGATGGTCGAGACTGCGGCGATCCTCGCGCAGGCCACCCCGAACAGCCTCGTGATCCTCGACGAGATCGGCCGGGGCACTTCGACCTATGACGGGCTGGCGATCGCCTGGGCGGTGGTTGAGTCAATGCACGATGAGGTGAAATGCAGGACGCTGTTCGCGACCCACTATCACGAGCTGACCCGACTCGCCGGCCGTCTCGACTGCCTGTCGCTTCACCATGTCCGGGCGCGTGAGTGGAAAGGCGATCTTGTCCTGCTGCACGAAGTCGCCGAAGGTGCGGCGGATCGCAGCTACGGAATTGCTGTGGCAAAGCTCGCCGGACTTCCTCCGCCAGTCGTCAGCCGGGCGCGTTCGGTGCTTGCCAAGCTCGAGGCCGGCCGAGATGCGACCGGGGGCATCGCTGCGGGACTCGATGACCTCCCGCTCTTTGCCATGGCGACCGAGCCCCAGCATGATCCCGACCCGCTGACAGCGGCGCTCGAAGCGATCGATCCCGATCGCCTCACTCCACGCGAAGCGCTCGACAAATTGTACGAATTGAAGCGCCTTCAGTCGTCGGACGGCACATCATAGCCGGTCACAGCCTCGAACATTGCTGTCAGCGCGATCTTTTCCTCATCGCTGATCTCCGGACGCCAGATTTCGAACAACAGCACCGCGCGGACCGAGTCTGCGTCGTTCCAGGCCTCATGCTCGATGCTGTCGTCAAAGATCATCGCTCTGCCCTCGACGACGTCGCGTGTCTCCGCGCCGACACGCAGCCGGCAATCGCCAGGCACCACGAGAGGCACGTGGCAAATCAGCCGCATGTTGAGCATTCCGGTGTGAGGGGGAATATGGGTCCCTGGCTTCAGGATCGAGATGAGTGCCATCGGCGAGCGCCCGGCGATCTGCGGGATCGGAGGCTGCTCGAGCATCCGCATGATCAACGGGCAACGCGACGCATTCTCGTCGATCCGCTCTCCATTCCTCCACAGGTGGAAAGCGCTCCACCGCACATCGTTGAGCAAGCTGTGGCCGTGGAATGCGCGATCGGCCTCGGCCTGAACATAGGGCTCCAGACCCTGCTCATTCGCAAGCACTCGCTCGATTTCCGAGCGCATTTGAGGAACCGCAGCTTCGAGCTCCTGCACCCAGGGAAACATTTCGCGTTCGTACCAGGCCTGTTGCGGCAATCCGGGATAATAGAAGCTGGTCGGTTGCTGCAGATAGACCGGTTGCTTGCCCGAGGCGATTGCAAGCGCCTCGGCAAAGCGCGCCGGGACAGCGTCGATGCCGCGTTCTGCAAGCACGTCATGAAGCTTGGCCTCGAAGCGCCGCTCGGCTTCGGTCACCGCCGCTTGCGCTCGCTCCAGCCTCAGCGGCAGATCACCCGGCAGCTGCGGAAGTTCGGCGCATCGCCGGATTGCCATCCGGTAGAATGACACCGATGCACGGTCGTCCCCGTTCCGCGCGTAGATATCTCCCTTCATCAGCAACGCAAAGGGATTGGTCGAATCCTCGCCGAGCACGTGGTCGAGCGCGCCCATGGCATTCTGACGGTCATCGCAGCCCTCGCATGCCTGGGCATAGAAGAGCCAGGCTTGCGCCGAAGCATTGCCCGACGCTGTCACTGTCGAAAATGCGTCGCGCGCGGCGTGGAAGTCGCCGCGCTGCAACGCGCCGATGCCGCGCTGCGCCGCGCTTTCGAGCGCCTGCCGCTGCAACTCCATCCTTTGGGTATAACTGCCGTCGGCTCGTCGTCCAGCAGACATAATTTGGGTCTGTCGCCGGAGCGGTCAGCCATGCGAATAGGAGGTCATGGCGTCACGCGGACATGAAGGTCTTCCCGACCAGCGCGCTATCATCGATCGGCGGACGCTCGCCGATCGCCTCGCGTTGCTAAAGTCGGGCAAGTCGCTTTCGGTGGAAGCGGTTCAGGTCCTGCGCGGCGCACTTGAGTATGGCCGTGCCGAAATCGAGAAGCGTTTGACGGAAGAGCCCGGCAATGGCCGCGCGGCTGCGCAGGCGGCGGCTTTCCTCCATGACCAGCTCGTCCGGCTTATCTACGACTTTGTCACGAGCCGGATCATCAAGGACTCGTCGGCCGATGGGGCAGCGCTGGTGGGCCTCGGCGGCACGGGACGCGGCGAAATGGCCCCCTACAGTGATCTCGACCTGATGTTTTTGACCGATAAGCCTCCGACGGCAGAACAGGAGCGGATTGCCGAGTCGGTCTTCCATCTGCTGTGGGATCTGAAACTGAAGGTTGGTCATTCGATCCGCTCGGTCTCGCAGCTGATCGCGATGGCGAAAAAGGACATGACCGTGCGCACCGCCTTCCTCGAGGCGCGCTGGTTATGGGGCGACGAGAAATTATTCGACGCGGCGGTCGCGCGCTTCCGCAAACAGGTGGTCGCCGGGAGCGCGGCGGAATTCGTCGCCGCCAAGCTCGCCGAACGCGATTCGCGCCACGTGAAGATGGGCGACAGCCGTTATGTCGTCGAACCCAACGTCAAGGACGGCAAAGGCGGCCTTCGCGACCTCCACACGCTCTACTGGATCGGCAAACATGTTCACCGGGTCGAAAAGCCCGCCGACTTGGTCAAAGCCGGACTCCTGACAGCCGCCGAGTTCCGGCGATTCGACCGGGCTGAGCGATTTTTCTGGTCCGTGCGCTGCCATCTGCACGTCCTTGCAGGCCGTGCCGAGGAGCGGCTGACATTCGAATTCCAGCCGCGGATCGCCGAAATAATGCATTACGCGGACCGGCCCGGAAAATCGGCCGTCGAGCGCTTCATGCAATTCTATTTCCTCAACGCGAAAACCGTCGGCGATCTGACTGGCGTCTTCCTCGCTCAACTCGACGAGCAACTCGGCAAGAAGGGCTTTCGCTTCGTCTTGCCGACGATCCGGCGGAAGCCGAAACGGCTCGGCGGCTTCGTGCTCGACCGGGGGCGGCTTTCAATCCCCTCAGACAAATTCTTCCGCGCCGATCCGTTTCGGCTGCTGGAGATGTTCTCGCTTGCCGCGCGTGAGCAGCTCGAAATCCACCCCGCAGCGATGCGCGCAGCCAGCCGCGATTCGGTCATGATCGATCGTACCGTGCGAGCGGACCCGCGCGCCAATCAGCTGTTCCTCGAGGTGCTGACATCGGTCCACCATCCCGAAATCGTGTTGCGCTGGATGAACGAAGCGGGCGTGTTTGGACGCTTCATTCCCGACTTTGGGCGAGTGGTCGCCCAAATGCAGTTCGACATGTACCATCATTATACGGTCGATGAGCATTCGATCCGCGCCATCGGTCTCCTTGCGGCCATCGAGCGTGGGGAGCTCAAAACCGAACATCCGCTTTCGACCGCCATCGTTCAAAAACAGATCGCGTCCAGGCGCCTGCTCTATGTCGCCGTTCTTCTGCACGACATCGCCAAGGGGCGCGGAGGCGACCATAGCGTCATCGGTGCCGAAATTGCCTTGAAGCTTTGTCCGAGACTGGGGCTTGATGCGGCGGAGACCGAGACCGTCGCATGGCTTGTACGGCACCATCTTCTACTTTCATCGACCGCCTTCAAGCGCGACCTCGCCGACCCGAAGACGATCGAGGACTTCGTCCAGATGGTCCAAAGCCCGGAGCGGCTGCGCCTGCTGCTGGTGTTGACGGTTGTCGACATCCGTGCCGTGGGGCCCGGTGTCTGGAACGAGTGGAAACGGACGCTACTGCGGACATTGTTCGAGGCAGCCGAGGAGCGGCTGCGGCTCGGGCACAAGCAGCACGGCCGCTCGGAAATTGTCGAGGAGCGCCAGCGCGAGCTTGGCGCAGCGCTTGGCTGGAAGGCGAGCGCGATCAAGGCGCACGTGCGCCGTCTGCCCGACAGTTACTGGCTCGCTGAGCCGGCCGCCTGGCAGCTGGCCAACGCGCGGCAGGTTGCGGCTGCCGAGACCCACTTCGGGGAGGCAATCCCGGACGTCGAGGTCGCCGATGACCCGGAGAGTGGCGCGACCCGTGTAAGCGTCTTTTCTCCCGACCGCGAAGCCTTGTTTTATCGAATTTGTGCGGGGCTTGCAGCAGCTGGCGCGAACATCATTGACGCGCGGATCCACACCACTCGCGATGCCATGGCACTCGACAACCTGCTGGTGCTCGATAGTCGCGGACATGCCTACAGCGACCGCCGCCTGGCCGCGCGCCTTATCAAATCGGTCGAAGTGGCACTCGCCAGTCCGGAACTGCCGCCACTGCCGGCCGCGGAAGCGAAACGCCGGAGTTCCGCGTTCGAGGTTGCGCCTTCAGTCGCAATTGCCGACCGCGCCTCGAGCCGGACCACAGTCGTCGAGGTCAATGCGCGCGACCGGCCGGCACTCCTTGCCGGTCTCGCAGCTGCGATCCACGGCTGCGGCCACACCGTCCATTCGGCGCACATCGCGACCTATG
>JANWLR010000090.1 GCA_025450755.1 Sphingomicrobium sp. | reverse complement strand
ATGAAAGCGCAGCAGAAGGTGGTGGTGAGCGGCCCGCAGGAAAGCTTCATCGAGCTGCCGTTGGTGCGGTAGGGATCATGGACTTCGTCGAGCGTGCCGCCGCCAAAGGGCAAAGGGTATTGAGGAAAATTGTCCAGAACGCCCTATGCGGTCCCCAGCAATGGGACAATTTGGTCGATTGCTCGATCCGCCTCCCGGATGGCACAGTCACAGGCGAAATGATCGCAGTGGCTGATCCTCGCCCGCTCAAGCGACGGCAGAACGGCACATAAGATCGCGCATGCCGTCCACCGTCACGCCTGGTGGATAGCCTTCAGGACCTGATAGCTCTCCAGCCCCTCTTTTCCGCCCTCGGAGCCGAAGCCTGAATCCTTAACGCCGCCGAACGGCGTGTCGGCGCCGCTGATCGCGAAGGTGTTGATGCCGACCATGCCGCTTTCGACGAGATCGCCAATCAGGTTCGCGCGGCGGGCGTTTTGGGTGAAGGCGAAGGCGGCAAGCCCGTAGGGCAGGCGGTTGGCCTGCTCGATCACTTCCTCGAACGTGTCGAACGGGCGCGAGACCGCGACCGGGCCGAACGGCTCGTCGTTCATGATGTTCGCCTCGTTGGGAACGTCGGCGAGAAGCGTCGGCTGGAAAAAGAAGCCGGCGTCGCCGCGCTCGCCGCCAGCGAGGATTCGCGCGCCCTTGGACTTTGCATCCTGGACCAAGGCTTCGATCGCATCCGGCCGCCGCGCATTGGCGAGGGGGCCCATCTTCACGCCTTCCTCGAGGCCATTCCCGACCTTCACCTTTGCCGTGCGCTCGGCGAAGCCCTTGACGAAGGCGTCGTAGATTCCGCGCTGCACGTAGAAGCGCGTCGGCGAGACGCACACTTGCCCGGCGTTCCGGAACTTCTGCGGGACGACCGCGTCGAGCGTCTTTTCGAGGTCGCAATCATCGAAGATCAGCACCGGCGCGTGGCCGCCGAGCTCCATCGTGACGCGAGTCATGCTGTCAGCGCAGAGCCGCATGAGATGTTTGCCGACCGCGGTTGAGCCGGTGAAGCTCACCTTGCGGATGACCCGGCTCGCGATGAGCGTCTTGCTGATGAGATCTGCGTCGCCATGGACCAGCTGAGCGACGCCATTCGGAATGCCGGCGTCGGCGAGCGCGCGGAAAAGCTCGGTCGCGACGCCCGGTGTCTCGTGCGGCGGGCGCGAGATCACGGTGCAACCTGCGGCGAGCGCGGCGCTGACCTTCTTCGCGAGAAGGTAGATCGGGAAGTTCCACGGCGTGAAGGTCGCGGTCGGGCCGACGGGCTGTCTGATAACTCGGCTGAGCTGCCCGGCGGGGCGGACGAGGGTGCGGCCATAGTCGCGCTTGGCGTCCTCCGCATACCAGTCGAATAGCTGGGCGCTGGCGAGCGTCTCCAGCTTCGCCTCGGTGAGCGGCTTGCCCTGCTCCTGAGTCATGGTCCGCGCGATAGCGTCCGCCCGCTCGCGCAGCAGCTGCGCCATCTTGTGGAGGATCGCTCCGCGCTTCTCGACATCAGTCGAGCGCCACTCGGGCCAGGCCCGTTCCGAAGCGGCGAGTGACTCCTCGAGGTCTGCCTGGGTCGCGTAGGGGACTTCGGCGATCGGCTGCGCGTCTACCGGGTTGACCACAGTGTGGCCGGCGTCGGCGCCCTTCCAGACGCCGTCGATGAAGTTCTTAAGGTCGGTTTCGTATCCCATGTGCGGCCAGATAGGCGTCGCTTGTCACCCTCGCAACGGCTCGCTAGTCCCTACTGACAAAGGAGAAAGCAAGCGATGACCAAGCAGGAGCTCGTCGAACGGATGCAGCAGGGCAATGCCTGGGTGCCCGGCAAGCGCGTGAAAATCGACTTCGGCGGAAGCGAGGGCGCGATCATGCTCGACGGCGCGGCTCAGCAGGTCACCGAAGAGGATGGCCCCGCAGACACGACGGTCAAGGTCGGATGGGACGACTGGCAACAGATGGCCGCGGGGCAGCTGGACGGCATGACTGCATTCATGATGGGCAAGCTCCGCGTCGAGGGCGACATGTCGAACGCGATGCAACTTCAGGGAGTTCTTGCAAAGCTGAAGAGCTAGGCATCGATCTCCGGCGGCGGTTTGTCGAACCGCCATTGCCTTCCGCAGGCTCCACAAGTCTGATGGTCTGATGGCATTTCATGTCATTGCGGCGATCGCACTCGCCCAGACGGCCGCCGCTGCCTCGCCGTGCACCAGTCCCGAATATCACCAGTTTGATTTCTGGGCCGGCCATTGGGACGTCTACAACCCGAAGGGCCAGATGGTCGCGCACAGCCTGATCGAGAAGGTCTATGGCTGCGGCATCCGCGAAAACTGGATGCCAATCGGCAAGCCTGGCGGCGGGTCCCTCAGTATCTACGTGCCTGAAGAGAAAGGCTGGGAGCAGTTCTGGATCGACAGCCAGGGCACCCGTGCATCCTTCAAGGGCGGATGGAATGGCTCGGCGATGGTCATCACCGGCAAGTGGGGCGCGCCCCTGGTACGAATGACCTATAGCAAGAACGCCGATGGCTCGGTGCGCCAGTTCGGGGAGCAATCCTCGGACGATGGAAAGAGCTGGAAGCCGTCGTTCGACTTCACGTATCGGCAATCCAAGGAGCAATGACGGCGCACCAGGGTTTCCGCCATCCTTGAGCTAGTGCCGCCGCTTTTCTATGGGCGGCGAATGCAGAAAATCTATCCCAACGCTGAAAGCGCGCTCGAAGGACTGCTGTTCGACGGAATGACCATCGCCGCGGGCGGGTTCGGCCTGTGCGGAATCCCCGAGCGGCTGATCGATGCGATCGTTGCGAGCGGCGTTAAGGATCTCGTCATCGCGTCAAACAATGCGGGCATCGACAATGAAGGGCTCGGCAAGCTGCTGCGGACCAAGCAGGTCAAGAAGATGATCTCGTCCTACGTCGGTGAGAACAAGGAGTTCGAGCGGCAATTCCTCGCCGGCGAGCTCGAGGTCGAATTCACGCCCCAGGGGACGCTCGCCGAACGGATGCGCGCGGGCGGAGCGGGGATTCCCGGCTTCTACACCAAGACCGGCTACGGGACCCAGGTCGCGGAAGGGAAAGAGATCAAGGAATTCGACGGCGAGGAATTTGTTCTCGAACGCGGAATTCGCGCCGATCTCAGCATCGTCAAGGGCTGGAAAGCGGACGAGACGGGCAACCTTATGTTCCGCAAGACCGCGCGGAACTTCAACCTTCCTGCGGCGACCTGCGGGAGAGTTTGTGTCGCCGAAGTCGAGGAGATCGTCCCGGCGGGCGCGCTCGACGCCGATTGCATCCATTTGCCGTCGATTTACGTGAAGCGGCTGATTAACGGCTCGCCCTACGAGAAGAAGATCGAATTCCGGACCGTGCGTGAACGGGAGCCGGCATGATCGGGGCATTCGTCCTCGCGGCAGCGGTTGCCGCGACACATCCGACCAAGGCCGATCTCATTGGAATCGATGCCGCCGTTCGCGGAGTTTACGAGGTCATCTCGGGACCGCCCGGGCAGAAGCGTGACTTCGACCGGATGCGCTCCCTATTCGCTTCGGGAGCGACTCTCAAAGCAACCGGACCGAAGGGACTTCGTGGCGGGTCACTCGAAGATTATATCAGCCGCAACGCAGCGATCCTGGAGAAGGACGGCTTCACCGAGCGCGAGCTCGGCCGCCGGGTCGAGATCTGGGGCGGCCTTGCGACAGCATGGTCGTCTTATGACGGCCGCACTGCGAACGGCAGCTTCCACGAGCGGGGAATCAACAGCTTCCAGCTGGTGAAGATCGACGGAAAATGGCTGGTGGCTTCGATCCTGTGGCAAGAGGAAACACCGGACAATCCGCTGCCGGCAGACCTGGTTCGCAAGAAATGAAGCTTCCGATCGGCCTCGCTGGGCTTTTACTCGCTACCGCCGCTTCGAGCGCTCAAGTGACCTTGTCCCAAGTACAACCCGTTCCTCAGACGGTTACAAGCGCCGAGGAACTCAATCGCTACGCTGCCGACCAGTGGCTGTACGGTTCGGCGGAGGGCTCAGTGGCCACGCGCCAGGCGTTTGGAGCCCTGATCGACCATGCATTGAGAGTGGCTCGGCACCGGCCGCGCTGGAGCGTCGTCCTTGCAACAGGCTCTTCACCGCTTGGCACTCGCGGAGTTTCCTTCGTCCCATGCGGCGCAAAGCCGATGGCGGCAGTCTTCGACGCTGATGAGACGCTGATCTGGAACATCCCGCCGCGTCGCGACAACGTGCTCCACAACAACGCCAAGTTCGATCCGCGGGTATGGAATGCCTGGGAGCGGACTGGCGCTGGCTATGCAACGCCAATTCCAGGGGCGGCCGAAACCTTTGCGGCGCTCCGCCGCGTCGGGATCACGCCGATCGTCAACACCAACCGATCCGCTGACAATCCAGAGGGAACTATCGCGACCTTGAAAGCGGCCGGTTTGGGTCATTTCGCCGTTGGCCGAACCCTGTTCCTCCAGCATGGGCACGAAGGGAAAGATGCTCGCCGAGTCGCAATTTCAGCACGCTATTGCGTGATTGCGATGGCAGGCGACCAGCTCGGCGACTTCAGCGACGCCTTCAACGCGCCCGACCTCACGCCGGCACAGCGTCGGGCTGCGGCGATTACCGGACCCGCATCGCGCCTCTGGGGACGCGGATGGTTCCTTCTTGCTAACCCGAGCTACGGACCCTGGCAGGCTAAGCTTAGGTTCGAAGATATATACGGGACGGACCAGTGGGTACCGCCCAAAGGAGCGCAATGATGGCGACGCAAGTTGAAACCAAGGGTTGGACCCGCGACCAGATGGCGCAGCGCGCGGCGAAGGAGTTGCGCGACGGCTATTACGTCAATCTCGGGATCGGGATCCCGACTTTGGTCGCCAACCATGTTCCACAGGGTATGACGGTCACACTGCAGAGCGAGAACGGGATGCTCGGCATCGGCCCGTTCCCCTACGACGACCAGGTCGACCCGGACCTCATCAATGCCGGCAAGCAGACTGTCAGTCAGCTCCCGCAGACGAGCTATTTCGACAGTGCCACCAGTTTCGCGATGATCCGCGGCGGGCATATCGATCTTGCCGTGCTCGGCGGCATGGAGGTCAGCGAAAAGGGCGACCTCGCCAATTGGATGGTCCCGGGCAAGATGATCAAGGGCATGGGCGGGGCGATGGACCTCGTCGCCGGGGTTAAGAAGATCATCGTGGTGATGGAGCATGTCTCCAAGAGCGGCGACCCGAAGTTCATCCCAGCATGCACGCTGCCCCTGACCGGCAAGAACGTCGTCGACCTGATCATCACCGATCTCGCCGTGTTCCAGCGGCCGAACCACGACAGCCCGTTCAAGCTGATCGAGCTGGCGCCGGGCGTCACGAGCGACGCTGTGCGCGAGGCTACGAGCGCGAATTACGTCGACTGATCCCAGGGTGAAGGCGCTCCTCTCCAACCAACCCGGCGGGCCGGAGGGCCTTCGGATTGAAGAAGTGCCGGAACCAACGCCCGGGCCCGGCGAATTGCTGGTCCGAGTGCGCGCATGCGCCCTCAACTACCCCGACGTTCTAATCATTGAGGACAAGTATCAGCTGAAACCGCGGCGGCCGTTCGCTCCCGGCGGCGAGGTTGCGGGCGAAGTGATTGGAATGGGCGAGGGCGTATGCGGCTGGTCGGCGGGCGACAGACTGATCGCAGCGCTGGGATTCGGTGGCCTCGCCGAGCAGGTGATCGTGCCCGCGAACCGCGCCATCCCGTTACCGGCCGAGAGGAGCTTCGAAGATGGCTCAGCGCTCCTCATGACCTATGCAACCGTGATCCACGCGCTGGTCGATCGCGGCAAGCTTGAGCAAGGACAGACGTTACTTGTGCTCGGCGCAGCGGGCGGGGTCGGAATTGCCGCGGTGGAGATAGGAAAGGCGCTCGGCGCTCGGGTCATTGCCGCCGTTTCGTCGGATGAGAAGGCCAAGATCGCGCGCGAGGCCGGCGCCGACGATACACTCGTCTATCCCGCCGGTCCGTTCGACAAGGACGGCCTGAAATCCCTCTCGCAGCTTTTCAAGGATGCGGTTGGACCCTCGGGCGCCGACGTGATCCTCGACCCCGTCGGCGGCAATTATAGCGAGGCGGCGCTGAGAAGCATTACCTGGGAAGGGCGCTTCCTGGTTGTCGGCTTTCCGGCGGGTATCGCCAGGCTTCCCCTCAACCTTACCCTGCTGAAGAGCTGTGACGTATGCGGCGTCTTCTGGGGCGCATTCGCGGCACGCGACCCGAAGGGCAATGCAGCGCATGTCGAACAGCTGTTCCGGTGGTGGTCCGAAGGTAGGATCGCTCCCAAAATCAGCGCGACTTACCCGCTCGAGCGCGCGGGCGATGGCATTGCCCTGCTTCGCGACCGCCGCGCCGCCGGCAAGCTCGTGGTGCAGCTTTGAGGCTTGCTGACTGGCGAGCAAGCAGGACGGTCCGGACCCTGTTTTGGGCCGCGGGATGTTTCGCATTCGTCATGGCGGTGCTCCCGCATCCGCCGCAGATCCCGGGCAATCCCAACGATAAGCTTCAGCACGTCACCGCCTTTGCTACGCTAGCGCTGCTCGGCAGCTTCGCCTATCCGCGGACCGCCCTTGCCTGGCTCCTCGTCGAGCTTTCGCTGTTCGGCGCATTCATCGAAGTGGTTCAGGCGATTCCCGCCCTCCATCGCGACAGCGACGTCTGGGATTGGGCTGCCGACACGGCCGCCGTCGCTGTCGCTCTGCTTGTCGTCCGCTGGTGGCGCTCACGCCGCTAGCGTTGCGCGGCAGCGCGGCTCCCCCTATCTGCGATTGCAAATGGTTAAGGGGAGCGCATGACCCAGTTTGACGACCGCGAGCGGGCGTTTGAATCCAAGTTCGCGCATGATGAGGAGATGAAGTTCCGCATCACCGCGCGCCGCAACAGGCTGCTCGGCCAGTGGGCTGCGCGGCAAATGGGA
This sequence comes from Sphingomicrobium sp., assembly GCA_025450755.1. Taxonomy (GTDB): domain Bacteria; phylum Pseudomonadota; class Alphaproteobacteria; order Sphingomonadales; family Sphingomonadaceae; genus Sphingomicrobium. The sequence goes on along the minus strand of JANWLR010000090.1, from coordinate 17,272 downwards.
CTAAGTGAAGCCGAGGCCGACGCTTATTCGAAAGATGTCGTCCGTTCTGATTTCGAGGAAGCAGGCGAGCATGACGTGATCCTCAAGGTGCTCGGCGACCTCACCTCTGCCGGAGTGGATTGCAACGAGGACAAGGTTCGCGAGGCGCTCCGCAACAAGGAGATTGAGGCGCGGCGGCAAATCATTGAGAGCACCAATCTCTGATGCCCATGTCCGGACAAGAGATCGAGCGGTTGATTAAGACGTCCATTCCGGACGCCGAGGTGACGATCCGCGATCTCGCGGGCGACGGCGAACATTATGCCGCTCGTGTGGTCGCGAGGAGCTTCGAAGGAATGAGCCGAATCCGCCAGCACCAGGCGGTCTATGCGGCGCTCGGGGGGCGAGTAGGGGGAGAACTTCATGCGCTGCAGCTCGAAACCGCAGTGCCCCAACCGGAGACGAACCAGTGAGTGACCCCCAGACCCGCATTGCCGACATCGTCAAGAACAATGACGTGGTCCTTTTCATGAAGGGCACGGCCCTCTTCCCGCAGTGCGGTTTTTCTAGTCGCGCCATTGCGATCCTCGATCGCCTCGGCGCTCAATATGAGACGGTCGATGTTCTGCAGGACCCGGAGATTCGCCAGGGGATCAAGGAATTTTCGGACTGGCCGACAATTCCGCAGCTTTACGTGAAGGGCGAATTCGTCGGCGGGTCGGACATCATGATGGAGATGTTCGAAAGCGGTGAGCTTCAACAGCTGCTCGGCACGCCAGCGTGACAAATGGAAAGGGCGGCGCAGCTGGACCAGAGAACCGCTGCACCGCCCCTTCGTGGCGTGGAACCAAGTGGACGCGGTTATAGTAGCAATCGGTGTGCCAAATTAAATAACTGGCGGATTTCTGCGGTTTTGTATTGTTCAATGAATTCTCAAAATCGGCGGTCCGTAAAAAAATCCGACAGGGGAGCATCCGGTTGATTGCTTATGGCACTTTGGCTCGGCTTCAGTGTTGGATCGTGCAGTGAGCCGACACGATCCTGACCCGGTCCATGGGGGGTCGAAGCTGTTCTGCGATCTGACCCAGAGCTGGTCGGAAGTGGGCGGCGGCGTGCGGACTTATTTGCTCCACAAGAGGCGCCACATTCTCGAAGCCACACCGCACAGCCATTTGATGATCATCCCGGGTGCACGGGACGAAGTGATTGAGGAAGAGCGCGCAATCACCGTCACACTTGGTTCGCCTCACGTGCCCGCGAGCCCTCATTACCGCCTGATGCTGCGCAACGGTGCAGTTCGTGCAGCACTCGAGCGGTTCCGGCCCGACCTCATCGAATGCCAGGACGCCTACAACCTGCCCTGGGCCGCGATCCTGCACCGCCGGACACATCCGGACACGGCTTTGATTGCCGCATACATGACCGATTTCCCGACGGTCTACGTCGAGCGGCCGCTCTCGAGGGTCGTGACCAAGCCCGTTGCAAGCGCCCTCAGCCGCATTTGCTATGGCTATTGCGGGCTGCTCTATCGCCGTTTCGACAGCGTATTTTCGCTCAGCGAGAACGGCGGCGCAGCGAAGTTGCGCTCGCTGGGCATCGAACCGGTCGAGGCCGTGCCTCTGGGCGTAGAGCTCGGCGAATTTGGTCCGGAGCGTCGCGATGAACGCCTGCGTGTCAAGCTTGGACTGGCCGACAATCAGCCGCTTCTGATCTACGTCGGCCGGCTCGACGGCGAGAAGAAGCCCGACGTGGTGGTGGATGCATTCCGTCGCTTGCCGAAGGCGCTCGGCGCGAAGCTGGCACTCCTCGGTGAAGGACCACTTCGTCCGGAAATTCGTGAACTTTGCGACGAACGCATCATCATGCCCGGTTATGTGAAGAGCAGGGCCGAGCTGGCAGTATGGCTGGCGAGCGCCGACATCTATGTTTCGGCCATGGCCGACGAGACATTTGGCATTTCGATTATCGAAGCGCAGGCGTCGGGGCTGCCGGTGGTCGGAGTAAAGGCAGGGGCGATGATCGACCGTGTAACCGGCGCAATGGGACGGTTGGGCCCGGTAGGCGACTCAGCGGCAATGGCCGCGAACATCTTGGACATCTGGAACAGCGATTTATCGGCGATGGGTGAAGCGGCACGCGCCCATGCCTTGCAGTTCAGCTGGCTGAGCAGCATGGAGGCGTTGTTCGGACGCGTTTACCCCGCAGCCTTCGAGCGACGGCGTGCGCGGGTGCTCGCGCTGTCGGGCGCCGCAGTCGCTGCCGCCTAAGGGCGGTTCAACGGGGGTTCACGCGCACAGGGCGAGAATCGAGGCAATGGCACGGGGGCAAGTGAATATCGTCGGCGGAATGGTCCTGCTCGCGGCCGCGGTCGCGGCAAGCGCCGCAGCGCCGCAACCGCAAACGACGTCGGCGGAGTCACAAACGGATGAAAAGGCCCTCGTCCAGAATTGCGATGCGCACAAATTCGAGACGACGATCCAGCAGATGGTCGAGGGCAAGCCAAAGCAATCGAAGGTGCGCATGTGTGGCACCGAGCGCCAAAGCGACGCCGACTGGCTCCGGACGCTCAAGGACGCCGTCAAGAAGACGCAGGCGAGCGAAATGCCTCGCGGAGTCAAGCAGCAGATCGTCGCCGCAGTGAATGCGGAGATCGAGCGCCTCAGCATGCCCGCGTTGCTGATTCCCGGTGGAGGCGACATCAGCAAGCTGCCGAAGACCGCAACCACAACGACGCCGCCGAAGCCGCTGAATCGGGACTATGATGCGTTGCCGCCCTTACCGACCGCGTCGAATGTTCCGCCGCCAGATGTGCTTGGACCAGGCGGGATCGCGGCAATGGCGCCGCGCGTCACGCTGCGATGCGCGCTGTCGGGAGACGAAGACCGGCCAAGCGAATGCGACAGCATCGACAAGGATACGGTCCTCGTGCTGCGCGCGGACGATTCATTCCCCGCGGGTCTCGACATCCGCTTTGTTCGGCACGGCGATGAGCGGGGCGAAGTGACGGTTCCCGCTCTGCGCCCGGGCCAGACGGCGCTGCTGCGAATGCCGGCCCGAGTTTGTGCCGGCGTGGTGCGCAGCACGCTCGAGATTCAGGCACTTGGCGCGAACGCGCCGAGCGGCACGCCTGCGGGCACCGTCGGCGAATACGATCTGCGCTGCTAGCCAAGCGGGCGCGCATCGTGGCAAGGCGACCCGCGTGGACGCGCCTTATGCAAAACTGGAGGCACTGGAGCCGGGAATTGCACGTGTGCTGGCGCACAATCCGTCCGCATTCACCTACTACGGCACGCAGACCTATCTGCTCGGCGAGCGCGCACTTGTCGTGATCGACCCCGGGCCGGACTTGCCGGAGCATCTCGATGCGCTCGGCCAGGCAATCGCCGGCAGGCGCGTCGCCGCGATCATGTGCACCCATACTCACCGCGACCATAGTCCCGCGGCAAGACCCTTGGCCGAGCGGACCGGAGCGCCGATCATCGGTTGCGGGCCATTGGCGCTGAAGACGGTCGGCCCGCGCGCCGATGCATCGTTCGACGGCGATTACTCGCCTGACGATGTGCTCGACGATGGCCAGCAAATCGACGTGGAGAACGAGACGATCACAGCGATCGCGACGCCCGGACACACGTCAAATCATCTCTGCTTCGATTATCGCGGGTCATTGTTCACCGGGGACCATGTCATGGGCTGGTCGACAACCGTCGTGTTCCCCCCGGATGGCGACATGGCGGCTTACATGGCGAGCCTAAACAAGCTCCGGAAGCGCGATGACCGGGTCTATTATCCTGCTCACGGACCTGCTGTGAAGAACCCGCAGCAATATGTGCGCCACCTCGCCGGCCATCGCATGCAGCGCGAGAAGCAGATTCTGAGGCTTGTCGGTGAGACGCCGCGTCCGATCCCCGACATCGTTGCGAATGCCTATCCGGGCCTGGATCATCGGCTCGTCACCGCCGCGGGCGGTTCGGTTCTCGCGCACCTGTTGGACCTTCAGCGTCGAGGCCTCGTTGAACAGCAGCAGGAACTATGGACCGCCGTTTGAACAAGCCGCTGGTGCTCGCGATGGTCGCTGTCGCGCTCGTCCTCGGGGTGCTGCTTGGGATCACCACGGGCGTGGCCAACCGCCTTTTCGGTCCGAACCCGAAGACGATTGCGAACGCCAGCCTGCAATCAATGCGCGCAGAGAACCGTTTGACGGTCTTTGCCGCGCGCTATGTCTCAGTGGTCAGCAGCGAACAGCAACGGCTTGGCGGGCTCGTCAGTTCGGAACGGACTTTGATCCTACCAGGCGATGTTCGCTACGAGCTCGACCTGTCGCAGCTGCAGCAGGGCGACGTAAGCTGGGATGGCTCGAGCCGTACGCTCAGCGTCAAGCTGCCGGAAATCGAGGTCGCCGGTCCTGACGTCGATATCAACGCCGTTCGGGAATATGGAGGCGGCGGGGTTCTCTCGGCACTCACCAATTCCAACCAGCAGCTCGACCAGGCCAATCGTGACCGAGCGGTGCAGGATCTCCACAAGCAGGCCACGGCGGATGTGCCGATGCGGCTTGCGCACCAAGCCGCGCGGGAGGCGGTTGAGCGCAGCTTCGCGATGCCGCTGCTCGCCGCCGGCTTCAAGGACGTGAGGGTCGTCGCTCGTTTCCCGACGGAAGGGGACAATGACGCTTCCTATATCGATCTCTCAACCCCATATGAGCAGGCGATTCAGGAAGCGGAGCGGCGGAGGGCTGCTCAAGGGCATAAATGACCGTTCAAACTGCAAGTCTCAAAGGTTTGGATCTGCTTGCCGAGATCGAGCGGTTGAAGCGCGAGCGCAACGCGGTGATCCTCGCGCATTATTACCAGAAGCCGGAGATCCAGGACCTCGCGGATTTTGTCGGCGACAGCCTCGATCTGTCGCGCAAAGCTGCCGCAACGGACGCGAACGTGATCGCGTTCTGTGGCGTGCGCTTCATGGCCGAGACGGCGAAGATCCTGTCGCCGGATAAGACGGTGGTCCTGCCCGACATGGACGCGGGTTGCTCGCTCGAGGACAGCTGTCCCCCCGACCAGTTCGCCGCATTCCGCGCGGCGCATCCGGATCATATTGCACTGACGTACATCAATTGCTCGGCCGCAGTGAAAGCGCTGTCGGACATCATCGTCACCAGCTCATCCGCCGGTATCATCCTCGACCAGATTCCGAAGGACCAGAAGATCATCTTCGGTCCCGACCGGCACCTTGGCGGTTATCTCGCGCGCAAAATGGGGCGCGAGATGCTGTTGTGGCCCGGGATTTGCATCGTCCACCAGGCCTTTAGCGAAACCGAGCTGCTGAAGCTGAAGGCCGAGCATCCCGATGCACCGGTCGCCGCGCACCCCGAGTGCCCGCCGCACATCATCGATCACGCCGACCACATAGGCTCGACCAAGTCCATCCTCGATTTCGCGCTCAGCAGTCCGGCGCAGATGATCCTCGTCGCGACCGAGCCGCACATCATCCACCAGATGGAGAAAGCGGCGCCGAATAAGATCTTCATCGGCGTTCCCGGAGGCGACGGCAACTGCAACTGCAACATGTGCCCGTACATGGCGCTCAACACGCTCGAGAAGCTGTACGTCGCGCTTCGTGACCTTCAGCCGAGGATCGAGCTTTCAGCCGAAGTCATGGAACGCGCTCGAGTACCGCTTGAGCGGATGCTCGAAATGGCTGGCCGGACCGTGGGGCAAGGCGACGTCGGCAAGCCGGTCCTTCCGATCATCGACCATCCCGAAGAGATCGATCCCGCGATCAGCGGCGACTGAGCCGAAGCGCGTTAAGTGCTTCTTTCCACTCCTGTGATTTACGGCGAGCAGAGCGGCTGGCGCGGCAATGAACCGCCGGTTCAGTCGCGATCGGGATGCCGTGCGATAGCTTGCCTTCGGGAAGTTCCGGGGAGGGATGATGCGCTTGCGGATCGGATTGACGGCGGCCGCCCTGGCGGTGTCGACGACCCCTGCACTCGCGCAATCGTCCTTCGCCGCTCAATTTCCCGCACGAATATTGGCCGCCCACAATGCGGAGCGCTCGCGCGCTGGCGTTGCGCCCTTGGCCTGGGACAATGCTCTTGGAAGCGCGGCGGCCGCCTACGCGCAGCAGATAGCATTGACTGGGCGCTTCGAACATTCCGACCGCTCGCAACGAGGCGGCACCGGCGAGAATCTCTGGATGGGGACCCGTGGCGCATTCAGCATTGAGGCGATGGTCGGCGGCTGGGCCTCGGAGAAGCGTTTCTTCGCGGCTGGAACATTCCCGAACGTCAGCCGCAGCGGCGATTGGGAAGACGTCGCCCACTACACGCAGATGATCTGGCCTACGACAACTCGAATTGGCTGTGCGCTCGCTTCGACGCCCCGAATCGACTATCTCGTCTGCCGCTATGCAAATGCGGGGAACATCGACGGCCGGCCCGTCGGCTAGGCATCGCGTTAAAGCGGAACAGCGAAGCTTCACAGCCGTTAATCCGCCCATTGCCGGGCAACGATGTGCCTCTCGCGGCGCACGGCTTATCGTTACTCGGCGCTACCGGGAAACACCTTGCGCGATTTCTCGTTAGATAGGCGAAACAGAAACGAGAGAGGCTCGCACAATGAACAAACTAATCAGGATGATCACAATGGTTGGGCTCGCGACGAGCACGGCGACATCGTTCTCGGTTCCCGCCGAGGCGCGACATCATTACAGGCACCATTACTACGGCCGGACCTATTACCGGCACCGGTACTGCCGTTATTCGAGCGGTACGACGGGGCTGGTTGCCGGCGGTGTTGCGGGAGGCGTTATCGGCCATAGCGCTATCGGCGGCCTGGGCGGGACGGCACTTGGCGCAGTTGGCGGAGCACTTGCCGGTCGTGCAGTCGACCGTGCTTCGACTGCACGTCGCCGCTGCTATTACCGCTAGGGCGTGAAGCGGGCGCAATATGCCCGCTTACACGCAGCCACGAAGAACAGTTCGGCCGTGGGAGCGCGCTTATGCGCTCACCGCGGTCGTTCTCGTTCAGCTGGGTCTCGGCGCGGTGCTGCTCAGCGGCTTCCATGTCGACCTGTCTCATCCCGGTGACGTCGTCCAACGGTTGATTGAGGTGACGCTGCCGAAGCCTCCGCCGCCGCCGCCGACACCGGTGCAGCCGCTCCGGCCGCAACACCATCAGTCGTCGGCGCCAAGAGCGGCGCCGCAAAAGCTCGGTGGATCCCCTGGCCCAACACCGGAGCATGCGCCGCCGTCCGTTGCGCCAGTGGTGGCAATCAAGCCGAGCGCAGCACCTTCGGGCGGCGGCACGGGCGCCGGTCCCGCGCTCGGTTCCGGTTCAGGCGGCGGTACCGGGGGCAACGGCTATGGGGGGGAAGATGGAGGAGCGGACCTCGAGCAGATCGCGGGCGAAATTACTTCAGGCGATTATCCAAGGGACCTTCGCGAAGCCGGAATCGGCGGCCGCGTCCGATTCACTTTCACGGTCGAGCCGAACGGCCGCGTCGGACGTTGCATCGTCACGCGGTCGAGCGGTGTTCCCGAGCTTGATGCGCTAACATGTCGACTCGTCCAGCAGCGCTTCGTCTATCGGCCGAGCACCGACCGCTACGGCCGGCCGATTGCCGACGAGGTCGACGGGGAGCACGACTGGATCCCACGCTAGGGAACGAGGACCGCCGCGCCTTCGAGCGTTCCGGATCGCACGGCGCTCAGCGCTTCGTTGGCTTCGCTCAGCGGAAATGTCGTCGTGCGGGTTTTGATGGGCGAGCGCGCGGCAATCTCCATGAACTCGCGACCGTCTGCACGCGTGAGGTTCGCAACCGAGAGGATAGCGCGCTCGCCCCATAGGAGGTCGTAAGAGAAGGCCGGGATGTCGCTCATGTGGATACCGGCGCAGATAACGCGGCCACCCTTGCGCACGGACTTCAGCGCCTCGGGTACGAGCGTTCCAACCGGTGCGAAGATAATTGCGGCGTCCAACTCTTCGGGCGGCGCTTCGCTCGAACCCCCGGCCCAGACGCAGCCGAGCGAGCCAGCGAACGACTGGCCTTCAGCGTCGCCATCCCTGGTGAAGGCAAAGACTCGGCGCCCCTGCCACCCGGCGACCTGCGCCAGAATGTGTGCTGCGGCACCAAATCCGTAGAACCCAATGCGCTCGCCCTCGCCAGCGCGCTTGAGCGCTCGAAAACCAATCAGACCGGCGCAGAGCAGAGGCGCGGCTTCAGCGTCGCCGAAGCTATCTGGAAGCGGCAGGCAAAAACGCGAGTCTACGACGACGTGGGTTGCATAGCCGCCGTTGCGCGTGAAGCCGGTGAAGACCGGACTGTCGCACAGATTCTCCATTCCGTGGGTGCAGTAGAAGCAGTTTCCATCGGTCCCGCCGAGCCAAGGCACGCCGACCCGGTCGCCAATCTGAAATCCCGCTGCCGATGGTCCAAGCGCAACAACACGCCCGACAATCTCGTGGCCCGGGACAATCGGCAGTGCTCCGTGGATCTCGCCATCCACGATGTGGAGGTCCGTGCGACATACGCCGCATGCAGCGACTTCGATCAGCAGGTCGGAGCCGGATGGTTCAGGAATGTCCCAGGTGACCTCGCGCAGCGGCTCGCCGGGTCGGTCGAGCTGCATGGCGCAAACGATCGTCAATCGACCGGCCTCGCTTTCGCCTCGATCGTCGTGGCGGCCGGATGATATTTCTCGAGATGGCGCTTGATGATCTTCAGGTTGCGCGTGTTCGATCGGAAGAAGAAGGTCGGAAGGACGCCGATGACCGGAATGAGCCCAAGCAGCCAGTTCAGGCCGACATTGCCGCTCATCCGCGCCATCTGCCACTTCGACATGCCAAGATTCTTGGCTTCCCACACGATGTAGGCACCCATTACGGCTGCAGCGATGTCGCCAACCACTGGCACGACGTCGAGGATCACATCGAGCCCGACGTCGCGGCGGATGCCTGGAATAACGAAAAGGTGTTCTAGAACTTTCTCCATGGCCTCGACGCGCCGAAACACGGATTGAGGATCCGTTCCAAGCGGCAGCGCCGGCAGCTCATTCATCCGGAAGGCCATCAGTCTCCAGTCCCGGCCTGTTGTTCCAGCCCAGTGAGCGTGTGACGCGCGTAACGGTTCCCAGCGAAGCCCTGCACGCGACCAGATGCCAACGACCAACGGACCGGTGCTGCGATCGGTATGAAGAGCTGCGCATCGTCGATCCGCGCGGCCGCCTGGGCAAGGAGCGCATAGCGCTGCTGGGGCACGGGATTTTGTCGAGCGCCTTCCATCAGAGCGTCGGCCTGGTCGTCGCAAATCGCCACAGCGCCGCAGCGGAATTGCCGCACGAACCATGACGCCGAGGTCGACGGGGCGATTTGGTCGATCAGCATGAGATCGGCAGTTGCGCCCACCTGCGCACGCTCGACAGTCAGGCCAATCGCGCCCCAGTCGCGGACCAGTTCCTGGAAAAGCAGGTCGGCGCCGGGTCCATCAGGAAGCGCCACGCGAATGATGGGCTTGTGCTTGCCGAACTGTCTGTCGGACTGCGCGTGCAAGAGGGCGAGCCGATCGCTGAGCGGCGCGGCGAACCAGGGTGGCTGCACTGGAGTTGCAATTCCGTCGAGGCCCGGCTCCAGCAGGGTCGCACGCGCCGCAAGCCCGGGAACGCCGAGCGCATAGACGAAATTGCCGCGATCGAGCGCCTGCGCGAGAAGATGGCGCACATTCGGGTCATCGAACGGTGCGCCGCCGTGGGCCGGAATGAGCCCGAAGAGCCCTGATGCAGGATCGAACCTGAGTGCTCCGCTAGGCAGCTTCGCATGTTGCGCGAAGGGCAAGTCCACAAAGGTGCCGCCAAGGACGAGGTCAGATTTGCCAAGGTCGAACTCGCCGATTGCGTTTTGCACATTTTCGCCGGCGAGCAGCACCTGCTCGTGCCTCGGCTCTTCCTCGTCATTTTCGGCGATTTCACGGCTGAGGCGCAGCTCGCCCCCCGCACCGCCGCCGGGAGCCAGCTGGAATGGACCTGTGCCAGCATTGCCGCGCAAGATTGCAAGCTCCGGCTGGGCGAGCAGCGACAGCAGGTTGGGACGTGGAGCGAGCAGCCGGATCTCAATGACGCGGTCCGTCATTGCGACGATATCCTCGACCGCCCCCAGCGAGTCCTTCATCGGATTTTGGCTGCGGTCCGCCAACTGGCGCTTCAACAGTCGCGCGACCTGCTGGGCCGTGATCTTCTTTCCATCCGGCCAGTTGGCGGGCGCAAGACGAAAGATGTAGCTCAGCCCATCGTCGCTGACGTTCCAGCGCTCGGCGAGCCCGCCGACGATATTGCCATTGGCATCGAAGCTGACGAGACCCTGGGCGACATTCTCAAGCAGCACTGCATCGGCGGGCGGGAGAGGACCGAGCGAAGGATCGCGAAGCTTGGGTTCGCTTCCGATCACGACCGCCTTGAGCGCGCCCTGAGGTTGCCGCCGGCACGCCGTCGGAATTGCGGCGATCGCAACAACGAGCAGCACTGCAACCAGCCGCCTCATGGGCTAGCCATGACCCGCAATGATCGGTTCAGCAAGCATCTGGATATATGGCCCGAACTGTATTACTTGCGTAAAGCAGTAATGGCGAGTCCGACATAATGAAATTGGCGGAAAGGGACGCAATCTGGACTCGCGATGGCGTTCCGATCGAGGAGCTGCCCGATCCGCTAGGTCAGCAGCCAGCGCCCCCGGAGACCGCAGAGGAACCGCGCCTGAGACGCCGGCGCCGCTGGCCGATAGTGCTCTATTCGATTGCCGGACTGTTCTTCATCACCGTCATCTGGCTCGCGATTACCGCCCCTCTCTCGCGAGCGCTGGAGCCGCTTCCGGACCCCGCGCTCCTGCTGCTTAGCGATGAGGGTCGCCCGATCGCGCTTCGCGGTGCAATCAAGGAAGCACCGGTGGACGTCACCCGGCTCAATCCGCTCACGCCTGCAGCGTTCGTCGCGATCGAGGACCGCCGCTTCTATCGACACTGGGGAATCGACCCGCGCGGCATGGCACGCGCCTTCGTCGCCGACATGCGCGGGGGCGGCGTGCGCCAGGGCGGAAGCACGATCACCCAGCAGCTAGCCAAAACCAATTTCTTGTCGGGTGACCGCACGATCAGGCGCAAGGCACAGGAGATCATCATCGCGTTCTGGCTGGAGGCCTGGCTGACGAAGCAGGAAATCCTCTCGCGCTACCTCTCGAGCGTCTATTTCGGAGATGGAGTCTATGGTCTTCGGGCCGCGGCGCACCATTATTTCCATCGCGATCCCGAAAGGCTATCGCTCGCGCAATCGGCGATGCTCGCCGGCGTCGTGCAATCGCCATCGCGGCTCGCGCCTACGCACCATTTGGCTGCCGCCCAGAAGCGCAGCCGGCTGGTGCTTGAGGCGATGGCGGACACTGGCGTGATCACAGAGGCTCGGGCGAACTCGATTGCGCCGGCCCGGCCAGCGATCCAGGAGGCGAAGCTTCCGGCGGGCACCTATTTTGCCGACTGGGTGGCGCCTTCAGCGGCCCAGGCATTCGAAACCGACTTCGGCCAGGTCAGGGTCGAGACGACGCTTGACGGGACCCTCCAGCGCCTCGCCGAGCGGTCGGTCGGTCGAGCGCCGATCGGCGATGCTCAGGCGGCACTTGTCGCCATGCGACCTGATGGGCGGGTCGTGGCGATGGTTGGGGGAAAGAATTATTCGTCGTCGCCCTTTAACCGGGTCACGCAGGCACGGCGACAGCCAGGCTCCGCGTTCAAGCTGTTCGTCTATCTCGCGGCAATGCGCTCGGGCTGGACGCCGGACAGCATGATCGACGACAAGCCGATCACCATCGATGGTTGGACTCCGGAGAATAGCGATCGCGTCTACCGTGGCCGAATTACGCTCCGCGAAGCTTTTGCGCGCTCGAGCAACGCGGCGACCGTGCGGCTGAGCCAGGAAGTCGGGCGAAGCAATGTGATCCGAGCGGCCCGTGATCTCGGAATCACCACGCCGCTGCCGGACAAGCCCAGTCTTGCGCTCGGAACTGCCGGAGTTAGCCTTCTCGAACTGACTTCGGCCTATGCAGCTGTGGCAAGCGGTCGCTATCCGATCGCTGCCCGCGGCCTGCCGCAGGAACAGCCGGCCGAGGGCCTCAAGGCAATCTTCCATTCGGACGGCGCTCTGGACCGGCAGCGCGACTGGGCAACGATGCTCGACTTGCTCTACGCGGCGGCGAACGACGGCACCGGTCGTCGTGCCGCAATCGCGGTGCCAACGTTCGGAAAGACCGGAACGACTCAGGAGAATCGGGACGCTGTCTTTATCGGCTTTGCAGGCGACCTCGTGGTCGGCGTATGGGTCGGACGCGACGACAACAAGTCGCTGGGAAAGGTCAGTGGCGGCACCGTGCCAGCCGAGATCTGGCACAATTTCATGACCTCGGCGCTGAGCGTCGACAAAAGTCACGGGCCTGCGCTTCCGATTGAAATCCATCGGCGCGAGACAGAGGAAGACCAGCGGCTGAAGAGCCCGCTCCCCCCCGATTGGAGCAATGCGACCAAGCCGTTACGTGACCTTGCGAGACAGCTCGACGACCTGTTCGGCGGCCGCTGAAAAACGCACTTAACAAAAGTTCATGGTGCCCCCCCCGATCTTAACCTTTCTTCAACCAGCAGGGCTCAGATTCCGCCTCAGCCTACGTCGGTCACGGGTTGCGCAGGCATTGGGACCGTTGTCCTCGTTTTGTCAAAGCCATGGTGGGAGACCGGAGATGGCCAAGTTTATTAAGTTGATTAAGAACCAGAAGGGCGCGACCGCCATTGAATATGGTCTGATCGCTGCTCTTATCGCCGTTGCGGCGATTGGCGCGATGCAGGGCATCGGCAACAAGCTGAACACGACGTTTAACAACGTGTCGAACTCGCTCGGCTAATCGGTTCGTTCCTTGTGAAAACCGAGAAACGGCGGTGCCTCAGGCGCCGCCGTTTTTTGTTGGACGGTTCAGCAGTGCGGGAATTTGTTGCGGCACCGAGCCGGCCCTGTATCGTTGGTAACAGCAATGAAGTGGACTCTGGTCGTCGGCCTCCTCGCGCTGTTTGCAAAACCCGCATGCGCGGAGCAGCGGCCGCTGCTGTATGACGCGGTCGCCCTCAACATCGGAATCAACTGTTCGTGGGAAGGCCGCTGCATGTCCAGCCAGCGCAGGGCGATGAAGGCGGCACTACGCTATGTCGAGCGGGGACATCCGCCGCATTGGAGGGTTCAAATGTGCAACCGCAATGCGGGGCGGGGTGGTGCCAGGGTGGACTGGGTTGGCTTCGATCACTGCATCCGCAACGAAGCGCTGCGCCCGCCATCGGCTCGGAGGATCAAGAAGCGGAGGCGGTGAGGGCTTGAGTTCTCGACCTACGAGCCAGCGAAGGACTGGTGGAGCCGAGGCGGATCGAACCCCGCGCCCATCCCGGCCATGGCCAGGAAGCTCGGCCCAGCCCGCAAACTGACGTTCGTTCAGGCCAACAGGTTTCGACCCAAAGCTGCCCCTAGCTGACGTCTGAATGTCGGTTGATGCCTACAGCCAATAGGCGCACATTGACTGCCTTCCAGCGGAGTGTTGGATGGCTTCGGTTTTTCTGAGCTATTCGCGCGATGACGTCGAGCGCATTCGGCCATTGGCAGCCGCCTTGGAAAAGGCCGGGCACAATGTCTGGTGGGACCGTCACATTGCCGGAGGCGAGGAATATTCCGGAGCGATCGAACAAGCGCTTCAATCCGCGGAAGCCGTTTTGGTCGCATGGACTGCATCATCGGTAAAATCCGCTTGGGTCAGGGATGAAGCAGGGCACGGGCGGGACAGCGGCCGCCTCGTTCCCGTGACATTCGGCGGCTGCAGTCCGCCGCTGGGTTTCCGCCAATACCAGACAATCGATCTGACACAGTGGAATGGACGAGCGTCGTCGCACGCGCTCGTACCAGTTTTGGAGGCGATCAATAAGGCGTCCGCGCGCGACTCCAGCACGATCCCTGCCGAGCGTCCCAAGCGTACTTTTTGGATGCACCGAGTTCTGTCGCTGCAAAGCGCAATCCTGATCAGCGTCGTCGCGCTGCTGCTCCTCCTAGCGGTCGGGGTCGTCTATCCGCGCGTGGCTACCAGTGGTCCGATTTCTCCGAGGATCGCCTTGGGATCGTTCTTACTCGCGTCCCCAGGTCTTCCTAGGCAGCTGCCCGATCAGATCAGCCAGGAGGTCACGGCCGCCTTTGGCGCCGAGAATGCCGTAGTGGTCGAGAGCGATACGCGCGGATCGCCGAAAGCTGCACCGTTTGTGATGGATGGAAGCATCACCAAGGAAGGGCAGACCGTCCGTTACACCGTCAACCTTTCCGATCGTCGCTCGGGAATCGTTTTGTGGTCGAGGGGCTACGACCGCGACGTGGCTGACCTGCTTGCGCCGCGACAGGTGGCGGTGGAGGCCAGCCAAATTATTCGCTGCGGGTTGTGGGGTGCTGCGGCCTACCAACACAGGATGTCTGGCGAGGGTATGTCGCTCTATCTAAAATGGTGCGACCAGCATTGGGGCGGATCGGGCGACGACGCAGCAGAGCTGGATGCCGCCCGTGCAGTGACCACCGCCGTGCCTGATTTCTCCTTCGGCTGGTCCGCTCGGGCTCTTGCAGCGATTCCACTCGCGCAGACTGCGAACTCGCCCGACGCTGCGCCGGCAGCAAGCGAAGCGCGTGAAGCGGCGCAAAGATCGATCGAGCTCGATGATCAAAATCCTGAGGGCTACATGGCACTTGCCGCGCTGTTGCCGCTCAACCGATACCAAGAACGTGAAAAGCTGCTCAAGAAAGCCATCAGCGTTCGACGTCTTGAATGCGGCTGCGAACGGTTGAGCTATGGCGATTTTTTAGCGTCTGTCGGACGGATGAACGAGGCTGTAGAGGAGTATCAACGCGCCAAGGCGAAGATGCCGTTGGCGCCCTTCAGCAATGTACGGCTAGCACAAGCGCTCTACGAAGTGGGTCGTCGCGAAGAAGCGGACCGAGTCCTCTCCGATACTCTGGAGGTGTGGCCGGACGCTTCCGATGTGCAACTACTGACGATCAAGTCTGCATTCTGGAACAAAGAATATGATCAGGCTCTCGCAGGTTTGAAGTCACCCGAGGTTCATCTCGGTCGCGACCAACGCGATGCCTTGATGGCCGCGTTCGAAGCGCTGAAGGACCCCGGCTCGGGCAGACGCGCCGCAGCAATTACGAAACTTAAAGACTGCGCGCGTGACCCGGACCGGACTGACCGACTGATCGTCGCAGCACTGGCTGCACTTAGCGATCAATCCTCGGCAATCCTTGCGGCACAACAGCTGATTGCCGCTCGGGGCCACCGCTACGCCGATGTGTTGTTTGAACCAAATCTTGCTTCTGCCGAGCGAGTCCCTGCTTACGGCGCTCTCGTCAATCAGCTTGGCTTGGCATCGTACTGGCGGCTGCAGGGACGTCGGCCCGACATTTGCAGAGGCGAAGCAAAAGCGGATTTTTGCGGCACCGCCTGAAGGAAGCTGGACATGAAGACAATTGTAATTCTCCTGCTCCTGGGCACAGCTGCATGCGGACAAACTAATCGGCGAAGCGGCCAAGCCACCCCCAAAGTCCCGCCGGCGACGAGCGTGGCAGCGGTTCAGTCAATGATCAGCGGCAAGTCACCTGTGGAGATGAAGCTCATTCCGATTCCGACTGACAAGGCGCAGCTCAAAAGATTGCTTGCGGCCGGCTACACCATTCACAAGGATCACATGCACCCGCCCGGCGTGAAGTCATGCCCGTTCGATAAGAGTGGCGGAGGCGTAGTCGAGTGAGATTGAGTCGGTATCCGGAGTAAGCTGCGGCGATTCTTCTGCCGTCTGACAAACGATTTGACGTAAGCCGGCGCAATCAGCCGCATCTCGTAACCGAGCCACATGAGCTCGCGACCCCAGTGGTGCGCTCCGGCGCACGCTTCCATCGCTACCGTGCAGCGCGGCTGCAACGCGTTTTTCCTCAACGTTGAAGCCGCTTTCCAGGGGTAAATCAGGGGATTTGCGATACGGTTATGATACGCGGAAGGAGCTCACATAAGTCTTGTTGAACGTCTGCTTTGCGCCAATCCAAGCCATTTCGGGGCGGCTCGGCGATTCCCGTGATCGGATGTTCGTTCACCCGGTGAGCTAATGTATGTTTTTGGCCATTGCAGCATCGGTACGGCCAATCAGCCGGCATCCATTACCGAAGAGCCTGATCGAGACAGGTCAGTACGCAGTTGGACCCAAACCTGTCATCATCGTACTCGCGCTCGATGCAGTTCTCAGGAAAGACGATCGTTGTCACCGGTGCGGCGTCGGGTATCGGGCGTGCCACCGCCGAATACCTGGCAAAGAAGGGCGCTTCGAAATTGTTACTCGTCGACGTCGACTCCACCGCACTCAAGAATCTCCAGCTCTCCTGTGAGTCCCAGGCTTTGGTGGGCGACGTCGCGGACGAACGCTTCTGGGACGCGACTGAGCTTGGCGAAATCGACCACGCGGTGGTCAATGCCGGGGTCGCGAGGATTGGCCCGATTGTGGAATTCAGCTTTGAGGATTGGCGGCGTGTGCTCTCGGTCAATCTCGATGGCGCGTTTCTGACGATCCGCGCGGCCCTTCGCGCCATTCGCGCGGGCGGTTCTATTGTTGTCACGGCTTCAGCGGCCGGCATTAAGGCGGAACCTGGAACAGCCGCCTACGGCTCATCCAAGGCTGCCCTCATCCATCTCGCGCGGATTGCTGCAAGAGAAGCCGCAGCTCGCAATGTTCGGGTGAACGCAATCGCACCGGGCGGCGTCGAAACCCACATCTGGGATGAAAACCCGATGTTCGCAGACCTCGCTAACCAAATCGGCCGCAAAGAGGCTTTCGCTCAGATGGCTGCGGTGGCAACGCCACTCAACCGTTTTGCCATGCCTGAGGATATTGGGGCCCAAATCGCATTCCTGCTCTCCGACTTGAGTGGCACGATGACGGGCTCGCTGCTCGTCTCGGATGGTGGCTACAGCATCTAGACACGCGGCTGGATGAGGCGGCTTGCGCTCGCTTTCCATCCATAGCTGTCACGAGCTTCCGACCCTTTGCAGACAGCAGGCTCAGTCCATTAGTCTCCGGTCACGCGGCCCTGCTTACGGTCACCGATGAAAACCGCTGGCGATAGTCGCCCGGTGACACACCGAGTTCCCGCAGAAAGGCACGCCGCATCCGCTCGTCATCTCCAAACCCTGTATCCCGGGCGATCTGT
>JANWLR010000089.1 GCA_025450755.1 Sphingomicrobium sp. | reverse complement strand
CACGCTGACGGACACCAGCTCAAGTCCGTCCCCATCGAGCTTCAGCGGGCGATCGTGCGCGCCATTTCGTTCTACGCTGAGCGTCGCCCGCACCCGCGTGGTCTCCGCGCCCAGATCGAACTCCAGCAGGATCTCTGGAACGAGCCAATCGGGCGGCCGATAATCCTCGAGCCGAATAGCTGCGTGCTTGGGCGAGGGCGGCCCTTCCGGAGCGGTTTGGGAATCAGGAAGAATAGTGGTGCGAACGTCGGCCATAGGGCCGTCGTGCTAGGCGGGATTGGTTGACCGGACAACCCGCGCGCATGCCCCTCTGCCGGATGACTCGTGCATCAAACAGGCGTAGTCGGGCAAGAGCGCCGGCGAACAGGTGTTGAACCCGGCCCGCAACCGAAGCGTTGAGTACCGGCACCCAGCGAGGAGAAGGTTATGAGCGGCTTCGACGATATCCGCGAGCATATGGAAGTGATCGGCGCCGACGGCGTTCACATCGGAACCGTCGACCGCGTCGAGGACAACCGCATCAAGCTGATCCGTGCCGACAGCGGCGTTGGCCATGAGCAGCATCATCATTTCATTCCCAAGGGGCTCATTGCCGAAGTCGAGGGCGATCGCGTCCGTTTGACTGCGCGCGGCGATGTCGTCGCTGACCTGTTCGAGCAGGAAGAAACCGGACAGCCGCTCGACGAAAATCATCAGTGACTTGATCACTCCGCTCCCTTCGGCTCCAATGCCGCCGGGGAGGGGAGTGGACATGAAGACTTTGCTATTGCTTGGGGCGGCGGCGGTCGCGCTCCTCGGCTGCGGTCAATCCAATGAGAATGCGGCGGCCAACAACACGGCCAACAGCGCTGCGGCTGAAAAGCCGAAGCCCGCTTATTGCTTCTTCAAGGACAGCGAGACGAAGGGCTGGGCGGCAAAGCGGGGCAAGGACGGCAACATCGCCGTCACCGGGAAGGCCTACCGCGAGGACTCGCGCTACAAGGCGATTCTCAACCCGCCGACGGTGAGCGGGACGACCGCACGGATTGCGCCGACCGTCACGGTCAACGACACCGCATATGGTGCGCCCGACAATTGGTGGGACGTCAAGGCAACGATTTCGAACAGCGCGGCGATCGATACGGTCGACGTGACCTGCGGCGAAAAGACCATTGCCGAGTTGAAGGTGCCGCCAAAAGGCTGATCCGCGCGGCCCGCTTCGTCTGGGCGAAGCCATGCCGCGTCTCGCCTCCTGATTATTGCAAAGCCCCGGCTCGAGGCGCACTTTGTGCCGCGTGAGTCACAAGGAGAAAATCGCGAACCCGGCGCCGTCGGAGCCGTGGACGAGGCCCGACGATTATATCGGCGCGATGGCCCGCAAGCGAAGCTTCCGGCGCGCTCGTGAACCACGTCAGCGGACCCAGCCGGAAAGGCCGCGCATGCTCTTTTCGACCGTGCCGTTCCTGGCACTCTTGGTACTCCTCGCAGTGCTCGCCGTGTCGATCATGATCGTCGCCTTCCCGGGCAGCCAGCCGCAGATCAAGCAGCCGACGCCCGCGGCGAAGGAAAAGGGCTACGCTCCCAAGGGCTGGTTCCAGGAAGCCCAAAAGGAAATGCACCGCTAGCGGTTGCGCCGCCGGGTGCGAGTGCGCATGGCGGGGCGATGCCGGCGCCGATCGTCCCACACTTCTCGGACGCGCTCGTGGTCCTCGATTTCTTCGGGATCGCAGTATTTGCAGTCTCAGGCGCGCTGGTTGCGGCCGAGCGGCGGCTCGATTTCGTCACCTTTGTCTTCTTCGCTGCGGTAACCGGAGTTGGCGGCGGCACCCTGCGTGACCTGCTGATTGGTGCGCCCGTCTTCTGGATTCGCACCAACGGAACCTTGCTGATCTGCAT
Source organism: Sphingomicrobium sp. (assembly GCA_025450755.1). Taxonomy (GTDB): domain Bacteria; phylum Pseudomonadota; class Alphaproteobacteria; order Sphingomonadales; family Sphingomonadaceae; genus Sphingomicrobium. The sequence goes on along the minus strand of JANWLR010000089.1, from coordinate 13,649 downwards.
CGGCGCGGCTGTGGCCGTCTGGCTGGTTCATTCCCATCGCTTCAATAGCAGGGCGCTAGTCTGGTTCGACGCAGCGGGGCTCGCCGCTTACGCAACCTACGGCTCGGCAAAGGCGATCGGCTATGGCGTGGCGCCCGTGCCCGCATTCGCAATGGGCGTTCTGACAGCCTGCTTCGGCGGCATCGTCCGCGACGTCCTTGCGGGCGAACCCTCAGTCCTCTTTCAGCGAGAGCTCTATGTCACCGCGGCCGCACTTGCGGCGGGGCTCTTCGTGGGACTCAATTTCCTAGGAACCTCGATGTGGACTGCCGCCGCGATCGCCGTTGTCGCGGGATTTGCACTCCGCGGCGCTGCGATCGCCAGGGGATGGAAGCTGACGGCTTATAAGGATTGATGCTGTGCAGCATCGGCTGCATGGCTGAGTGATGGATTGCGATTTCTACCGAATTCAGCGGCTGCCCCCTTACGTCTTCGCCGAAGTTAACGCGATGAAGGCCGCGGCGCGCGCTCGAGGCGAGGATATTGTCGACCTCGGCATGGGCAATCCCGACGGAGCACCTCCCAAGCATGTCATCGACAAGCTCGCGGAGGTCGCCAACAAGCCGCACGCGCACCGCTATTCGGCAAGCCGCGGGATTCCGGGCCTGAGGAAAGCGCAATCGGCATATTACCAGCGGCGCTTTGGCGTCACTCTCGATCCCGACAGGGAGGTTATCGTCACCCTCGGTTCGAAGGAGGGCCTCGCTAACCTCGCCCAGGCGATCACCGCCCCGGGAGACGTCGTGCTCGCGCCGAACCCGTCATACCCGATCCACACCTTTGGCTTCATCATCGCGGGCGCTGCAATCCGTTCAATTCCCGCAGCGCCGGGCGAGGCGTTCTTTGAGCGGCTCACCAATGCGATGCGCTACACGGTCCCGCGGCCCAAGGTGTTGGTCGTCGGCTATCCCTCAAACCCCACCGCTTACGTCGCAGACCTTCCGTTCTACGAGCGGCTCGTCGCCTTCGCACGCGAGCATGAGCTGATCGTCATTTCCGATCTGGCCTATGCCGAGATTTACTTTGGCGATGCGCCCACGCCGTCGATCCTCCAGGTCGAAGGCGCCAAGGATGTGGCGGTCGAGTTCACCTCGATGTCGAAGACCTATTCGATGGCCGGCTGGCGGATCGGCTTTGCGGTCGGCAACGCGCGGCTGATCGAGGCGCTGGCGCGGGTGAAGTCCTACCTTGACTATGGCGCCTTCACGCCGGTGCAGGCCGCGGCGGTCGCGGCGCTTAACGGTCCGCAGGGCATCGTCGAAGCCAATCGCGCGCTCTACAAGAAACGCCGCGACGTGCTGGTCGAAAGCTTCGGGCGCGCGGGCTGGCCCATTCCCGTCCCGCAAGCGTCGATGTTCGCCTGGGCGCCGATCCCGGAGAGGCTCCACAAGCTTGGGGCGATGGAATTCTCAAAGAGGCTGCTGACTGAGGCCAATGTCGCCGTCGCTCCCGGAGTCGGATTCGGCGAGGAAGGCGAGGGCTTCGTCCGCATCGCCCTGGTCGAAAATGAGCAGCGCCTCCGCCAGGCAGCGCGCGGAGTGAAGAAGATGCTGGCCGGCTGACCCTAGGCTTTGCGGTCGCGCACGACCTCGTGGATTTCCTTGGTCAGCTGCGTGTTTTGTTGAAGCAGCCCCTGAATCGAATCGCTTATCTTCAACAGCTCCTCGGAATCCGCATAGGTTTGCTCCAGCTGCCGGTCTGACTTTTCCGACGCTATCCTCTGCCCCACCATGATGATCGACAACAGCACGAGCTGCAGAAAGGTTTGCGCAATCCAGGCGATGAGCGTCGCCGTTCCGCCACCGATCGCTGCCGGGAGGCTGATGAGAGCGAGGCAGGCGAACGCATAAGCGCACCACATCGTCCCGACGACTTTCGTAATGCTGACGGCAAGCCAGTTGTTGAAGCGGTTCTCCCGCCGTTCGATGGGCCTGAGGTATTTCTGTCGCAGCTCCAGATATGAGTTGGTACCGTGGTCCACGAAAATCCCCTTCCCACTTGAGGCCTGTCAGAACCGCACTGAAACTCCGCTATAAAGCTCTTCGTCGGGGGTCTCGCGGTTGAGACCGAAGTTCGCTCCGACGTCGAGTTGCAGGTTCTTGTTGACCAGATAGGCCGCCGCCACGTCCGCAGTCGCTTGGCGCGTTGTGCCGGAAGGGGCCCAGTCCCACTGGTGCCACAGCTCGGCAGACAGGTTCAACTTGTCGCTCGCCTGAAGGCCGAGGCCGATCACCTGGACCATCGCGGCGTGATGCCCGTGACCGTCGGCGTCGGCGATCCAGTCGATCTCGGGCCCTAGCGTGATCCCGAGCGGCGTCTTCGGGATCGAATAGTCGATCGGGAAGGCGATTCCCGCCTCCCATTTGCCATTGCCGATCTGGTGGTCGGCGGTCGGGATTTTCACGGCTGGAGTCATTGCGACCTGCACTCCGTCGCCGCTCGTGAAACGGTATTTCGAGCGGATGTAGATGTCGCCGAAGCTCGAATCCGATTGGCTAAGACCGCCTTCGCGAACCCGCTGCCAATTGTAGGGCGCAACGTCGAGCTCCACGTTCCAGCGGTCGGTCATCCCATATTTGAACGCCGTCGAGCCGAGCGAGAGCGAGCTGGTCGTCACTCCGTCCGAACGGTCGTGCACCCAATCGGCAAGCCCGCTCTCGATCTGGATCATTCCGGGCGGGACGGTGCAGGTCGGGTTTGCTTTGCCCGGCCTGTCGGCACAGATCGGCGGTTCGTCGGCCGCCGCCGCCGGGCTCGCCGTGAGCAGCAAGGCTGCAGCGATGTAGATGCGCCCCCGCATCGCGGCTGTTTGCTTCAACGAACGGCCAGCGTCGAGTGACAAGCGTGCAATTTTTAGGTGGAAGCGCCGCGCGCCTGGCTGCGACTTCAAATGGTATCCTTAAGGGGGTGGGGGCCGCCGCGAGGCGGCCCCGCAGCTGCCCGGATCAGCCGTTCGGCTGGCTTGAAAGGCGCTGAAGCAGCGATCCAAGGACCGCTGGGTGGATCGGCCTCGTGAACTGAACACCGGCGGTCGGCCCCAATGTCCAGCGGACCTGCGCGCCGAGCGGCTCGAGATCGGGGAAGCGGGCGATCACATCCTCTCCCTCCTCACACTCCTCGATCATTTCGAGCCTGCATCCGCCGGCCGATACGTTGTCGAGGGGGACTTCGAAGTTCACTCCCGGAATCCGGCGCGTGTGGATTTGCGAACCAGTCGCGAACCGCTGAGAGCGCCGGCGCTCTCCCGGACGCTCCGCACGATCGACGTCGATCTCAATCGGCGCGGGTACGATCGTTTCGCTGAGCCTGGCGGTCGCCTTCGCAGTCGTTTGCGCCAGTTCTTCGGCGACGCTCGCTTGTGCCCGGCTGGTGATTCGGTCCAGGCGCTGGATCGGATTTTGTATCTCTAAATACACTGTTCTACCCCCCGGGCCTGCGGCCCATCCCAACTGGCATTTTGCAACTGGATTTCCCGGCGCGATCCGCGATTGCTGATCTCCAGGAAATAAGGCTTGCTCACTGATCGAGCACCGAGGTTCGAGAAGGTGCCTCCGCCGCTTTGTCTCGGCACGAACGCCCACGGGATCGAACGGCCATCCTGCGAGCGCGCGAAACAATCCGCAAAGGCTTGAGCCGACTTGGTCGTTGCGAAAGATGTCGGATGACTTCCTTCAGGCACCGGTGCCGCAGCAATCGCTGCGACGCTAATCATTGTAAAGAGTCCCAAGTCCTTCATACGCTACCCCCGTTAACCAAAAATATCTGGCACTGATCTGCGCCAACAGGCGTACGCGACATTTGATGGTTACTTGGTCGTTTACTGAGCGGATGCTCGCAACCAGCACGATTCGACTGCCCCAAAATGACGCGCAGCCGACACTTGCATTGCTTCGAATCGCCATTTTGCGGCCAATGGCGCTTAAGAGACCATCGTGGACACAGGAGCAAACATCCCCAGGGCCATCGCGCGATCGCGCACCGCCCGCCGCGCGCACAACTCGCGCCGGCGACGGCTTGCGCTTGCCGCTTGCGCGTCGGCCCTTGTCAGCGTCCCGCTTTCATTCTCGCTGCTCGGCGTGACCGGTAATGACCTCGTCCACGCGGCGGTGAGCGGTGCGAACAGCCTTTCCGATTTTCTCAGCCGGCGGTCGCCCGGCGCGCGGACCACCGCGCAGCTCACCAAGACAAAGCATTCGAGATCGCTGCCGAAGCAGCGTATTGCTCCCCGCGTAGCGCCGCTGATCCGCAAACCGGACTTCGGCGAAGTCGCCGGACTGGTGATTGGGTCGCCGACGGTGGACATCGCTCCGCCGCCCCCCATCGTCGCAATCGACATTCCGGCATTGCCGGGACTGATTGTCGGCTCGGGGCCGGGAGGCGAGACTCCGCCGGGCGGCGGCGGCGGCGGCGGAGGCGTGGTCACCGTCCCGACGTCCGAGCCACACAGCCCGATCCCCGTCAGCCCGCTTCCGGAGCCTGGCACCTGGGCGACGATGCTGCTGGGCTTTGGCTTGCTTGGCTGGCGCGTCAGGCGCGGCACGAAGCAACGCGCGAAAATCGCAACCCGTCGAATCAGCTTCTGACGATGAAGACTTCGTCGCCGACGGATGCGGCGGCGAACAGCCTCGCTGCGAATTCCTTGGGAACGCCAATGCAGCCGTGGGTCGCATAGCCCCACCGAACGTCGCTGGCGTGGATCGATACGCCATCGGCCGTCAGCCTCAGCGTATAAGGCATCGGCGCATTGTCGTAGGTCGCAGAGCGATGGTCCTTCAGCTTGGCGAGGATCGGGAATTTGCCCGTCGGCGTCGGCACATCGCGCGCCCCGTATAGGATCACGGCCGTGCCAATCTCATTGCCGCCGCGAAATACCGACAGCAGCTGGGCCTTGGGATCGACTCGGATCCAAACAGGTCCTTCCGGCACGCCACGATCGTCCCAGCGAAAATCGCCGTACGTCAGGCGCTGCGGAACATTGAGGATCGTCTTGATCGGGCGGTCAATAAGGCCGGCGGCGAGCGCCTGGTGGACGTCCGCAGCCGGAACCGCGATCCGGTCGAGGTTGGCCAGAGGTTCCGAAACTTTATGCTCTGCCGCGGCGGCGGCCCGATTGGGCTGCTGGGCGAGCGACAATCCGGCTGCGGCGGTCCCGCCAAGCACGAAGAAGGCGGCGCCGCCGACCAGCCGTTTCATTTTCCTGGATGCCTGAGAACGCCGCGACACCAGCTCGCTCCGCTCAGTTGACGAAGCGTGCGCCGGCGCGGCCGTCATCGGCCCAGCGAATTTCCGCCCGGACGGCACCGCGCTTGATGATCCGCAGTTCAACCAGCTCGCCGGCGTCCAAGGGTTCTTCGCAATGCAGCTGGCAGCCGGCATAGGAAAGTTCCGACACGTGAATGTCCGAGTCGCGCTTATCGCTCAGCGCGAAGCCGCGAAGGTCGACGGGCCACCGCTCGGCTCGCATCATGAAGGTCTTGGCCGTCATTTTCGTACCCTTAAAAAGGCTGCGGGTGGCTCTACCACCGCCGGGCTGCGTCGGCTCGCCGACAGAATCGTCTGTCCCAAAAGCGAACGTCTTGGGTTCCTCCAGGAAGGAGGGGATCCCGCGCCGCGAGAATTGCGAAATCCGCCCGCTCGGCCCGTCAACAAACATCAATGGGTATTTTCCTTCATTGCGGTTGTTTCAAGCTCGTTATAATTCTGTTAACCATCTTGTTAACGAGACTCGAAAAAGCAGGAGGGTTTGTCATGACTCGCATTGAAAAAATCGCTGTATGCGTTGTCCTCGCCTGCTCTGCGAGCCCGGCTTTCGCGATGTCATTCCAGCCAGCGCCGGCGCCTATTGTGGGCGTTGGAGTTGGAGCGGTCGTGCTTGTCGGAATGGGTTATCGCGCGATCAAGGGCCGGATCGGCCGGTGAAGTTATCCGGCCGGTCGGGGAATCTCCGATCGGTCGTTTCTCTTTGACAGCTGATCTTCAACCTCCGATCGAAAGAAGCGGTGACCGGATCTGGTCGATAAAATGATCGGGCCGCGCGAGCTGGTGGTCCAGGCCGACCTCCTCGCGATCCCTGATCACGCACAATGTGCCGAACAACCGATCCCACAGGCTAAAGAGCGTCCCGAAATTGGTGTCATGGATGATCCGCTCGGGATTGTGATGGAGCCTGTGCAGCCGCGGCGTTAGGATGAGAGTTGAAAGCGCGCGATCGATCCTGGGCGGCAAGGAAATCTCCGCATGTTCCCAGATCGTGGCCGCGACGATGATGGTCGACGAAGCGGTCACGACAAAGATCGGGGCGCCGATCGCTAGCGTCACGAGCGCTGCTGCAGGCACGCTCACCAACAGCTCCAACGGGTGGTTCCTAAGGCTCGTCGAAACGTCGACGGCTCTATCGGCATGATGCACTCGGTGAATGCGCCAGAGCATTCGGCTATGATGCATCCAGCGGTGCGCCCAATATGCGGCGAAAGTCTGGCCGACCAGCGTTAGGACAAGGATTGCGGGCCACGGAATTGGCACGTGGCTCGCCAGCCCGATGTGGAGACCGTGGCTCGACGCGGCTGCCGCGATATTGGCGAGCGGCGGTACAGTGCCAACGATCAGGAGAATGGCAGTAAATCCGAAGTTGGTGACGAGCCTGGCGTCGCTGCCCTCTGTGGACGAGTGCCGAGGACGGCGGGTCACAGCGACTTCGACGATTGCCAGCGCCACGAACCAGCCCAGCAGGGCAAGCGAAAGAAAGGTGTCCCGGTTCATCTGTCCGCGCGCACTTGCTGCAATCCTGCTCTTGTTATATTCTTGTTAACCTAAACTGTCAGCCATCGACATAAAAAGGAGTGGGCTCCATGCGCCGGATTGAAACAATCGCCCTAGGGATCGCACTGGCTTCCTTGGCCACGCCGGCACTGGCGGGCATTGGCACACCGGGGGTGCCCGCTCCGGTCGTTGGTGTGGGCGTTGGAGCGGTCGTGCTCATCGGCATTGGCTATCGCGCCCTGAAGAATCGCTTCCATTCGTAGCTGCCCGGCCGGGTCAAACCGGTTGCGCCCAATTAGCGGGAGTGTCCTGATGAGTGGCTTCGAAAAGATTGCCCTTTGCGCTGTCCTTACCGGTCTTTCGAGCCCGGCTTTCGCGGGGGGCACGAACGCAGTTCCAGCTCCGGTGGTGGGCGTCGGCGTCGGAGCAGTCGTGCTGATCGGCATTGGCTATCGGGCCCTGAAGAACCGCTTCCATTCGTAGCTGCCCAGCCGGGTCATGCCGGCCAGATTGAACTAGCGGGAGAGTGATGATGAATCGCATCGAAAACTTCGCCTTCTGTGCCGTCCTCGCCTGCGCCTCGAGCCCTGCTTTTGCCGGCCCGGCTGCGGCGCCCGCGCCCATAGCCGGGGTCGGGATCGGCGCCGTCGTGCTGGTCGGGATCGGCTATCGCGCTCTGAAGGCCCGGATCGGCCGGTGAGTTTCGCTGCGCCGGTCGGACGGGCTCCGGCCGGTCGCGTTTTTCTTGATCGGAGGATCAGTCGCGCCGGCTTCTTCGCCGCCGCGGGCGTTCTTGCCGCGCTAAATGCCCAGGCTGACCAGATCATCAACATCCTGACCGTGCGATGGCTGACCGGCCTGTTCGTCGAACTGGGCGGTATCAGCGCCATCATCTGGTTCGCCATGTACGCCGCGCTCAAGATCGGTATCGAAGGCGAGGCCGAGCCAATCCGGCGCCGGGACCTCGCGGTCGTCGGCATCGCCGTCTTCTTGTCCTTCATTCCGCTCTTTTTCGCTGCCAAGGGCGCAGTGCTGCTCTCAGGCTTCTATTTGCTGGCGACGTCCCGGCCGGGCAGTTCATCGCGCCGTGTAGCGCTCATCCTGCTGGCGCTGACTGGTCCGCTTGTCTGGGGGCGTGTGCTTCTGAATGTTTTTGCGGCACCCATCCTGGCGCTCGATGCGCACATCGTCGGATCCCTCATCGGATTCGACGTGCGGGACAATGTGATTGGATCAGATTCGGCGCCGATCAAATACTTCATCGGCGGCGGTTGCTCGTCGGTCCACAACATTTCGATCGCAATCCTTCTCTGGGCAACCGCCGCGGCCCTGTTCAAGATCCGCCTCGATCGACGATATCTGGGGGTCGGGGCTCTGATGGTGGTGTGGATGTTTCTCCTCAACATCGTCCGTCTTTCCCTGCTGGGCCTGTTCCCCCAGCATTTCGACTATATCCACGTCGGGGGCGGGGCCGTCCTGTTTGCCTGGTTCGACTTGATCGGCGCTGCCTTGCTCGCCGGCTTTGGGGTGATCCGTGCGGCTGAACGTCAGCAATAATATTCTCCTCGGGGCCTTGTTCGCCCTGGCTGCGATCTCGGTCGGGCTGAAGGCCGCCGTCGGCCCGCCAGATGATGGGAAAGGGGCGCCGGGCGCCAAGGTTGACGCCGAACTTGCGAAGGTCCTGCAGTCCCAGGGTTTCACGACCGCCCTCAGCCCCAGGCGATTCCAAAGTGCCGTCACTTACGCAGCCCGGGGCAATTGCCGCCTTAGCGTTCGCGATGCTCGCGACGGGGTCGAAGTCGCTTCTGTGTTCGCTCGCGATGCAAGCGATATCGGTCCCGTCCGCTATCTCTATCGGGGGCAAGTCTCAAAAACGCCGCCGACTGCCGCCGAATGGTTCGACCGCTTCGGAAACAAGGTTGTCGATCGCCTCGGCATCCAAAGACGCACACCGGTGCCGATCGCGCTCGCGACCTCGCCCGGCTGCCAGGGGCAGGACTTCAAGCTTCGGGATTTCCGCGCCAGTTGAGCGCCTGTTTCGGCGTCGCAGCAAATCCACAGGAAAAATATGTTGAGAACTAATTTACCCGCTTGCGTCCAGCGACGGTTGAGGCACAATAGATAGTAGCGAACGAGGGGGGACACTCAATAACTGGTGTTCTGACGCGGGAATGACTATATTCCGGCGACGGGAAAACTCGTCCCCGCTTTCCACAGGAAGCGAGGGCGAAAAAGCCCCGAAGGGCGCGGAAAACGGCTAGGATGCCGCCATGGCTCCGAGTCGAACAAGTCAGGAACAAACGGTCCTCGACAGGGCCGCTGAAGGACGGGGAAGCGCAATGGATTTTTCGGCCGGCTCAGAAGTACCGAGCGACGACGTATCGACGATCACGTCCAGCACGAAGGCGGTGCATGCGCCGCGATTCGACGTCAAGACCGAGGCCAAGCGCGATGATCTCCTGACCGAGTTCGGCAAGGAGACGTTGAAGGACCGCTACCTGCTCCCGGGCGAAAGCTATCAGGACCTGTTCGCGCGCGTTGCCGCTGCCTACGCCGACAATGCCGAGCACGCGCAGCGCGTTTACGACTATATTTCGAAGCTTTGGTTCATGCCGGCCACTCCTGTGCTTTCGAATGGCGGCACCGGCCGCGGCCTCCCGATCAGCTGCTATTTGAACAGCGTGGACGACAGCCTCGAAGGCATCGTCGGGACCTGGAACGAAAATGTGTGGCTAGCGAGTCGTGGCGGCGGAATCGGCACTTACTGGGGCCGCGTTCGCGGGATCGGCGAGCCGGTCGGCCTCAATGGCAAGACAAGCGGAATCATCCCGTTCGTGCGGGTGATGGACAGCTTGACGCTGGCGATCAGCCAGGGCTCGCTCCGCCGTGGATCGGCCGCCTGCTACCTCGACGTCTCGCACCCGGAGATCGAGGAGTTCCTCGAAATCCGCAAACCCTCCGGCGACTTCAATCGCAAGGCGCTAAACCTCCACCACGGCGTCCTCATCACCGACGAGTTCATGCAAGCGGTGCGCGACGGTTCCGAGTTCACGCTTCGCTCGCCTCGCGACGGCTCGGAGCGAAGCACGGTCGACGCGCGCTCGCTTTTCCAGAAGCTCGTCGAGACCCGCCTCGCAACCGGTGAGCCGTACATCATCTTCATCGACGCGGTGAACAAGGCGATGCCCAAGCATCACCGCGACCTCGGCCTCAAGGTCTCGACCTCCAACCTCTGCTCGGAAATCACGCTTCCGACCGGCCGCGATCATCTCGGAGCCGATCGGACGGCGGTGTGCTGTCTCTCGTCACTGAACCTCGAAACCTGGGACGAGTGGAACAAGGACAAGCAGTTCATCGAGGACGTGATGCGCTTCCTCGACAACGTTCTTAGCGACTATATCGCCCGTGCTCCCGACGAGATGGCGCGCGCCAAATATAGCGCCGAGCGCGAGCGCAGCGTCGGCCTCGGCGTGATGGGCTTCCACTCCTTCCTCCAGGCGCGCAGCCTTCCCTTCGAAGGAGCGATGGCGAAGAGCTGGAACCTCAAGATCTTCAAGCTCATCCGCGCGCAGGTCGACCAGGCTTCGATGATGCTTGCGAAAGAGCGCGGGCCATGCCCCGATGCGGCCGACATGGGCGTGATGGAGCGCTTCAGCTGCAAGATGGCGATCGCACCGACGGCGTCGATCTCGATCATCGCCGGCGGTACGAGTGCGTGCATCGAGCCGATCCCGGCCAACATCTACACCCACAAGACACTGTCAGGCTCCTTCTCGATCAAGAACCCGTATCTGGAGAAGCTGCTCAAGGATAAGCACAAGGACAGCGACAAGGTGTGGAACACGATCCTCGAACAGGGCGGGTCGGTGCAGCACCTCGATTTCCTGACCCTGGATGAAAAGGATGTGTACAAGACGAGCTTCGAGATCGACCAGCGCTGGCTGCTCGAGCTTGCGGCCGACCGCACGCCCTTCATCGACCAGGCGCAGTCGCTGAACCTGTTCATCCCTGCGGACGTCGACAAATGGGACCTGATGATGCTCCACTTCCGCGCGTGGGAGCTGGGCATCAAGTCGCTCTATTACCTTCGCTCCAAGTCGGTGCAGCGTGCCGGCTTTGCCGGCGGGGTCGAAGCCGACAACACGCCCGAGCTGAAGGAAATCCCGCTCGCATCGAGCACGGATTATGACGAGTGCCTGGCATGCCAGTGATGTGGGGCATCACTGAACGAGGCACTCTGGCTTGCCAATGAGCCCGCAGATCATTGTCGCATTCTTTGCGTTCGTGAGCGCCGGCGGCTTCCTCGTCGGGCTTCGCGTCTATCGCATGGCGGAGCCGCCAAGCGGCACGACCGTCGAGCAAACGCGCCGCTTCGGCCGGCTGTTGATGATGGCGTCAACGGGGGTATTCCTGTTTCTCGTCGCCGTCATCGTTCACGGCGATCTTCGACTCATTCCCGCTTCAAGGGTCATCCGATGAAACGTGCACTCATTATCCGCGGCTTTGCCAAGGGCGCTGGGACCGTCCTCCTGTGCCTCGTCGCCCTCGACCTCGTCGCGACCGTCATCACCCTCGCCATCGGATCGGAGTTCCTCAAGAGATGATCACGCGTTCCGCTGTCAGCTTTGCCGCGCTCGCGCTTGCGCTCGCCTCCGCCTCTTCCGCGGCCCAGCCGTCGGGCACGACCCAGGCGCTCGAGCGCAACTTCGACGCGATGATCAATCCCGCCGATCAGCTCGCCTGGCTGCAGCAGATGTCGTCGGCTCCCAACCAGGTCGGATCGCCCCACGACAAGGCGAACGCCGACTTTGAACTAGCGATGTTCAAGCAATGGGGCTGGGACGCGCATATCGAGCGCTTCGACGTACTCTACCCGACTCCCATCTCAACCACGGTCGAACTGGTCAGCCCGGCCCATGTCGTGCTCGGCGGGCAGGAGCCGGCTGTGCCGGAGGACCCGTCGTCGTCGAACACCGCCAACGCGCTGCCGCCTTACGTTGCCTATCAGGGCGACGGCGACGTCACGGCGCCCGTGGTCTACGTCAATTACGGAATGCCCGATGATTATGACGCGCTTGCCCAGCGTGGAATCGACGTTCGCGGCAAGATCGTGCTCGCGCGCTACGGCGGCGGCTGGCGCGGCCTCAAGCCCAAGCTGGCACAGGAGCATGGTGCGATCGGCTGCCTCATCTATTCCGATCCCGCCGACGACAGCTATGCCGAGGCTGACGTCTATCCGCGGGGCGGCGGCCGCCCCGAAGCCGGCGTCCAGCGCGGCTCGGTCGCCGACATGCCGATCTATGCCGGCGATCCGCTGACTCCGGGCGTCGGTGCCGTTCCCGGCGCCAAGCGCCTGTCTCGCGAGCAAGCGGTCACTTTGCTCAAGATCCCGACGTTGCCGATTTCCTACGGCGATGCGACCAAGATCATCGCCGCGCTCGAAGGGCCTTTGGTCACCGGAAAGCGGCGGGGCGATCTCGGGCTCGCCTACCATTGGGGCGGGACGGACGCGGTCAAGATCCATCTCGCGGTCAAGTCCGACTGGTCGTTGAAGCCGGTCTATGACGTGATCGGGATGCTTCACGGCTCGGTCTATCCCGACCAGTGGATCATTCGCGGCAACCACCATGACGGGTGGGTGTTCGGCGCTTCGGACCCGCTGACCGGCCAAGTCGCGCTGATGAGCGAAGCGAAAGCGCTGGGCGCAATGTACCGCCAGGGCTGGCGTCCGCTGAGGACCATCGTCTACGCCAGCTGGGACGGCGAGGAGCCGGGCCTCCTCGGCTCGACCGAATGGGCTGAGCAGCATGGAGCCGAGCTCCAGCAAAAAGCGCTGCTCTACATCAACACCGATTCAAACGGCCGCGGCTACTTCCGCGCCGAAGGCAGCCATGAGCTCCAGCATTTCGTGAATCAGGCCGCGAACGACGTCGCCGATCCGAAGACCGGGGTTTCGACGGCGGAGCGCGGCCGCGCCGGGATCCTCGCCGCCGCCTACATGGGCAGTGAGCGCGAGGAGCAGGACGTCGTCGATGCGGCGAAGGAGGGCGGAGACCTGCCGCTCGGGCCGCTCGGCTCGGGCTCGGATTATACCGCGTACCTGCAGCATCTCGGAATCGCTTCGATGAACCTCGGCTTCGGCGGCGAGAATGAGAGCGCGGGAAGCTACCACTCGGTCTACGACAGCTTCTACCACGTCACCCATTTCGACGATCCCGGGCTCCAGTACGGCGCCGCTCTGTCGAAGGTCGTCGGCCGAATCGTGCTTCGCGCCGCCGATGCTCCGCGGGTTCCCGCCCGCTACAGGGACTTCGCGACGACCGTCTCGCGCTACCTGACCGAGATCAAGAAGCTCGAGGCCGACCAGCGCGACAAGGACCGGACGCTCGCCGACCTGCGCCGCGAGGGCGACTTCAGGCTCGCCTCCTCGCCCACTGACCCGATCGTCGCCCCGGTCGATCGCGGCATCACGCCGGTGTTCGACATGCTCCCGCTGGAAAATTCGGTCGATCATCTGAAGCGCGCTGCAAGCGCCGCCGACGCCATGCTTGGCCGCGAGGACAGCCTGCCGCCCGCCACCCAGGCGCGGATCAACGCGAGCCTCGCCCATATAGACGAGCTCCTGCTCGATCCTCAGGGACTTCCGGGCCGCCCCTGGTTCAAGAACCTCGTTTATGCTCCGGGGACGCTCACCGGCTACGGTGCCAAGACCCTGCCGGGCGTTCGCGAGGCGATCGAGCAGCGCCGCTGGGACGATGCGCGCACCTACATCGTGCGCACGGCCAAGGTGCTCGAAGATTATGCCAATCGCCTCGACGAGGCGACTGCGATGGCGGGGACGACCTCATGAT
>JANWLR010000088.1 GCA_025450755.1 Sphingomicrobium sp. | reverse complement strand
GGACACGTTTGTCACGATCGATCCGCGATCAGGATTGCTACTCCTGTGGGAGAGCTGGCTTCGCCACGAAGTGTTGCCTGGCGCCGGCCGCGGCGAGCGGTTGAGCATCAGCTTCAATTTCGCATGATCTCGGGTGTCGTGTAGCTCAGCTCACATGCTCATCACTCCCGGCTGAGAACCGCCGGGAGCGTGCTTTCGTCGAATGCAGCGGTTGTTCGGCATCTCGTCATGCAGCGAGCTTGATCCCACTCTCGTGGTAGGGCGAGGGCGCGATATTCGTCTTGTCCACGGCCAACCCGCCAAGCTCATTGGCAAAGCCATGGTTGACGTCACGATGATGCGCTTCGTCGGCGCGCACGACCAGGACCACGTCGCGCAGCATCGCGTCCTTGGCAAGGCCCCAGTAGCGCTTCGCGATATCGGGCGCCGGGACATTCTTGCTGCGTCCTTCGTCGATCTCGTTGAGATAGAGCGTATAGCTCAGCACCGCCTCCTCCTCGAAATAACCAACGACGCGGTGCGCGGTCTTGGCCGAGATCAGGTAGAGCCCAAAAAAGGCGAGATAGAAGACCCACTGCACCCAGAGGATCACCAGCCGCTCGAAAAGCGTTGGACGCGCGACCTCGATGAACGTCATGAGGTGCATCCGTTCGTTCTCCGCCTCGTCCATCAAGGTGCGGATCCAGCCTTTGTCGTCGCACATGCGCCGCAAGCATTTCAGGTGGCAGATAGTCGCCCCGACCATTCCTGGAACCGCGGCGACTGTTTCGAGAACGATTGCGCGGTGCCCATAGCGCTTGGCAAAAAAGGTATCGGCGCAAGACCGCAGTGCCTTGGTGAAGCCGTAAGCCACGCGATCGGACAGTCCTTTGGGTGCGTGGTGAACGCTCAGGTCCACAACTGGAGCGGTCATTCTACTCTCCTGAAAAGTGAAGTTTTCCTCATGAATTGAGGATGTTCGCCAGCTAGATTTCGTACGCAGCCGCTTCACTACGTAGATTTCCCTAGGCGCGATCGCGGGGTGTGCAGGCGCTGGCAGTTGAGCATTTCGCCCGACTTCGCCTAAAGGGCCGCGACTTCCCTCCTAAATCCGAGAAAACCATGGGCTTCCGCTGCGGCATCGTTGGCCTACCGAACGTCGGCAAATCGACGCTTTTCAATGCCTTGACCGAGACTGCTGTCGCTCAGGCAGCCAACTATCCGTTCTGCACGATCGAGCCGAACGTCGGCCGCGTCGCCGTTCCCGATCCGCGCCTCGACCAGATCGCCGCAATTGCCAAGTCCGCACAGGAAATCGAGACGCAGATCGAGTTCGTCGACATCGCCGGCCTCGTTCGGGGCGCATCACAGGGCGAGGGCCTCGGCAACCAGTTCCTCGCCAACATTCGCGAAGTCGACGCGATCGTCCACGTGCTTCGCTGCTTTGAAGGCGGCGACGTCACCCATGTCGAGGGGCGCGTCGATCCGGCTGCCGACGCCGAGACGGTCGAGACCGAGCTGATGCTTGCGGACCTGGAATCGCTTGAACGACGCGTTCCGAACCTCGTCAAGAAAGCGCAGCAGGGCGACAAGGAAGCCAAGATCGAGGTATCAGTTCTCGGTCAGGCGCTCGACCTGCTGCGCGCGTCGAAACCCGCTCGCCTGGTCCAACCGAAGGACGTGGAGGAGGCCAAGGCACTGAACCGCGCCCAGCTGCTTACTGCCAAGCCGGTGCTTTACGTCTGTAACGTCGATGAGGCCGACGCCGCAGAAGGCAATGCGTTGTCGGAGCAGGTCTTCAGGAAAGCTGCAGCGGAGAGTGCTCGGGCAGTGGTCATTTCCGCAGCAATCGAAGCCGAGATCGCGACCCTGCCCGCCGACGAACGCGAGGCCTTCCTAGCCGACCTTGGTCTTCACGAGACCGGACTTAACCGCATGATCCACGCGGCTTATGCGCTGCTCGGCCTCATCACCTTCTATACGGCCGGCCCAAAAGAATCTCGTGCATGGACAGTGCACAGAGGTGCCAGGGCGCCCGAGGCGGCGGGCGAGATCCACACGGACTTCGAACGGGGATTCATCCGCGCCGAGACGATCGCCTACGACGATTACATCAAGTTCGGCGGCGAGGCCGGGGCGCGCGACGCAGGAAAGCTCCGCTCCGAAGGCAAGGACTATGTCGTTCAGGACGGCGACGTGATGCTGTTCCGCTTCAATGTTTGAAACGTCAGCTCCGGCTTTCGCGAATCAGCAGGATTCCAAGCAGCGCCGGAATGACCAGCCCAAAATAGCTGCACCACTGCGGGATGACGTGGCTTCCGACAACGATCTGGAAATGCGTGAAGATGCGGTAGAGATGAATCAGCGCCATTGCGAAGAAGATCAACGCTGCGATCATCGTGAACGGCTTCGTCATGATGGCCCTCCCCAATTACCTTGCGGGATATAGCAGCAATTGCTGTTCACCCAGAATCCGCCTGGAACAGGCGTTCCGCAGGCTTGAGCGTCACCAGCACCCACACCATTCCGAACGCCCAACCGCCGACCACGTCGCTCGGCCAATGGACGCCGAGCATCACGCGGCTAATCCCTATCAATAGCGACAGCAGCGCAGCGGCGATCACCGATGGTCGCTGCCATCGCGTTCCAGCGGTCAAAACCAGCGCAAGGGTAAGATAGAAGACCATCGAGCTGGCCGCGTGCCCACTGGGGAAGGATGGGGTCTTCACGGCGACGAGATGCGGTTCGATGTCGGGGCGTGACCGAGCGATCCAATATTTCTGGACCTCGCTGAGCCCCCGCCCGAGCATGATGACGACAAATAGCGCAAATCCAAGGCGCCCACGGCCCTCCCGCCACAGCCAGGCCGCGAACAGGAATCCCGCCGCGATCAGCACGGTCGGCTCGCCGAGAAACGTAAAGATGCGCGCAATGACTATGAGCGCCGGCCTGTGCCCCGCGTAGAACGCTTCATAGATCATCCGATCGAGAGGCCCGCGACCAAGCAGCAGCATCGCCAGCCAAGTGCCGGCGAGCGTCACGATTGCAGCAACCAGGGGCCAGTGCGGTCTGCGCGGCCGCGCCTCGTATATCATGAAGCGTTTCAACGGCGAAGCGCGACGCGCGTTGCTAGAACTTCATCCCCGCGCGCAAGCCGATGGTCCGTGGGCGACCGGGCACCACCAGTGCCCGCGTGCAGCTCGCACAGGCTGTTTGACGGCTGATGTCGTCCCGCACATCGAAGACGTTCGTGACGAACGCCTCGATATTCCATTTCGGCCAGTCGAGACCAGCGAAGAAGTCCACAAGTGTCGACGACCTCAACCTGCCCTGGAAATCATTGGGATTGAGAATCTCGCCACTGCCCGTCAGCGCGATTGCAGTCCTAAGCGACGAAGGGGCGGAGCCGCGATAAGTGGCCGATCCCTGGACATGCGCATTTACGTCGGCCCATGCTGGCCAACTATATCGCGCAGTTCCAGTCGCCTTGAACTTGGGCGTGATCGGAAGCCTGGTTCCGCTTGGCACGGACGGGAAATCGCCCGGCGCCGAACAGTCCGGTGTCGTGTCATCGGCATTCGTGCAGATGGTGCCTTTGGTCTTGGCGTCCGTGTAGGCGGCTGCGGCATTGAGCGTGAGGCCGCCATGCGCGTAGCTAAGATCGGTTTCGAGGCCGTTGATCCGAGCGTCCTTGCCGTTGTGGATCTCGGTCAAGCTGTTCGCACCCAGGAAAGCGAATTGGAATTTCTTCCAAACTTCGTGGAATATATCACCATTCCAGCGCAGCGGCCCAAAGCTGGTCTTCCAGCCGATTTCGTAATTGGTGAGAAAGTCAGGATCATACGCCGGGATATCGCGCCGGTTGAGGCCGCCGGGTCGGAAGCCCCGCGACCATGTCGCGTAAAACATCAGATTTGCTTGGGGCTTCCACTGCAAGTTCAGGCGGTGCGTGAAGCCGCTTCCTTTGGCGTGCTTCGGAACGACCTTTCCGTTCACAAAGTCGCCCAAGTCCGTGCATGGGCTGCCCGGGACAACGGGTGGAACGAACGTAAGGTTAGTGGCGTAAGTATCCGTGTCTCTGTCGTACAAGCGCTGGCCGCTGACCGTCCAGCATTGCGCGACACCCGTGCGGTTGCTCCCCGCAGCATTCGGCGGGCTACCGGTAAAGTCTCCCAAGGGACCGGGATTTCGCCCGAAGCCAAAAAATCCGATCAAGCTGTTGTCATACCGGAATAGCCGCCCGCCTGCAGTCAGTGTGAGCTTGGGCACAATATCCCAGCTCGCTTCGCCGAAAAGCGCATAATCGCGGTCAACGCGCTTCTGCTGTGTCAACCACAGCGTCCCCGGAAAGCCGTTGACCGAAAGATCGGGCGCCAGGCCATCCACGATATAATCCTGGTGGATGAAATTCGATTGGTGTTGATAGAAGGCGCCCGCGATGACCCGGAACGGCTTGTCCGCCGGCGACGCGATGCGGAGCTCGTGGCTCATCTTTTTGAAGTGGTTGGTGAACCGGATGTACTGCTGCGGATTGGGCAGCTGGTTTCCTGCTGCATCCTGGTAGTAGAAATAGAGAAGGCCCCCGGACGCCGAATAATTGCGGTCGTAGGCGTCGGTGTAGTCGGCGTAATCATTTTCGCCTGAGTTCGGACGGTCCATGTAGGCGCCGGCATAGGTCACGTCGAAGTTGGCGATCTTGCCCTGAACCGTCAGGGCCGCTTGCCAGAAACGGTCTCTGAAAGGCTCGGGTCGGAAGCGGTCGATCTTCAGATCGCCGAGTTTCGGATCGTAGAAGAAGACGCCCTCGGACTTGGTCTTCTGGTACATGAAGGTCGGCGTCGCGGTCCAATTGTCGTCGAGATCGACCTTGAGCGCCGCACGGCCCCCGTACACGTCGGTGGTATTGAAGTTGTTCTTCTCCAGCCCAGCGTTGGTCACGGTTACAGGTGTAACCGGGTTGCCAGCTGCATTTAGTCCAGGACCGTACAGGCTGTTCGCAGCATAAACGTAATAGGTTCGCGACCCGAAAATATTGTCGATATAGCCGGCGTCGCGTTCATAGAAGGCGACCGCCCGGAATGCGATTTTCGGCGCGATCGGAAGATTGATCATCCCCTCAAGCTTGCCGCCGACACTACCGTGATCGACTGCATTGATTTCGCCGTCGATCCGGCCGGTGGTGATGCCCAGCTCGGGCTTGTTCGTGATGAGTCGGATCGTACCGGCTTCGCTCGAGGCACCGTAAAGAGTGCCTTGCGGCCCGGACAAACTTTCAATTCGGGCTACGTCGTAAATATGGATGTCGAGCGTCCCGCCGATCGTCGTAACCGGTTGCTCGTCCAAATATGTGCCGACCTGCGGCAACGGGCCCGAGTGGTTGCCTTCGGCGTTTGTCCCGCCCGCCGACGAAACCCCGCGCATGTAAACCGTCGTTTGGCCCGGCTGCGTCGTCAAATAAGCCACCGAAGGCAGCTGCTTAGTGTAATCTTCGAAGTTCGAGATGTTGAGCTGGTCGAGGCGACGCGTGCCTATTGCGATGACGTTGATTGGAACGTTCTGGACGTTCTCCTCGCGCTTCGTCGCGGTGATGATGATTTCTGTCTGGTCAGGAACGTTCGCATTGGCCTGCGCCTGCTGCACCGGCGCTGGCGGAGCAGTGACATCGGTCGCGTTCGTCCCCGGTGCGGGAGATTTTCCCGTCGTCTGCGGCTGAGCATTTCGGGCCAGAGCCGGCGTTGCAATTGCAGTGGAAGCGAGAAGACCCAGGGTCAGCGCGCGTAAGGTCGTCATCGAATGCCCCCATTCGGTTTTGTGTCGCCATTGCGACAGAGCACTCGATTGAAGTCAACTGCCGTCAAGCGCAGCCTTCACGATTGTTACGACAGCGTTGCTTTGAGGTCGCGGGGGGTGCTTCCGGGATACGCGTCGAGAACGGGTCCGAGCGCGTCCTTGAGCGGTCCGAGATGATGTTCGTACGCGCGCCATTCTTTAGTGGAGTCGCGATAGATCGGTTGGCGCACCTGCTCCGAACTCGCAGTGCGCACGGGGCGCTCAGTCTTGTAGAATTCCAGTACCTGCGGTTCGAACTCCAGTCCGCAATAGTCGAGCAACCGCCGCACTTCGGCTTCCGTATCCTCGACCGTTCGCTCGTAGATGACGCGGTGAACGCGGCCGGGCAGCACCGCGTCAACGTGCGCCATCAAGCGAACGTAGTCCGAGTAATAACGGCCGACGTGATCGAGGTCGTAGGTGAAGGCCTGTCCTCGTGCGAAATGCTGACGGAAGTTCGAAAAGCAGCAGGCCAGCGGATGCCGTCGAGCGTCGATAATCTTGGCGTTCGGCAGGATCAGCTGGATGAAAGGAACGTACAGCCAGTTGTTCGGCAACTTGTCGATGAAAAAGGGCCGATCCGTCCGCCGCTGCACTCCAGAACGACGGAGATATTCCTGGCCAAGCTCGAGCCGCTGGTCGGCGCTCAAATCCAGAACACTGGCCGGATATTTGCCATTCTTCCGGCCTAGCGCAGGAATGTCCGGAAGCTCGGATGTCCCCTCGACCTGACTGTGTGACGAGAGGATTTGCTCGATTAGCGTCGACCCCGCCCGCGGCATGCCAACGATGAAGATCGGGTCTCGCGCCTCGTCACCGCCCGGCCGCTCCGCGAAAGCCTGGGCTGTGAAGGCGGCAATGCTGCGATCGACTTCGTTCCTAATCTTTTGCGGATTGTAGGGCTGACTCTTGAGCCGCAGTGCGTTCGCATTCGCATAATGGGCGAAAGCCTCGTCCGCGCGATCGGCATCGTGCATCGCCTTGCCGAACGCGAAATCGAGATGGAAGCGATCCTCGTCACTTAACTTTTCGGATTTGAGCACATCGCGCATCGCATGAAGGTCTTCTTCTCCGAATTTCACCGTCTTGAGGTTCGCAAGGCTCCACCAGGCGTCGCCGAGGGTGGGCTCGAGCTCGATCGCGCGACGATAGGCGA
This sequence comes from Sphingomicrobium sp., assembly GCA_025450755.1. Lineage (GTDB taxonomy): Bacteria > Pseudomonadota > Alphaproteobacteria > Sphingomonadales > Sphingomonadaceae > Sphingomicrobium. The sequence continues at coordinate 63,209 of JANWLR010000088.1, read as the reverse complement.
CAATTCCTTCAGCCTGCCGACCGACCGTCTTCAGCATATGTCCGTAGCTGAGCCACACGCGCGACTGCCGGGGCGCGCGCTCGAGGACGCTTTCATAAAGCTGCATCGCTTCCTCGAAGTCGCCGAGCCGGCCGAGCGTCGCCGCCTTGAGGTTCCAATGGCCCAGATCGTCCGGCTCTTCCTCGAAGATGTCGTCGAGCAGCGCGAGCGCCTCCGCTGGGCGTCCCATGCGGCCGAGCACCAGCGCCAGGTTCGCTCGCGCCGAAGTCCAGGCTGGCGCCAATTCGACCGCGCGCCTCAGCAATTTCTCCGCATCACCCCAGCGACCGATCCGACCTGCGAGCTCGGCAAGCATCCGGATCGCTGCGGCGTCGAACGGATCCTCCTTGAGATAGGGCTTGAGGATGCGCTCGGCGACGTCGAGACGGTTCTCGTTCATCGCCATCGCCGCTTCGATCAGGCGGGGGTCCCATCTCGGACCAATGGAAGATTGCGTCGCCACGGCCGCACCGTAGCGCCAAGCCCCGGCCGCCGCTATGCGCCCGTCCGATGATCTATTTCGAGGACTTGCGGCTCGGCGAGCAAACCTACTTTGGTTCGTATGAGGTTACACGTGAGGAAGTGCTCGAGTTCGCGCGCAAATATGACCCGCAGCCCTTTCATCTATCCGATGAGGAGGCGGCCAAAACCCATTTCGGCCGTATAGCCGCGAGCGGCTGGCACACCGCGGCAATGGTCATGTCGGTAATTGCTCGCCGGGTCGTCGACCAGCGGCAGGCTGGCCTTGGCTCGCCCGGAATTGATGAGCTGAGGTGGAGAAGGCCGGTCTATCCCGGCGACACGCTCCACGTGCACGGGGAAATCCTGGAAAAAACCCCGTCCCGCAGCCGCCCGGAGATCGGCTCCTTCAGAACGCAGACGATCGTCACCAATCAGAACGATGAAGTGGTAATGACGTTCGTCTCGATTGTGCTGATCCGCCGCCGCCCCGAAGCAGCGGACCAGCCCACTCGCTCCGCAAGCTAGTGCCTGTGGTGCCAGTCATTCGTGTTGGTCGTAGACGAGGTTGAGCCACTACGGTTGCGCCAGCCGCTCCAATTCTCAGAGCCGCTCCCAGTCCTCCCGGAGCGGTTCTGCCAAGTAGAGCGCCGATTCTCCCAATAACGCCGCTGGTCGCCATTCCACTCGTGGCGGTTCCGATGGCTGTCGTACACATAGATTCCGACACCCGGGTAATAATAGTCGCCGTACCAGCCGAACGGATCGTAACCATAGCCGTACGGATAGCCATAACCCCCATAATAGCCGCCATAACCGCCATAACCGATGCCGACCGATACGCCGCCATAAGGCGCGTATCCGTAACCATACGGGTCACCATATCCGTAATCGCCATAGGCGCAGCCGGCGAGGGAGATGCCCCCCACGAGCGCAAGCGCAGCGAGTTTCAACCGAGCAATATGCATATCGAGTCTCCAATACTTCCGGAGTTTGCCCGACTGCGAAGGCGCGCGCGTCCGTGAACGCGCGCTGAATTTTCGTTAAACCGTCGCAACCAACGCGCCAGGCCGCGATGCCGGCGCGCCGGATCAGCCCGCGATGCCGGCCTTTGCCTTGGCCCGCCGAGTCTTGGCCTGGTTCACGGGATCGAGCGGACCGGTCCTCCGCACGCCGCGGTGCACCTCGTCCCAAATCTGCTGCTTGGCGAGATAGCCGAGGATCGTCGCAAAAAGCAGGAACACGACCACAGCAATGCCGGCGGCGTGGCGGCGCTCGAGGTCCGGTTGTGCCGTCCACACCAGGAAAGCGGCTACGTCGCGCGCCATCTGGTCGACCGTCGGCTTCGGATTGCCTGGCGCGTATGCCACCTGCCCCTCCGTGGTCAGCGGCGGCGGCATCGCGATGTTGAGGTTCGCGAAATAGGGATTGTAGTGCAGGTTCGGTGGCGTCTTCGCCTCCGGGAACTTCTTCAGAAGCTCCGCGGGCTGGTCCTGGAATCCGGTCAGGATCGAATAAACATATGCCGCGCCGCCCTCACGCGCCTTCGTGATCAGCGACAGGTCAGGCGGAAGCGCATTGTTGTTCGCCGCGCGTGCCGCGACTTCGTTTTGGAACGGCGGGGGGAAGCTGTCCGAAGGCAACGCCTTGCGGGTCGTCTCCTCACCCGTGTCGGGGTTGATCGACGGAACTTGCGTCTTCCAGTCCGACGCGATCTTCTTGATCTCGGCGTCGTTGTAGCCGAGTTCCTTCAGGTCGCGGAACGACACCAGCTTCATGCTGTGGCAAGCCGAGCAGACTTCCGAATAGATCTGGAAGCCGCGCTGGAGCTGTTGCTTGTCGAAATGGCCGAACGGGCCGTCACTCGCGAGGTGAAGCTCCTTGGGCTCCTTGTGAAACACGTTCGCCGCGAGCGGTGCCGGCGGGTTGCTGAAATAAGTCGAAAGGCCCGTGATCAGGGAGATCAGCAGAACTCCCGCAAAGACGATTCCGATGAAACCGAGAATGAAACGCATTTTGCCTGCCGCCCCCTACTCGACCACGGCCGTTGCTGTCTTTGCCCGCCGCGGCTTCGTGCCCGCCGGCGCGGCTTTCGCTTCCTCGCCGTGAAGCACCGAATCAGTAATCGATTTCGGCAGCGGCAGCGGCGTTTCGAATGCCGATACGAGCGGCAGGATCAAGAGGAAGTGAAGGAAATAATAGGCCGCGCAGATCTGCCCGATCGCGTTCCTAAAGGGCGTCGGAGCGCCGCCGCCTGCCCAGCCGAGAAGGACGACATCGATAACCAGCAGCCAGAAAAAGCGCTTGAACACCGGCCGGTAAGATCCTGAGCGGACCGGCGACTTATCGAGCCACGGCAGGAAGAACAGCAGCAGGATCGAGCTGAACATCGCCAGCACGCCCCACAGCTTCGCTGGAAGGATGAAGTCGAACGTGAAGGAGCGAAGGATCGCGTAGAATGGCCAGAAATACCATTCGGGCACGATCTCCGCCGGCGTGGCTAGCGGATTGGCCGGAATGTAATTGTCCGGGTGGCCAAGATAGTTTGGCGCGAAGAATGTGACGATCGCATAGATCAGCAGCAGAAGGCCGACGAACCAGCCGTCCTTGGCCGTGTAGAACGGGTGGAAGGGCAGCGTGTCGCGCTCGTCCTTCACGTCCACACCGGTCGGGTTTCCCGAACCGGGGATGTGAAGCGCCCAGATGTGGAGGATCACCACAGCGGCGATCACGAACGGCAGCAGGTAATGCAGCGAAAAGAAGCGGTTGAGCGCCGCTTGGTCGGGAGCATAGCCACCCAGGAGCCAGATTCGGATCGGCTCGCCGACGACCGGGAAGGCCGAGAAAAAGCCTGTGATGACCTGCGCGCCCCAATAGCTCATCTGCCCCCAGGGGAGCACGTAGCCCATGAACGCCGTCGCCATCATCAACAAATAGATGACGAGCCCCAGCATCCATACCAGCTCGCGGGGCGCCTTGTAGGAGCCGTAATAAAGGCCGCGGAAGATATGGATGTAGACGGCGATGAAGAAGAAGCTCGCGCCGTTCATGTGCGCGTAGCGCAGCAACCAGCCGGCGTTGACGTCCCGCATAATATGCTGGTTGACCGAATTGAACGCGCCGTCGGCGGTCGCGTAGTAATGCATCGCAAGCACGATGCCGGTCACAATCTGGATCGCCAGGAAGATCGCGGCCGTGAAGCCGAAATTCCACCAATAATTCAGGTTGCGCGGGACGGGATAACCGCCGCCGACCGCGCCATAGACAAGACGCGGAAGCGGCAGGCGGTCGTCAAGCCATCGCATGAACGGATGCTTGGGTTCATAGGGCTTGGCCCAGGAAAAGCTCATCTTCTTGCTTTACCCCTTTGCGCCGATCGTGACCGTCGTCGGCGACGTAAACTGGTAATCCGGAACGAAGAGGTTCTTGGGAGCCGGCCCGGCACGGATGCGCGCCGCCGTATCATATTGCGATCCGTGGCACGGGCAGAAGTAGCCTCCGTACGGCCCCTTGTTCTCGCCTTCGCCGATGCCCAGGGGTACGCAGCCGAGGTGCGTGCAGACGCCGAGCGTGATGAGCCAGTTCTTCTTGCCGGGCTTGGTGCGCTCGGCGAGCGTCTCCGGGTCACGCAGGCTCGACAGCGGCACCGCATCGGCTTCCTGGATTTCCTTCGGGGTCAGGTTGCGGATGAAGACCGGCTGCTTGCGCCATTGTGCCTTGATGCCCTGCCCCGTCTGGACCTTCGAAATATCGACTTCGGTGGTCGCTAGCGCGAGCACGTCCTGCGACGGCGACATTTGAACGAACAACGGCGCGAGGGCGGCAACCGCGCCAACGCCGGCGAAGCTGACTGCGGCGACATTGAGGAAGTCTCGGCGGCGGACGCCCTCTCCACCGGAATCTGAGCTTGTAGAACCCTCAGCCGATCGTGCGGTGGCCATCATACCCCTTTTGAAACGCTAGTTCTGATGTGCCGGGAACGGCACGTAGGCGACCCCGTCCCGGCTGCACGGCCGGTGCCGGTTGGGCGGCCTGATAGCGAGCGGATTCGGCGATGTGAAGGGGCGGAAAGCCCGATGTTCGAAGACCCACTCCAAAACGGCTGCTACGAGCGGTGATGCCTCAGGCTCTTATTGCGCCGAATCGCATGACGGTGGACAGCTTTGTCCCGCCGTCCCGCCGCTTTGTGGTTCCGCAAATGGCGCTTCGCACTTGCGGATTCGCTAAGCTCGCTTTGAAGCAGCGCCGCGCAATCCTTGTGCCGAAGGAGCTGCCGATAGCTCATGCCGTGGCACCGCCGGATCGCCTTCTTCGATAGAGACGGTGCGGCGTTCTGATGACGATGGGTCGACCGATGACGCCCATGTGTCGCGTGATGACCAGCATGCGTCGCGCGATCGCGAACATGCGTCATGCGATGATGTGCCTGGGATTTGTGATGGCCGCCCACGTCCGCGAAGCGGTGCCTCGGCTCTCTCGCGGGCATCGGCGGGAATGGCGGCGGGACCGAGGGACTGGCCTGCCTGTCGGGCGGCGGCGCTGGCGGCACGCTGGTCGGCTGTTGCGACGCTTGATCAGGCGCGGTCTGCGCGGGCAACGGAGATGCCAGGATTCCCAGTGCAAAGGCTGCGCAAATCAGTGCCACCTGGCCAAGTCGTTTCATGAATGGATCATAGCTTGCGTCTATCGCTCCGCCATTGTCCGGACTGAAATTCAGCGATGCAGATGCACGGCTTGGCTCGTCGCGGTGAGTTCGCGACTTGCCGCCCAAGTCAGAAATGATGAGTGCAGAGCGCCAGCAGCAGGATGATCGGGATCGGTACGCCGATCAGCCAAAGCACCATGGATCGCATAACTACCGTCTCCCTGTTGCCCGCTCGGGCAGCAACAATGGTCGGCGGAAGGGACGGTTCCGTTATGAGCTATTGCGCCACTGCGGCGGTCGCCCCTTCGGCAGCATGTTCGCGACGACCGCGCATCGCGGCGTGGAACATGATTGCGGCCGCGTAGAGGACCACCACGAGAACCATCCAGCGCAAGATCGCGAGCGGCATGGTGACGACGAGATAAGCGGCGACGAGCACTGCTGGAATTCCGCCGATGGTGAGACCGATTACGATTCCAAGATCGAGGCGACCAGTGTTGATGTGCCGGATTCCGGCAGTTGCTCCCATCAGCGCTGCAGCACCCGCCATGACTGGGAAGCAGAGCCTCGGGTTCATTCCCATGAGGCTCAGCATCACGAGCGTCGGCGCGTAATTGCCGACGCCGTAATTCAGCAGGATGCCAATGACGAAATTGGCAGCGATGGCGATGACGGTCAGCGTCATCGGAAGCCCTGCCGCCGTTCCGCCGCCGGGAAACAGATGCAAGTTCGTCATTCCATAGGCGATCGCGGCAAGGAAGAGGCCAATTGCGACAACCATCTGCACGATCCAGACCCGCGTCCGATGGACGAGCGGCACTCCGACCAGGCCTCCGGTCGTGCAGGCAAGGATGCAGCCGACGAGGAGGACAGGGTCGACCTTCACCCCTAGCTGAACAAGAAATATGATCGATTCGACCACGGCAGCGATGGTCAGGCCGACAACGAGTGTCGGAGGAATCAACCGGTCGGGCACGAGCCGGCGAAATTTGAACCAGGCGGTGGTCGGCGCGAAGCAGCCGATTCCGAGCGTGTCGAAAAAGCTGACGACAGCACCCAAACCAATGGTTTCGAGTGTGGGTTTCGACCGCGTCGCGATCGCGGATTTCACGAGCACGATGGCGAAAATGAGCGTCGCAAGGACGATCGGCACGAGCAGCGCGGTCAGCATTTTGGTCCTCCCCGGCCCTCTTGCCGAATGCGGATGCTAGCGGATCGGTCGATACGCACAACCGCCGCGCAGAGCGGTGAAATATTCGCTGCCCTCCTGACTCTGGCCTCTGCGTCGGGAATCTGAAGCTCCAAGCTCGATTCGGCGATCGTCATTCCCGCAAAAGCGGGAACCCAGGGAGACGTTCGGCTCGGGCGATCCATTAACTGGGTCCCGCTTTTGCGGGAATGACGAGGAAGAGAGAAGATCATGGCGAACAACGCGGGCACGATCCTGTCGCGCATCAAGGACGAGGAGATCGACTGGGTCGACCTCCGCTTCACCGACCCGAAGGGCAAATGGCAACACCTGACCATGGCCTCTGGCGTGGTCGACGAGGACAATCTCACCGACGGCTTCATGTTCGACGGCTCTTCGATCGCCGGCTGGAAGGCGATCAATGAGTCCGACATGATCCTGAAGCCCGATCTCGACGCCGTTTATGTCGACCCGTTCAGCGCGACTCCGATGCTGGTCCTGTTCTGCAACGTCGTCGAACCGTCGACGGGCGAGCTCTACGGCCGGGATCCACGTTCGACCGCGACGCGCGCCGAAGCCTATCTCAAGCAGACCGGCGTCGGCGACACCGTCTTCGTCGGCCCCGAAGCCGAGTTCTTCATGTTCGACGACGTCCGTTTCGAGGACAGCTACAACGCCAGCGGCTTCCGAATCGACGACATTGAGCTGCCGACTAACACGATGCGCGAATATGAAGGCGGCAACCTCGCCCATCGCCCGCGCGCCAAAGGTGGCTATTTCCCCGTCGCCCCCGTCGACAGCGCGATGGACATCCGCGGTGAAATGGTCGCGACGATGCTCGAGATGGGCCTGCCGATGGATAAGCACCATCACGAGGTCGCCGCTTCGCAGCATGAGCTCGGGCTGACCTATGGCGGCCTGGTCGAGACGGCCGACCGCATGCAGATCTACAAATATGTCGTGCACATGGTCGCGCACGCCTATGGCAAGACTGCGACCTTCATGCCGAAGCCGATCGCCAAGGATAACGGCTCGGGCATGCACACCCACATGTCGATCTGGAAGGCAAAGAAGCCGCTCTTTGCCGGCAACGGCTATGCCGGCCTCAGCGAAACGGCGCTTTATTTCATCGGCGGCGTGATCAAGCATGCCCGGGCGCTCAATGCGTTCACCAACCCGACGACCAATAGCTACAAGCGGCTGGTTCCCGGCTTCGAAGCTCCGGTTCTGCTCGCTTATTCGAGCCGCAACCGCTCCGCTTCGTGCCGCATCCCCTACGGCGCCGGAGAGAAAGCAAAGCGCGTTGAGTTCCGCTTTCCTGATGCGCTCGCGAACCCTTACCTTGCCTATTCGGCGCTGCTGATGGCCGGCCTCGATGGCATCCAGAACCGCATCCATCCGGGCGACCCGATGGACAAGAACCTGTATGACCTGCCGCCACAGGAGCTGGTCAATGTTCCCACGGTCTGCGGCTCGCTACGTGAAGCGCTGGTCAGCCTGCAGAATGACCGCGCGTTCCTCACCAAGGGAGACGTGTTCAGCGACGATCAGATCGACGCGTACACGGAACTGAAATGGGAAGAAGTTATGCGTTGGGAGACGACGCCGAGCCCGGTCGAATTCGACATGTATTATTCCAGTTAATTTTAAGGTAAGCTCCGGCTTTCGGGACGCCGATGGGGGGAACCCTCCCACCTTCCCTTTCCTCCCATCGGCATCACGAATCACTCCCATTTCACAGTGCACGAATCCGTAACCATAGCTGCTGTACGAAGCGCGCAAGCGTGTGCGTTACGGAGAGGGCATGAACATCAGGGCCAAGATTTTCGGCGGCGTTGACCCAGCCGAGGAGCCACTGTTGCCTCCGAAAAAGCCGAAAGGCGTGAGGTTCGACCAGCTCAACAGTGTTTCGGTGAGGCGCGAATCACGCGATCGCCTGAACAGCAGGATCGAGGACCGGCACCGCCTGGTCGGCGAACGTTCGAGAGTGACTCACAACGGCGCGAACCTCGATGTCGAGCTCGTCAATCTGTCGGGCGGCGGCGCGATGATCTCCGCCTCGTTCGAGCCAATGCTGTGGGACCGGGTCGATCTTCACCTTGGCGATCACGGTACGATCGAGTGCGCGGTGCGATGGATCCGAGATGGCAACATCGGTCTCGAATTTGCGCATGAGACGCGTCTCGACTGGCCTTCGGACCAGGTGGCAATCGTCCTCCGGCACGTCATCGAGCGAACCTTTCCGCATATTGCCTTTCCAAAGTCTGACGAACGCCAGGCCCCATCGTCTCCAGCCACTGCTCCCACGGAGGCCGAGAGGGAGCGGGTCAACGAGCATCGCGCGTCGTCTCGTCACCCGCTGATCTGGAACGGCACCCTGCATCATGATTTCCAGAGCGATCCGGTGCGGGTCCGCAATATTTCTGCCACCGGTGCAATGATCGAAATCAACGGCCAGGTCAGGGTCGGTGGAGAACCGTTGCTCGAACTTAGTCCGGCGGTGTCGCTTTCCGCGACGGTCGAGTGGGCCGTTGGAGACCAGGTCGGCCTGCGCTTCCACTCGCCGTTCGACATGAATCTTCTGGCCGAATCGCGGCCCACGATCGCCACGAGCAACTGGACACCCCCAACTTATCTCGAATCAAAAGTCGAAAAAGAAGAATCCAGCGACGACCATTGGGGCAGACTGAATCTCTACCAGCTCAAACAGGAGCTCGACGGTTTCCTGAAGCACTAAGCACCGCTTCGCTCGTAGATTACGCCGACCTTGTCGCTCGCAATCCGCCGCCACCCGGGCGAGCGGTCGAGCAACGCCATCAGGGCCTTGTCGCCGTTTGGAATCATGGCCCAGCGGATGTTCCAGCGCTGAACCGCCCTGTCGAATGCCTGCGCGTCGCCGTGGGTGATGTGCGAATAATCGAGCACCAAAGCGTCGCCGTACATGTCGCCGCGGCCGTCGACATAGGGCCGGATGCCCGACAGGATCAGTGGGCCGCCCATCGAATAGCCGTTCAGGACCGGCTGCGAGCGGAGCTGCGGCGGGACTTCGGTAATCAAGTGCCACGGGTTCGCATCATTCTCGGGCGGGCTCAGCGGCATGATTGCGCGAACGCAGACGAGCAGGGCGGCGCCGGCAGCGAGCACCCAACCGAGCTCCGGACTGGGCTCCTCCCGCTCCACCGCTCCGCGCGCGAATCCCTGGGGAAGCAGCATCGCAGCGACGATCGCCAGCGTTGTCTGGTGACGGACCTGCAGAAAAGCGAGGCCGAGCAGGCCGGCCATGATCAGCCAACGCACCCACGGCAGCCGGGGCCTCTTCCATGCGATCAGCGCGATCGTGATTGTCAGGACAGCGAAGAAATAGGGAGTCCGCGCCGGCGTCGACGGTTTCCACTCGTCGATCAGCGGCAGCATCTGCAGCTGGGTGAAGCGCAGCGGGTGCACGACGCCCTCGATGCCATTGCCGTTGATGAACAAGGCAGCGACGCACGCCAGGCCGAAAATCAGCCACAGCCGCAACGCGCGCATCTTGTCGGCTGAATCGACCAGCGCTTCGAGGCCGAATGCACCGGCGATCGCCAGGCCAAACACGAATCCGCCGTGAAGATTGGCCCAAAAGCTCATCAGTAGCGCCGCGACAAGCGGCGGGGCCCGGTCCTGCTCGCGGGCCCGCAACATCAGCCAGGTCCACAAGGCGAGCAGCGGCCAGGTCAGCACGTGCGGGCGGGCAAGCAGCATCGGGATCAGCACGAAATCCATCGCGATGATCGGCAGAAGCGCGGACCGCACCGAGCGGCTGGCATTCAAATAGACGACCGCGTGAAGCGCGATCAGCGCGGCCGTCACCACCGCAGCCACTCCGCCATAGCCCGCCAACCGGTAGGCCGAGGCGTAGATCAGTTCCGCGAGCCACTCGATCGGCACCCACGGCTTGCCCGCAAAGGTGAACGAGAAAGGGTCGGCGTGAGGGATCGCGCGATGGTCGAGGATCCATTGCCCCGTCGCGATGTGCCAGCTGACGTCGCCGTCGTTGAAGATCGTCTTCGAGCTTCCGAGCACTGCCGGGATCAGCAGCACGGCGACGAATAAGGCGATCGCTGAGCGGCCCTGCGACGGACCGGTCTTTGCCTCAGCCACGACTGCCCACACGCGCCCGCTCCGCCGCGCGGCTACCGTAAATGGCGTAGAGCACGAGCCCGATGACTTGCGCGGTGAGGAAGAAGAGTTGGGTCCGGTTGGGCAGGCTGATGAACAGATACAGGCACCCGAGAATGCCGAATGTCCCGACGATCGGCGCCGCGGGAGTGCGGAACTTGCGCTCGGTCTCCGGCTCGCGGCGCCGGAGAACGAGCATCGCCGCGCACACCGCGACGAATGCCGCCAGCGTTCCGGCGTTGGCGAGCGCAGCGATCGAGGCGAGCGGGATGAGCCCGGCGAAGATCGACGTCACCACTGCCGTGAAGATCGTGATCCGCACCGGCGTGCCGCGCTTCGACACCCGCGCCAGGCTCGGGGGTAGCAGGCCGTCGCGGGCAACGGTGAAGAAGATGCGGCTTTGCCCATAGAAGAATGCCAGGATGACAGTCGGCAGGGCAATCACCGCGGCTGCCCCGAGGACTCTTGCGGCCCACGGCTTCCCGATCTCGCGCAAGATCAGCGCGAGCGGTTCGGGACTGTTCGCAAAACCGGTGTAGGCGACCGCTCCGATCGCCGCGGCAGCAACGGCCATGTAGATCGCGACGCAAACGACCATCGAACCGACAATGCCGATCGCAAGGTCACGGCTCGGGTTCTTGGCCTCCTCGGCAGCCGTCGCAATCGCGTCGAAACCGTAGAAAGCGAAGAAGATGATCGCCGCAGCGGCCATGACACCGACTTCCGAGCCCGGCGGGCCGCTCCGCGGGAAGCCATAGGGCATGAAAGGATGGAAGTGCGCTCCGTTGAACACCGGCAGCGCGACGGCGACGAAAAGGGCAAGCGCCGCCATCTTGATCACCACGAGGATCGCGTTGAGCGTCGCACTTTCGCGAGTTCCGGCGATAAGAAGCCCGGCGACGACCCAGATGATGAAGATCGCGGGCAAGTTGATGTCCCCGCCGAGCTCCGGACCCTGGATCAGCGCATCAGGCAATCCCAGACCGACCGATTTCAGGAATCCAGTGGCATAGCCAGACCAGCCGACCGCGACTGCGCTCACGACGAGCGTATATTCGAGGATCAGCGCAACGCCGATCATCCACGCGATCAGCTCGCCGAAGACGACGTAGGAATAGGTATAGGCGGATCCCGAAGCCGGGATCATCGTCGCGACCTCGGCATAGGCCAATGCCGCGCAGGCGCAGATCAGTCCAGCGATGGCGAACGACAGGATGACCGCCGGCCCCGCCTTGCCGGCGCCGACGCCGATCAGGGTCAGGATACCGGTTCCGACGATCGCTCCAACGCCAAGTGCGACGAGGTGCGGCCAGGAAAGGGATTGCTTGAGCCGGTGCTCGGGCGCCAGGTCTTCCCGCGCGACCACGGCCTTGCGTATATTCCAATTCTTCATTCGAGTTGCCCTGTCATCCCCTCGTCATCCCGGCCTTTGAGCCGGGACCCGCCTGTGTTCCACGGTAGAAAAGAAGGCGGGTGCCGGGTCAAGTCCGGCATGCCCCCTTTGGTGGCATGTTACCGTCACTGCTTGGACTTTGGGGCCCTTCGAATTCCTCCATTTCGTGGGATTTGAGCCGTTGCCGACCCGCCCGAATTGCCTGGGTCCGCTTACCGGATTTGGCTGCGCTTGCTCGATGCGACCAGAAATCATGCGAACTTGAGGCTGGAGTGCAATCTCACCCCAGCCGAAAAAGCGCTTCCGTGCGATCAAAACCGGAAGCCGACCAATATCCTCGTGAGGAGCACGATACCGAAGATCGCTTCGATCAGAAGCGCTTCCTGGAAGGCGACGACGTCGATGATGCCGTGATTCACATCAATCTCCTCAGCTGCACCAACGGCCGGCATAGGTTCACTAATAATCCTTCGAAATGCGGACGCTCGCGCTCGAGCGGCCGATGGTCGACACGGTCGAAAGCACCGACAGCCATCTCGTCATCTGATACTCGACTTGTGTCGCGGAATAGCCGGCGCCGTCGGTCACGACTTCGACATAGAGCTTTCTGGTGATGTATTTGCCCGCGCCGAGCGCGGTTTTCTGGCCCGTCGCAACATCGGCAGGGACGATGCGCAGGCGATCGAGACCCACCGCCTTTCGAAGCGCGTTGATCGGATCGAGGCTGCCGTTGCCCGATTGAAGCGCCGCGACCGCCGACGCGAGCTGCAGCGCCTCCGGCGCCGACAGGTTGGTGATTGAGGTGCCAAACAGGATCCGCGAGAGAAGTTCGTCCTGCGGCATCGGCGGCGAGCTTGCGAAGGTGATCTCCGGCCTCAGGCCGGTCCCGGCCACCATGACGGTTGCGTCGAGACCCTGGACCGTCGCCGACGCATGGATGTCGAGCAGGGGGTTGGGCGGGCTTTCGTCGCGGAAGCGAATGACACCGCGGTCGAGCCGGAAGACTCTTCCCGCGAAATCATAATTGCCCTGGACGAGGTCGGCAGTGCCGGCGAAGCGCGGCTCGTCGGCAAGGCCGCCGATTTGCAGGTTCGTGCTCCAGCGGCTGTTGATTCCGAGACCCGTCACCTGAAGGTTTCCGCCGGAGAGCTTGATGGCGAGCTTCCAGGGATGAAGCGCCGCGGGCTCAATCACGTCCTCTTCGTCGAGACCGGTCTCGCGCACGTCGAGTTGGGGCACTGCCGCCCCGGCGGTGGCGCGGCCGAGCTGGAATCGCCCCTTGTTGAGAATAAGGTCGCCCGAGATGACGCCGCCGTTCGTGTCGGACTTGATCTGAAGCGGGCCCGTAACGCGCGCCGCAACATCGTCGCGGTTGAGGAGAAGCGCCTGGTTCGCGTTGAATGAAAGCTTGAGCAGGGTCTTACCGCCCGAGAAGGTCACGCTGCCGCTTCCCGAGACATTTCCGCCGCCGGTGGTCTGGCCCGCAATCTGGCTGAAGATCAGCTGCGGACCGGAGAAATGAGCCTGGGTCGTGACATGGTCGATGACCATGCCGGTGACCTGGCTTTCGAGGCGGCCGCTGTCGGTCTTGAGCGAGCCGCGGATGGCCGGCGCCTCCAGTCGCCCGCCGATGTCCGCGCCAAGCGCGATCGGACCCGACATGTCGATGATCTCGCTTCCCGTCAGCCGCCATAGCGTGTCGGCTGGGCCGGCGTAGCGCAGCTGGGCGAACAGCGGCGCGCTCATCAGCTCGGCCATCAGCGAACCGTTGCCGAGGGGCGCAAAGCGTGCCTGGGCCCGGCCGACGATTGCCCCGTCGCTTGCGGCCACGGCGCGCATTCCGGCCTGGTTGCCGTTGACAAGCGCGGCGACGGCGACGTCGATGGGCTTGGAGGCGAGGACGAGCCCGGCGCGGCTGAGCCCATGCACCTTGAGGTCGAGCCGGCCGCTGCGGTTGCTTTTCCACGAATAGTCGACCCGTCCGGTCGCGGATCCCGAGAGATCGAGGTTGGGCCAGAGCACGTCCAGCACCTGGAGCGGCATGGCCGCGACCTGGGCATGCACTTCCGGCGCAGAACCGCTTCGGCCCGACACGGTCGCATTACCGCCCGCGAATGTGAGCGCCGTCGGCGCCAATGCCCAGCCGTCACCCTCTCGGGTCAGGACCGCAGCCTGCCTGAGCACGAGCGGTTGCCGCTCGATATTACCACTGCCAGTCAAACGAATCTGGTTAGGTGAGATGTCGGCAAGCGTCGAGAACGCGAAGTTCGCGCCGCGGCGGCCGGCGAACGCCGCGCGGATCTGGCCGCTTCCATTGACGAGCTTCGCATTGGCCGTGAGCCGCGCCAGGGTCACTGCACCTGACGCAACTCCTCGCGCATCGACACTGCCATCGAGCGTCGTCTTGTCGTCGGCAAGAATAATGATGCCGTCCGCCCGGCCGGTTCGGACGGAGAAGGCATCGGGGAAGACGGCCTTGTTGGCGGTAAGATGCGCATCGATGCGCTGCGCCTGCCCCGCAGGAGCGAAGTCGAGGGTTCCCCCCAGCGAGCCATTGGCGAGCGTCAAGCGGCCGAGGAACCCGCCGGGCAGCGACGTAAGATTGCCACTCGCGTGCGCGCCGCCGGCGTTGAGTGATGCGACCGCTATGACCGTCGGCGCATCGTGGGGCAACATGATCTGGCCATTGCTCGTGAACGGCCCCAGCCGCGATCCGCCATTGGCGCGGTAATTGTAGCCAGCGGCAGTTGGATCGAGCGCAAGGCGCATATCCTTGATCCCGAGAGTCTCGTTGGGGCTTGGCAGGAAGATATCGAGCTTTGGCCGCTCGATATGCCCGTCGAGGACCATCTTCAGCGGGCCGTATTTCACCTGCCTGCCCGCGGCCGTGATGTGGAACGTGCCATCCTTGAAGCGCTCGCCCGCTCCGGATAGCCGCAGCTTGGGAGAGTAAAGCTGCAGGTTCGTGAAATGGACGGCTCCGTCGTTGCCGCGCTCGAGGTCTGTCGTGAGCGACGGCAGACCGCCGGTGAGACTCTGGAAAAAGCTGTTGTCGAGCCGGCGGACCCATGCCTTGGCGGTGCCTACGACATGACTGCCCTGGTTGTTCGGCCCGGGCACGACATGAAGGTCGGTGACGACGTCGACGATGCCGACGCCGGGAACGAGGTAGCGCTGCATCGCACCCGAGAGCATGATGTCGAAGCGACCGGTCACCAGGTCGATGAGAAGCGACAGCTTGCCGTTCCACTTGGCGCTCGTCAGTTTCAGCTCCTGGCCCTGGGCGAGCTTGGGAGTGACCGTCAGCCACCCCTCGATAGTCGGGTTTGCGAGCATCGCTCCCGCGACATCGCCGATTCCGGTGATCGCTTTGGCCGCAAGCCGGATCGGTACCCGCATCGGCCAGCGAGTCAGGCGGCCCGCGCCCTCGGCATGCAGGCCGATGAAGCCATTGTTGTCGAACTGAACGAAATCGGAAGTCAGCCGATAGGAATAATCGGCCGTCGCGAAGGGGCCGTCGAGCGTCCAGACCATTCGGATGCTCTTGCCCGTCATGTTTGTGAACAGCGCCGACGGCTTCAGCAGGTCGATTCCGAGGCGCATGTCGCGGTAATTGCCGTGGGCGAGATCGACCGTGCCTTTCGCGACCGCGCGCAGCTCGGGCGATGAAGCCGTCAACTCGCCGGCGAGCTGCCGATCCTTTAGAGTCGCGTCACCGCGGATCGTCACCAGCGGCGCGGTGAGGCGTTGGTACCTGCCGGTCAGGAATTGCGCCGGCGCCCACTGCCCCCGCAAGCGATAACGGCCGCTGTCGACGGCCAATTCCAGCCGGGCCGCCGGACGGCCGGAGAGGTCGAGGGCCGCGGTGCCGCGCCACCGGGTCCAGCTGCCCTTTCCGGTGACCGCCAGGTTGATTGAGCGGTGCGTGCCAATGACCGCCGGCACCAGGCCGTTAGCTGGTGCAATGACTCGCGTGAAGACGTCGAACTTGTTGCGGTCCGGCTCCGAGTCGAGATGGAAGGCGATTCGGTCGCCGCCGTTGTTGACGATCGAATAGAGCTCGACCAGCGCTCGGCCATGGTTGACATCGGCCTTTCCGACAACGCTTCCACTTCGGGTCGTGCCGCCGACCTGTGCCCCGATATCGAGGCGGTCGATTCTAAATTCGCCGACGTGAATGTCGAAACCGGGAAGGATCGGTCCCTTCTTCGTGCTGGGCTTGAGCTTGGGCAGCCGAATTAATGCAACGCGATCGGCCGTCAGGCTGTCGACCCACAGTTTATTTTCAAGCCACGCACCTGGAGTCCAGTCGAGCTTGATGTTGGGCGAGGTCAGGAACACGCCGCGGCTGTCCGCGATGCTGACGCTCTTCAGCTGCGACTTCCCGAAGATCGATCCGTCGATCCTGCCGATCCGGATGCGCAGACCGGATGCGGTCTCGATTCCGGCGATACGGTCGACGATCCAGCGATGGCCGGGCGCGCTGTCGAGCAGCACGAGCAGGCCTGCGAGGAGGAACAGGAGCGCGATGAATAGTGCTAAAAGCTCGTTCAGCAAGCGCCGCGCCCAGTCGCGACGGAGGCGGCGCGGAGTCACCTCAGGCTCGGTATCGATCGCGACCTCGGCCATCAGAACGCCTGCCCCAACGACACCGTTACCGCGAAGGGGCCGTCACCCTTCTGGCGATTTAGCGGGACACCAAAATCGACGCGGATCGGGCCGAAACTCGAATAATAACGCACGCCGATCCCGGCGGCGTAACGCCAGTTGCTGAAGTCGGGGAATGCCTTGCTGGTAAGCGAGCCTCCGTCGAAGAACGGGACGACTCCGAAATTACCGCCAAACTGCTTCAGACGAACGCGCCCCTCGAGCCCGAACTCGGCAAGGCCGCGGCCGCCGATCGGATCGCCGTCCTGGTCCTTGGGTCCGAGTTGCTGGTAACCGTATCCACGGACGGAAGCGCCGCCGCCTGAATAGAAGCGCCTCGATGGAGCCAGATCGAACAGGGCCGCCCCCGAAATCGTCCCAAGCCGAACCCGGCCGGCAAGGACGACATTGTCCGACACCGGATGATAAGCGCTCGCGTCGAACTGGGCGCGGACGTAGGTCATGTGCCCGCCGTGGAAGGAAATCTCCGGGCTGACATGCGCGCTGAGACGGAACCCGCGGGTCGGATCGAGCAGATTGTCGCTGCCATCATAGCCGAGCGCCAGCGGCGCAGCGGCGATGAGAAAGGTCTTCGTGTCCTTGATCCCGGCGCTGCTGAACACGCCGCGCTCGTCGGTTGCGAGCAACTCGCCGCCGTAGCTCCAGGTCCATTTCTTCTGCCAGATAAAGTTGCTCAGCCGCTCGATATTGGCGGAGAGGTCCACCGTCCTGGCCCGGTACGCGGCAAACTTCTGGTGCGAGAGCGAGAATTGCGCGTTGAAAGTCTGATCGCGCTGGAGGAAGTTCGATCGGCGGAACTGCACGCCCAGCAATTGCTCGGTTGTGCCGGCAATGCCGCGCAGCGTTAGCGCCCCTTCCGGGTTGAAGAAATTGCGGCCCGTCCAGCTCGCTTCGACGCTGGCACCCTGGCCCGTGCCGTAACCGACCTGCCCGGCGATCGTGTGCGAAGGCGCGGGCTCCAAGTGGACGTCGAGGTCGACGACACGGCCACCCTCGACCGGAACGACCTTGATGTCGGCATTGGCGACAAGCGTCGTCGCAATGAGAGCTCGGCGTAAATCGTCGATCTTCGATCGCTTGAACGGGTCGCCGCGCTTGAACCGCGCGATGATCCCGACGTGATGGGCGCTGAACGGCGGGCGTCCGCTTACGTGGATCGCCCCAAAGCGGGCAACCGGCCCCGGGTCCACCGGCAGGGTCAAGCTGGCGAGGTGCGTCTGATGGTTGACCTCAATGTCCTGGTCGCCGAGCTTGGCTTCGGCATAGCCTTCTTCTCCCAGCTTCTGCGTTAGTGCGAGGCCTCCTGCGATCACGTCCGCGGCGATGACCGGATCGCCCGCCTTGACGCCGAATGCGTCGCTAAGCTTTGCCGCGTCCGCGCCGGCAGCATCGAGACCCGGAAGCTCGACCGAAGCGAAGCGATATTGTGCGCCGGGATCGGCAGTCAGGATGACCCGCAGCCCGTCGCCGGACTTTTCCGTGCTCGCCTCGACGTCCGCATCATAATAGCCTTGCGAGCGCAGCAGCTGGGTGAGGAGGTCGGCATCGGAGTTCGCTCTGCGTCCGATCTGCGCGGCATTGGCCGGGTTCTTGCGTTCAGCCTCGAGCGCCGACTGCGCACGGAACTGATGGAGCAGGTCCTCGGCATTTCCGATCGGAGCCAGCCCGTCGACCTGGACGATGTAGCGGATGGCTCCATTATCACTGGCAATCGCCTGGGTCTGCTTCTTTCCCTTGACGGTCGTCGTGACTGCCGCGGGCGCAGTTTCGCTCGGCTTGAGATCCGGCCATGGCACACCAAGGTCGGGCAAGGGCGCAAGCGGCGCATTGGGGTCGAGCTCGGCAGCATCGGGCGGCGGTTGAGGTGCTGGTGCGGGCTGCTGAGCTGCATGGGAGAAAGCCGGCGACGCAAGCGCAGTCGCGGCAGCCGCGCACAGCAGCTGCGCGGCGTACAGCCTTGAACCCCGCCCGCTCATCAAGCGGCAAGCCTTACCCAGCGCTCCTGAACCGCGCCAGTACGTTGCGCCGTTGTTAGAGAGTCTTAGTGGATAGTCCCGTGCACTTCGTCGCTGCTGAGCGTCGCAATGACGCGCTCGATCTGCCGCCAGTGACAAAAGCGGGCGACATTACCGTTGTCGCGGCTGCGCTCGGCACGGACGGCTGCTTCAAAGCCCGCGTCGTCGCCGAACCGCTCGATTAGGTCTGACGCGTCGGCGAGGGCAAGGCGGCCGTGAATGAAGGGGCTGTCCATACGAACGGACTGTACGCCTCGCCCCGTTTCGCGACTGCCGACAAATGTCGTCAACAAACCGTTGACCATATCAAGGGCCTGCCCGGGGGAGACCGCGGACGACGGACGTATTCGTCTCGTACAAGGCTGAGGACCGCCAGCGCATCGCGCGCTCGTTCGCGCGCTTGAAACAGACGGACTCTCGGTTTGGAGATGCTCAAATGCTGGTGAGGGCTCGCTCAGATGCAAACCGGCTTCATGCTCGACCCCATTCGGAACGACCCGCGTTTCCAAGCGATCGTCGAAGGCATGAACTTCCCGGCTTAGCCGCTGGCGCTCACGAGGCGGCTCTGCCATTGGGCTGCCATGCAAGGCAGCCGCACTCGCGCCGGAGGATGTTTCCTCACCCTCTTCCTCCTGCTCGGCTTTCTTTATGGGTTGTCGATCCGCAATCCGCTGAAGGGCGTGCTGATCGGACTCGGCGTCGGCATGGTTCTCGCGATCGTCACCTGGCTGATCGACAAATACCGCCGCCGCTAAAGCACGCGCCGCCCGGACCAGATGACTCGGCCGACGCGGGTTCTCGCATGTCTGGAGACGACTGCGCAATGAACCGGCTTGCAATCTCGCAAGCCGCGGCGGCGCTTCTCAAAGCCCTGATCGCGCGTTCCGGAGCTGCCCGCGATAGGATTTTGCTTATTGACTCAAAGCCTGTCGATTGGTGGTCCCTCACCCTCGCCGGCGAGCGTCAGTTCGATCGAGCTCCGGTTTCGCCGCCCCACTCCGATGCGATCGCCAATAGTATGTGTGCTGGGCTTGAGGATGCCCGACGTCTGCCTCCCGAATGTGATTGTCGCGGGTATCGCCGTCGCCGGTATGCAGTATTTGTCAGCCGACGGCTCGACCAATCTCAAAACAGAGGCGCTGACCGTCGCGAACGACTAGCGCAGTGATCTTTTCAACTCGGCGAGCGCATCCGAGAGTGCCTGCGACGCGTCCATGGGGGCGGACGTAGGGGAGCCTTGTCCGAGGTGATCATCTATTCGAACCTTAAGCTGGCCCGGCGTCGGCATGGCTGACCGGTCGAACAGCCGTACAACACGGGACTCGGGTCCGATTTCTGCAAGCACATCGTCGAGCACCAGGGGACCTCCTGGTCCAGGAGCAGCAGCGACCGGAGACAGCCTTTCTGAATCTGTAAGCAGCAGCTCGCCGCCCACTGTGTCCGTCAGCAATAGCTCGTCGCACACCTCGTCGGTCAGTATCAGCTCGCCGTTGAGCTTGTCGGTGAGCAGAAGCTCGTCCGGTCCAAATGCATCGAATTCGCGCAGATCGAAGATCGGCACGCATAACCGTGGAGGCTGCTTCGCCATCTGCTTTTGAGCCGCATTGCACAGCAGACATGCTGCCACGGCAGCGGCTGCCACAGCGGCATAGCCGCCGAGTTGCGGCCGAAAGGCAAGACCGCCCAAGAGTTCGTAAGCTGCATAGCCGACGGCTGCTGCAAGCAGAGCGGATGCGCCGCGCTCGGCGCCGGTTTCAATGCGGTCGATCAGTATCGCGTCCATTCGCGCGGTGAGATACGCGCGAATGGTTGCAACTCCGTTAGGCCGGAAGCTCACTCGGCTGGAGAATTGTTTCCACTTCGGGTTCATTTTCGATCAGGTCGATCAGGGCGTCGGTGAAAGCCTCGACATCGTCGGGATTGCGGCTGGTGACGATATTGCCGTCGGTGACCGCCGCCTCGTCGACGACATTCGCACCCGCGTTCCTGAGGTCTGTGCGGATCGAAGGCCAGCCGGTCGCCCTACGGTCCCGAAGCAGGTCGGCTTCCACCAGGAGCCATGGTCCGTGACAGATCGCGCCGATTGGCTTGCCTTGCTCCGCGAAGAGCCGGACCAGCGCGATGACGTTGCCGTGAAGACGCAGCTGGTCGGGATTGCGTACGCCGCCCGGAAGAATCAGCGCATCGAAATCGTCGACGTTCACGTCGTGGATCGTCAGGTCGGGACGGATCGCTTTGCCCGGTTTGTCGTGGACCGTCGCCTCAATCGGGTCCTTCGTCAGCGACGCAAGCACGACCTCGGCGCCGCGCTTCTGCAGGATCTCGCGAGGCCCAAAGAGCTCCCATTCCTCAAAACCGTCGGTCGCGACGATCAGAATTCGTGAATTGGGGATCTGGGGCATCTCAAGTCTCCTAGTTCGTGATCACAGGAACCCGGCCGCTCAGCCGTGCGCTTAAGCGCATCGATGAGTCGAGTGAAGCGTAGAACCCAAGAGATTACGGCGTGCTGAGGCATAGCAGCGACGCAGAACCCGGCATCACGCGCAAACGGATGGGCCGCAATTGGGCCTATTTCGACTCCAAAGGCGGCCGCATTACCAATCGCGAGGAAATCGACCGGCTGAACGCCGTCGGCCTCCCGCCGGCATATACGGATGCCTGGTTCTGCGCCGATCCCGACGGCCACCTGCAGGCGACCGGAATCGACGCTCGCGGCCGCAAGCAATACCGCTACCATTCTGAGTTTCGCGCCAAGCGTGAGAGCGCGAAATACGAAGGGTTGCTGGAATTCGGAAAAGCGCTGCCCCGGCTGCGGCGAGTGGTCGGCAAGGATTTGAAACGCCCCGATTTGACCCGTGAAGCGGTGCTCGCCGCCGTCGTGCGCCTGCTCGACAGGCAGCATATCCGCGTTGGAAATGAGGAATATGCTCGTGAGAACAAGAGCTTTGGCGCAACCACGCTGAGGAGCCGTCACCTCAAGCGCACCGGTCACGGGCTGATGATGCGCTTCACCGGCAAGCACGGGATCGTGCACGAGGTGAAGATCACGGACACAAACCTCAAGCGCATTTGCAAGCGCTGCCAGGAGCTGCCCGGCCAGATTCTGTTCCAGTATGTCAATGGCGACGGCGAGCCGAAACCGATCACCTCGGGCGACGTGAACGACTATATCAAGCGGGCGACCGGCGGCGAGTTCACGGCCAAGCATTTCCGCACCTGGGGCGCGAGCGTCATCGCCTTCGAGCAGATGTTGAAGAAGGCAGAAGATACGCGGATCAGCGTGAAGATGGTTATCGAGCCGGTCGCCGAAGCTCTCGGAAATACGCCGGCGATCAGCCGCAAGTCCTATGTCCACCCTGCCCTGCTCGAGGCGGTGAAGAAGGAGCCGCGGGATCCTTTGGGCGGAATGGAGCGACCAAAGGGCAAGCTGCGACTGTCGACGGCCGAGGTCGGGCTGCTCGAATTCCTCGCGCGGGACTCCAACGGACGCAGACGGCGAAAGACGAAAGGAGCCGCGGAGCCCCAGGGCAAGCCCGCGGCTTGATCACGGCTGCTGTGACGTCCAAGACTGAGGGCATGGGGGTGGATCGCTTTACGACCTGGTTTGAAGCCAATCGCGACGGGCTGCTGGTCGGCGGTGTCGTCGCGCTGGTGATCGTCGCGGTGATGCTGGCGCTGCGCGCATTCGGCCGCCGGACGCTCAGCCGCGATCCCGAAGGCTGGGGCTGGCGAAGCGTAATCGGCCGCGTTTTCGCGAAGACCAGTATCCTCTTCATGATCCTCGCAGCAGCGGACATCGTCGCGACCTATGCCGAGCTGCCCTACAGGGCTTCCCGGCTGATCGACATCGCGTTCGTAGTCGCTTTTGCGATCCAGGGCGCAGTGTGGGTCCGCGAGCTGATCCTCGGAGTCATCGGTCGAAAGGTTGCGGAGGAACAGGAGTCTGGCGCGCTCGGCAGCGCGATGGCGATCATCCGCGTGCTGGTCAGCGTCGCCTTGTTCGCGATCGCCGGCATCCTGATCCTCGACAATCTCGGCGTGAACGTAACTGCGCTGGTCGCCGGCCTCGGCATCGGCGGAATCGCGATCGGCCTCGCCGCCCAAGGCATCTTCTCAGACCTGTTCGCGGCGCTTTCGATCCTGTTCGACAAGCCATTCAAAAAGGGTGACACGATCCGCTACGATCAAAGCACCGGAACGGTCGAGCGCATCGGCCTCAAGACGACCCGGCTTCGCGCAATCACTGGCGAGCAGCTGATCATGGCCAACACCAAGCTCCTCGAGCGCCAGATCCACAACATGGCGGCGGCCAAGGCACGACGGACGACGCTTTACCTGGCGGTTGGCGGCGAAATCTCGGCAAAAACCGTCGATGCGGTGGGCACGGCGGCCGAAGCCGCCGTTGAAGCGCAAAAGGGCTGCAAACTGGTCCGCTGCGTCCTGTCGGGCGCGGGCGGCGGCGGACTAGCCTTCGAACTTGTCTACGACGATACGACGCGCGATTCGGACAAGCTTGCGACCGATCGCGCCGCCATTTTGCGCGCGCTCATCGACGCACTCGGGAAACACAAGCTACAACTGGTCCGCGCGTCCGACCAGCCGCCGGCGCCGCTTCCCTTCTAGGCTGCCTCGGCATCCTCGATCGGCTCGCCGTGAACGTCGATCCCGAATTGCGGAAGAACCATTGTACGCCAGTTCTCAATCGTGACATTCTCCTGATATTCCTGCTGCATCTCGGGCGTCAGCATCTCCAGCATCTGGCAATCATCGATCCAGAATTCGATGACTCGGAACCAGGGTCCGCGCTGGCACAGCGAAGTGTGGCAGCCGTAGCGGCGACCGATCTCTTCGACCTCTTCAATGCCGAGCGGAGTCGCAACGGCCGCGTGGAACGGCCCATTACGCGAGACCGGCTCATGGCGCTCTTCGGCGGCGCGGTCGGTCGGGTACATCGCCATGTCGCGCGGATAGACTTCGATCGCTGAGCGCCGGTCGTCGCCGGCATGTGCGACCCAGCTTCCCTTGCTGACCATCGGGAACGGGAAAGCTTCGCCGCGCCAAAGCTCGGCCAGCATTTGCGCCGTGCGTCTCGGATCGTCTGCGGAAATCGAAATGTGGAAGATCATGACTGCTACGCCTCCTTACGCTTGCTCGCTACGTCGGCAACGCTACACAATGGTCATGCCGCTCGCCAAGCTAACCGACATCAAGAATCGCATCGGTGAGGAGGTCGGCATCTCGGACTGGATCACGATCGGTCAGGAGCGGATCGACGCCTTCGCCGACGCGACCGAGGACCGTCAGTTCATTCACAGCGACCCGGCTGCGGCGGCGCAAACGCCGTTCGGCGGAACGATTGCACATGGCTTCCTGACCTTGTCGCTGCTTTCGCGCATGGCCGCAGAGGCAATGCTGATCCCCGAAGGGGTGAAAATGGCTGTGAACTATGGCCTCGATCGCGTCCGCTTCCTCGCGCCGGTTCGGTCGGGCAAGCGCGTCCGCGGGCGTTTCGCGCTGGACGCAATCGAGGAGAAAGCGCCGGGCCAGGTACTGCTCCGACATACGGTCACGGTTGAGATTGACGGCGAGGAGAAGCCGGCGCTGACCGCCGTCTGGCTTGGGTTGATGATCATTTGAGCCTTCCCATTCTGCTTTGCCAGGCAGTAAGAGCTTTGTGGACAGCAATGTAAGTAAGCCCCAATGAGGAGAGAAGAATGGCTCGCGATGCCGTGATCGTTTCGACAGCCCGAACGCCAATCGGCCGCGCCTACAAGGGTGGGTTCAATGCGACGCCCGGGCCGACCCTGGGTGCCTTCTCGCTGACGGCGGCAATCGATCGCGCGAAGATCGAGGCGGGTGAGATCGACGATGTCGTATGGGGTGCGGTGCTCACCCAAGGCACGCAATTCGGCAATATCGGCCGCCAGGTGGCCCTCCGCGCCGGCTGCCCCGTGAGCGTGTCCGGAATGACGATCGACCGCCAATGCTCCTCCGGCCTCATGGCCATCGCCACGGCCGCAAAGCAGATCATCATCGACAAGATGGATGTCGTCGCGGCGGGCGGCCAGGATTCGATCAGCATGGTCCAGACCCCGGAGATGCGGATCGCGCCCGATCCATCGCTGATTGCGATGCACAAGCACATCTATATGCCGATGCTTCAGACCGCCGAAACGGTCGCCCGGCGCTACGGCATCGGCCGCGAGCGGCAGGACGAATATGCGCTGAAGAGCCAGCAGCGCACCGCGGCGGCGCAGGCGGCGGGCCGCTTCGATGACGAGATCATTTCCGTTAGCACCGTCATGTCGGTCAAGGACAAGGACACCGGAGAGGTCTCCCAAAGAAAAGTCACGATCGCGAAGGATGAGGGGAATCGCGCCGATACCACCCTCGAAGGGCTGGCGGGCCTCAATCCCGTGCTGGGCCCTGACACTTCGATCACGGCCGGCAATGCCAGCCAGCTATCCGACGGGAGCTCGGCATCCATTCTTATGGAGGCGAAGGAAGCGGAAAGGCGCGGACTCGCCCCAATGGGCCGTTACGTCGGCATGGCCGTGGCCGGGACCGAGCCCGACGAGATGGGGATCGGCCCGATCGACGCCGTTAACAAGCTGCTCAAGCGCTTCGATCTCAAGATCGACGACATTGGGCTGTGGGAATTGAACGAGGCTTTCGCAGTGCAGGTCATTTACAGCGCGGAGCAGCTGGGGATTCCGGAGGACCGAATGAACGTCGACGGCGGGTCGA
Source organism: Sphingomicrobium sp. (assembly GCA_025450755.1). Lineage (GTDB taxonomy): Bacteria > Pseudomonadota > Alphaproteobacteria > Sphingomonadales > Sphingomonadaceae > Sphingomicrobium. The sequence goes on along the minus strand of JANWLR010000088.1, from coordinate 37,899 downwards.
TTTCGATCGGTCACCCCTATGGGATGAGCGGCGCGCGAATGACCGGCCATGCCCTCATCGAAGGCAAGCGCCGCGGCGTGAAATATGTCATCGTCACAATGTGCGTCGGCGGCGGCATGGGCGCTGCGGGGCTATTCGAGGTCCTGTAATCCCGCGTCGCGGCGCGAAAGGGGAAAGCAAATGATTGATCGTACGCGAACCGTGCAGGAACTCTATTGCGCATTTGCCACCGGAGACGCTTCGACTTTGCAGGCACTGCTCGCCGAACCGCATTGGGCGGAGGCGACCGGGATGCCGCAGGGCGGAACCTATCGCGGTTTCGGCGAAATCGCGGCCAGCGTCTTGTCCGATCACCAGCCTTGTCCAAGGATTTGCTGAAAAGCCGGATGAGATCCTCGCGGCAGGTGAGGATCGTGTACTGGCGCTTGGAACGTATCGCGGGACTGGATCGGCTGGCAAGGTCGCGGCGCCCTTTGCCCATCTATGGACGGTTCGGGGCGGCCGCATCACGCACTTCGTCCAGTACGTCGATATCCATCTGTTCCGGCAGCCAGTTGGCGCCTGGCCAAGTACAAATTCGCTTGCCAACGCTTGCGCCGCTGTATTAATCGAATAATACAGATGAGGGAATCTCATGAAATTACTGAGACTTATCGGAATAGCTCTGGCGCTGATCGGTGCTTCGCCGCCGGCACATCGCCACCGAGCGTCTGCTGGCGGCCTGAAGTTCGTCGATTTGACGCCTGACTTCGACCGGATCTGGACCGAGACCAAGGATCTTCCCGACGACAAGCGCGTCGGAATCTTCGAAGCGAAGTTCGCCAAGGTCCTTCCCGGCTTCTACTCGGCCGAACGCACGAAGGATTACCAGACGCCGGAGCAGCATCGCGCGCAGGTCCTGCGCGGCCTTAAGCAATATCCCGAGCGCCGCGCCGGTATCCAGCGCGTCAGCCGACAGTTCCAGTCGCTGATCGCGCCGGCGAAGCGCCAGTTCGAATCCGTGTTCGGCCCGATGCGCGGCTATCCGCCTATCTACCTGGTCGACAGCTTTCGCGAGTTCGACGGCGGCACGCGCGATCTGCCCGAAGGCAACCGGCTGCTGTTTGGCGCCGACATGATCGACGAGCTGTACAACGGCAAGCCGATCAAGCCGTTCGTCGAGCACGAGCTGTTCCACCTGATGCACCACCGTACATTCCCCGAATGCGACCCGGTGTGGTGCAATCTGTGGGAGGAAGGGCTTGCCACCTATGTCGCCTCGACTCTGAATCCGGGCGCCAGCGATCAGGCGCTCGGCCTCACCATGCCTTCCCCGCTCCGCCCCGCCGTCGAAGCCCACAAGCATGAGGCGATTTGCGCCGTTCGTGAGCGCCTCGAATCCAAGGACCCCAAAGCGTATGCGCCGCTGTTCATGGGCGGAGGCAAGCCCGTGTCGCGCGACCTGCCCCAGCGGTTCGGCTATTATGTCGGCCTGCTCGTCGTCAGCGACATCGGACGTACGCGCACGCTCAAGCAACTCGCCGCACTCACACCCGATCAGGCGCACCGCCTCGTCGAGGAATCGCTCGAGCACATGGCGACCTGTCCGCCCGCGACTGCTGCTTGAACGTGGTATAAACGGGCCATTCGACTCCTCCTAGGGGAAGCACGATGCCCGTCCTTATCGGCATAATAGCCGTTGTCCTCGTCCTCGTTCTGGTCACCATGCTCAAGAGCTTTGGCATCAACCGCGAATATCAGCGGGCAGTGCTGTTTCGCCTTGGCCGCTTGGGGGAGATGAAGGGCCCCGGCTGGTACTGGCTGATCCCGTTTGTCGACCGCGTCGTCAGGGTCGATACCCGCATCATCACCTACCAGCTCGAGACTCAGGAAACGATCACGCGAGACGGAGTGGCGGTCCGGGTGAACGCTGTCCTCTGGTTCCGCGCGGAGTCGCCGATCCAGGTCGTGAACTCGGTCGAAAACTGGATGTCCGCCACCGTGCAGGCCGCCGAGACAGCGCTCCGCGATGCGATCGGCCAGAGCGACCTCGACCACATGCTCAAGGACCGGGCCTCGATCAACCAGCGGTTGCAGGAGCTTCTTCGCGAGGCGTCGCTCAAATGGGGCGTGGAGATCGACTCGGTCGAGATCAAGGATGTCGACATCCCTGAGCAGATGCAGCGTGCCATCGCCAAGGAAGCCGAAGCGATCCGCGAAAAACGCGCCCGGATCATCCGCGCCGAAGGTGAAAATGAAGCGGCCAAGAAGCTGTCACAGGCAGCTGAAACGATTGGCAGCGTGCCCGCCGCGCTCGAACTGCGCCGTTTGCAGACGCTGAGTGAAATCGGAGTCGAGCACAATACGACGATCGTCGCGATGCTTCCCGTCGAGCTCGTCCACGCGGCGCGCAAAATTGCGGGCATGGCGCCCGTCGACGCCGAAACCGAAACCAGCGGCGGGGGTTGAAGGAGCGAACGAAGGAAAAAGGTCATGTCCGAATCCAATTGCCCGCTGGTCGAGCGAATTGCCCGGGTCCTTGCCGGCGCGAAGCTCAGCGCCAATGCCGACGGCGACAATGGGCATGCGGCGGACGAGGTCGACCGGACATGGCGCGAGCATGTGAACCAGGCGCTCGCCGTCCTGCACACCATGCGCGAGCCGGACGAAGCTCAAGCAGCCGTAGGCGACACGCAAACCTGGCGTAACATGGTCGAAGCCGCGATCGCGCAGCGGATCGATTGAATCGTCGAAGTCGGAGCTCGGCACTGGCCCTGCCGCATCCGCGCTGGACTTTGTTCTGCTGCATCCTCGCCTCAAGCCTGAGCTTCGTCGACGCTTCCGTCATGAATGTCGCGCTGCCGGCGATCAGGGCCGGCTATGGTGCTGGTGCGCAGGAGGTGCAGTGGGTCGTAAACGCCTATCTGCTGCCGCTGTCCGCACTCCTTCTGCTTGGGGGAGCGGTCGGCGACCATTATGGCCGCCGCCGGTTGCTCGTCATCGGAACCAGCCTGTTCGGCATTGCATCCCTCATGTGCGCGCTTGCGCCGAGCCTTCCCATCCTGCTCGCTGCACGAGGCGCACAGGGAATCGGAGCGGCATTGCTTCTTCCCAGCAGCCTGGCGCTGCTCAACGCCGCCTATTCGGGTGCAGAACGCGGCTGGGCGGTCGGCATCTGGGCAGCATGCGGCGCGACCATGGCGGCCGTCGCGCCGTTGCTCGGCGGCTGGCTTATAGAGAGTGTCGGATGGCCGGCGATCTTCTACATCAACCTTCCGCTCGCTGGCGGTGCGATCGTTCTGGCTCTCCGCTTCGTCGCGGAAAGCCGTGAGAGCGGCCAAGGCCGGACCGACTATCCTGGCGCCTTGCTCGCGACCGCGGGGCTCGGCGGAGTCACATACGGGCTGACCCTCTGGTCGGCGACACGCCATTTCAGCTCCGGAGCGGTCGTCACGCTTGCGATCGGCGCCGCAATGCTCTGCGCCTTCCTGTTCGCCGAAAATCGTCGCGGGCGTCGCGCAATGATGCCGCTCCACCTGTTCCAGAACCTGTGCTTTTCCGGCCTGAACTTGCTAACTTTCCTGCTCTACGGCGCATTCGGCGCAGCGATGTTGCTGATCCCGTACGTGCTCATCAGCAGCGGCGGCTACACGCCGGTTCAGGCGGGTCTTGCTTTGCTTCCATTGCCCGTCCTCATGACATCGGCATCTCCGAAGATGGGGAGCCTTGCTGCCCGCATCGGACCGCGCCTGCCCTTGACGATCGGGCCGATCGTCGTTGGCGCCGGGCTCGTCCTGTCCTGGCTCATTGACGAGCACAGCAGCTATTGGGCTGGCGCCTTTCCGGCGATCGTCGTGATGGCGCTCGGAATGACCATCGCCGTCGCGCCGCTGACCGCGTCGGTCCTCGGCTCGGTTGAGGAGCGGCACGTCGCCATGGCATCGGGCTTCAACAGCGCGGTCGCACGTACCGGAGGGTTGATTGCAACGGCTTTATTGGGGGAAGTGCTCGCGCGATCAGGAACGCAGCTCTTCGCCGGATTCCACGTTGCGATGACGATATCGGCTATCGTCTCCGTGTTGGCGAGCGTCGTCGCGCTGACGCTTCTCCCTGGCCTTAAAATGAAAAAAGCCTGAGCTCGGCTCAGGCGTTTGCTTTAATGAACTTCTCGACCACGGGTGCGATCTTCTCGCGCCACTTGCGGCCATTGAAGATGCCGTAATGGCCGACGTCTTCGGCGAAGAAATACTGCTTCTTGGCCTTGGGAAGCTTAGTTGCGATGTCGAGCGCCGCCTTGGTTTGGCCAATGCCGGAAATGTCGTCGCGCTCGCCTTCGATGGCGAGAAGCGCCGTGTCGCGGATCGCATCCGGACGAACGCGGCGGCCGCGGTGCTTCATTTCTCCCTTTGGCAGCTGATGCTGCTGGAACACGACGTCGACCGTCTGCAGGTAAAATTCGGCGGTCATGTCGCAAACAGAGCGATACTCGTCGTAAAAGTTTTGCGTAGCCGATGCGCTCTCTTCGTCGCCGACGACGAGATGCTTGAACATCTCCCAATGGCTGACGAGGTGCGAGCCAAGGTTCATCGTCATGAAGCCGGCCAACTGCAGGAACCCCGGGTAAACCTTCCGCCCGGCACCGGGATAGATCATCGGCACGGTTGCGATCACATTCTGCTCGAACCAGCTGAACGACCGCTGCGTCGCGAGCGTATTGACCGCGGTCGGGGCTTTGCGCGTGTCGATCGGCCCACCCATCATCGTCAGCGTCCTGGGGCGCCAGCGGCTTTTGTCCTCGTTCATCAGCGCGGTCGCTGCGTATGCCGGGACCGCCGGCTGGCAAACAGCAAGAAGGTGCGGGCGCTCGCCCGTCTTGGCGCCAATGAGATAGAGAAACTCAATCAGGTAATCGATGTAGTCGTCGAGGTCGAACCTGCCCTCGGACAGCGGGACCATTTTCGCATCGCGCCAGTCGGTGATGTAGATATCAGCGCCCGGAAGCAGCCGCTCGACCGTTCCGCGCAGCAACGTTGCATAGTGGCCCGACATCGGCGCCACGATCAGGAGCGGCGGACCGCTCTGGACGCCTTCTCGATAGAAATGCTTCAGCTGGCCAAATGGCTTGCGGAGAAGGATCTCCTCATGGACCGGCACGGTCTTGCCGTTGATTCGAACCTTTTCGATCCCGAATTCAGGCTTGCCGCGTGGGGCTGCCGCATGAGCGAACACTTCGAGGCTCGCTGCCACGAGGGGCCCCATTGCACTATAGCCGAGCGGGTTGGCGGGGTTGTTCAGCCATCCGGCGCCCAGGCCTGCTAGCTTGCTCGCACCTGCGAGAAGCGATCGCTGCACTTCATAGGCGTCGTAAAGCATCGAACCTCATCTTTTGCCTCTTAGTTGCAACAGATGTGGGCGAGGTTTGCTCCACTAGCAAGCCAATGTTGCGCCGCAAAAAAAGAATGTCCCGTTTTGAATGGCCTAGGATCCGGCACTTTCCAGTTCCGGGAAGGCGGACCGTTCCGGCCGCTCTGAACGTTCGGCGTCGGGTCTTTCTCCTTGTCGGGAAGCCGGCAGAACTTCGATGATCTGCACGATCCGGTATTGCTCCGAGAGCACCTCATGATCGGGCCCATACGAGGTCTCAAAGTCGACTTTGCAGCGAAGCGCGTCCCCGGGGCGAATGTCGAGCTCCCGCTTGTAGAACTTGTCGAGCTGCGTCCCCGGATCGCAATAGGCGACCGTGCGCGTGTCACCATGCTTCAGCAGCCATTCGCGCGAACCCTGATAATCGGGCATTTCGACGACAAAGATCATGTCCGCCGAATGGTTGACGAGCTTGCGGGCAAGAAGGAGCGTCCTTGGATTGTCGATCCGCTTTGATAGATCGAGCTCCGCCGAGCCATTGTTGGTGAAGATGCGCACCCAGTCAGTGGAATTGAATGCCGCTTTCGCCTGCTGCCAGGCGGCGATCGCGTTCACCAGCTCAACCGAGGATGGAAGCACCGGGTGCGCTGTCGTGGTGACTGACGTGCCCCAGGCAAGCACGCGGATGGCCTGCTGAAGGTCCGCAAGCTGCAGCGTTGGCGAACCGTCCATCCAGGCGACGATGGCCAACGTGCCGCGTGCAAGGAACTTGAGGAGTGAAGCGTCGCCCGCTTCGGATGCGCCCTCTTTTGCGCGCGTGTCGACGCGCAACCACATCGACAGGCTGCGCTTCTCCAATTCCTCGAGAACGGCAACGGTTACGAATTCGACCGCAATCGAGCCGGCAAGCGCCCGATAGGATGCATCGACGGCCTCGCGCAGCTTCTCAAGCATCGGCAGCTTGGGGGCCGTTCGCGCGGCGGCGCCAGCGACCGCCTCCAGGACCAGGTCGCTGTCAGTCAGTTCCGCCACCAGGTCAGCAAATCCATGCCGGCCCTGAGTTTCGTCCGAAACCATTTGCTGCCTCATGATTCGTTAAACTGCCATTTACTACGCACTCGCCTGTTCGAAGCAACCATTTCAGACAGCGTCGAATTACCCATGCCCAAAGCAGTTGTTTGAGGCGGCGCGGGCTGCCTGTTAGGGAAGCGGCATGGCCATCAATGCCAATCGCCCGAAGGGCCGCTCGATCAGAAACCTGCGCATGGTGTGGGGTTTCGCGCTGCGCTACCCCGGACACATCTTAGTGGCGGCACTGGCATTGCTTGTTGCCGCCGGAGCTACTTCGGGTGTCCCCTACGCCTTCAAACTGATCATCGACAAAGGCTTCCATTCGGGCGCCGGGGACACGCGGGACATCTCCCGATGGTTCGAATATTTGCTTCTAATCGTCGGGGTCATGGCGCTTGCGACCGCGGTGCGCTTCTACTTCGTCTCCTGGCTTGGCGAACGGACTGTCGCCGACATCCGCCTGGCAGTGCACCGCAATTTACTGCGCCTCTCGCCCGCCTTCTTCGAAGAGAACCGGCCGGCAGAGATCACCTCGCGAATCACGGTGGACACGACGATCATCGAACAGGTCGTCGGCACGACCATCTCGGTCGCCCTGCGCAACGCGATCCTCGGAATCGTCTGCGTCGTCATCCTGTTCGCCCTAGCGGCAAAGCTTGCGCTTTCGATTCTCGTTGGAGCGCTCCTCGTCGTGCTTCCGATATCGATCCTTGGACGGCGAGTGCGATCGATCTCGACGCGCAGCCAGGACCGCATAGCCGACCTCGGAACCGTCACCAGCGAAGTGCTCGGCGCGATGAAGATCGTGCAAGCCTTCAATCAGCAGGGGCGCGAAACGACGCGCTTCGCGGAGGCCGTCGGCCGGGTCTTCACGACTGCCAAGCGCCGGATCCTCGTGCGCGCGGTGATGACGGCGATCGTCATGTTCCTCATGTTCGCGGCGATCACCCTGGTGATCTGGGAAGGCGCGATCGAGGTTACGGCCGGCCGAATGACGGGAGGCACAATCGCGGCCTTCGTTCTTTATGGCGGCCTTCTCGCAGGAGCCTTCGGAAATCTGACGGAAGTCTATGGCGATCTGCTGCGCGCCGCTGGCGCCTCGGAACGCCTCGGTGAGCTGCTCGATGCCGAGCCCGACATCCGCGCCCCGGCCGAGCCGGCCAAGCTTCCAGAACCCGCCCGTGGCGAGCTCGTGTTCGAACATGTCACCTTCCACTATCCGACACGACGAGAAACGTCGGCGCTCAACGACTTCTCGCTTGCCGTGCGTGCGCGCGAACGGCTCGCGGTCGTTGGTCCCTCCGGTGCGGGCAAGACAACGATCTTCCAGTTGGCCGAGCGCTTCTATGACCCCGACCAGGGCCGCATCCTGCTTGACGGAGTCGATCTCAAGGACGCCGATCCGGCCGATATTCGCCACCGGATCGCGATGGTGCCGCAGGAGACGGTCATCTTTGCCGCGAGCGCACGCGACAATTTGCGCTACGGAAACTGGAACGCGAGCGAAGATGAGCTCTGGCAGGCGGCGCGCGATGCGAACGCCGAGGAATTCCTGAGCGCACTTCCGCAAGGACTCGATACTTACATGGGCGAAGGCGGAGCGCGGCTCTCAGGCGGGCAGCGCCAGCGAATCGCAATCGCCCGCGCCTTGCTTCGCGATGCGCCTTTGCTCCTGCTCGACGAGGCGACGTCCGCTCTCGACGCCGAGAGCGAGCGGCTGGTTCAGGACGCGCTCGACCGACTGATGGAGCATCGTACGACGATCGTCATTGCGCACCGGCTCGCGACCGTTCGTGCCGCCGACCGAATTGTCGTGATGGAAGGCGGCAGAATCGTCGAGGAAGGCACGCACGCGAGCCTCAGCTCGCGCGGAGGGCTCTATGCGCGCCTGGCCCGCCTGCAGTTCGAAGACCGAGCCGCCTAGGCGTTGGCTCCGCCGCCCGGGCTTCCGCCTGTCGATCCGCCGCGTCCACGAGGGCTCTTGCGGCGCGAGCGCGAACTCGTGCTGCGCGGCTTTGCCCGGCTCGCGGCCGGGTTCTTCGCAACGGATTTTCTCGCAGTGGTGGTGCGTGAAGCGCCTCCGGTCGATGATTTGGCGCGTGTGCTTCTCGCCTTTTTCGCCGTGCTGCGTTTGGCGCTCGAGCCCTTGGCGGCCGATTTCCGCGCGCCGCTGCTGCGGCTCGGTGCCGAGGACGGTTTCGACGTGCCGCCCGAGCTCGCGCTTGCGCTACCCTCCATCGTCCATTTGCCGGTCATGACGCGCTGAGCCGCCTCGGCGACTGCTTCGGCGATCAGCGAACCCAATTTGGTCGCGCTTGCCATGACGTTGCTGGCGGCCTGCGAGGCGGTGTCGGCGGCGTCGAGGCCTGCGTCGCGGATCGCGCGGCGTGCCTTTGGACTTGCGCTGATTGCCGCGGCAGCAGCCGCAAGTCCCGCAGCGAGCATTTCCTTGCTCATTGCAGCCTTGGCAAGCTTGTCGACCGTATCCTTGTTGCTCCTTGAAGAGGAACTTGAAGAACTCTTACGTGCGGATTTGGCCATGCTTCATCTCCTCCGTTCACGAAAAGACACTTCACGGCTGTAACGGTTCCCGAATGAAGCCGGAAGTCCGCCATTCGACAGATATATAAAGGGGCGGTGCCCGGATTTGCCAAAGCAAATGTAAAGGGCACCGCCGCGTGCGCAGCGATGCCCTTCGACATGGTCAGCGGCCGGAGATGTGGCCGTTCGTCAGCACCTAGAGCCTGCGAACACCCCTTTCCGACCTCCCTGCTGAACCATGAGACATCGGATCACCTCCTTTCGCTGCGTTGAAGCAGGCTAGAAGATGATTCATGGTTGGCTGAAGCGCAAGACTTGTACTTCCGTAAAATTTCGGCAAACTCTCTGCCTTCGCGTTTCAGGCGCGACAATCCTCAACCACGCGTGCAGCTTCTGCCCATGCCGGCACCACTAAAGTCGGCTGCAGAGAGACGGTGAATCCCAGGCGCCCGCGGCTGTTCGCAATCGCGTCGAGCAACCGATCGTTCGAATCGAGCACGATCGTCAATCGGCCGGTCGCGGGATTGAAGCTCGCCGGAACGCTGCGCGTCTGAGAGCTGGTCCAGATATCGATGAGCGGCGCGGCAGCGGTTGCCGGTCTGGCTAAAATGACTTGGCGCATCGCGCGTCTGCACTGAACCCAAAGCTGCGGGAATCCGCTCTCGTTGGCGAAAACTGCTTCGCTTCCGTCACTGGTCGCGGCGTATGTCCAATTGCCGGCAATGGGGTTCGCCGTTGCGAGATCGGGCGCTTGAGCCGTGAATGACGGTGCGGCGATCAGCGCAGACGCTGCAGCAATCGCAAATCGCATGGTCGTCAGCGGCTCAGCCGGTCGACTTTGGCCTGTAGCGCGGCGAGCTCGGCCTTGAGTTGCTCCATTTCGCTATTGCCGTTCGATTTCGTCTCTGCCTTGGGCTTGCTGCTGAAGGCGCGGCTCGCATCCTCGAACATCGCCATGTTCCGCTTCGCAAGATCTGCGAAGACATTGCCGCTGAACGCGTCCTTCACCGCGCTCTGATTGCGCTGGAATGCATCCATCGCAGCTTCGAGATACGACGGCACGAAATTCTGCATCGAGTTGCCGTAGAGGCCGATCAATTGCTTCAGGAAGTTGATCGGCAACATGGTCGAGCCACGGGCTTCTTCATCGACAATGATCTGGGTGAGCACCTGCCTGGTAATGTCCTCGCCGGTCTTCGCATCCACCACCTCGAACTCGCGGCCTTCGCGCACCATTTGCGCAAGTCGGTCCAGCGTGATGTATGTCGAGCTTTCCGTGTCATAGAGACGCCGGTTTGCGTACTTCTTGATCGTCACCTTGCCCGAAGACTTGGCCATGAACAGCTCTCCAAATTCGCAAGGCGGCTTACTACCGGTTGATAGTGCGCTGCAACATGAACGCGCACCGCGACCGCTACCGCTGTTTCTCGAATTGGTACGCGAGGTGTCGTCGCGGGACCCGCAGCTCGCCGCGGAAGCACTCGAAGGATTGCGCGCATATGAACATGCACGGCGGCGGGAACGGCGCCCTGCAAAGCCGGAAGTTGCACGCGTTCGCGGCGCTGCGCTGCGCGACCATGGCGGAAGCGGGAAGGTCGCATTGTTCGTGCCATCGCTCATCAATCCACCGCGAATCCTCGACCTCGACGAGCACGTATCGCTCACCGCCGCGGTCGCACGGATGGGACGGCGATCGCTTCTGCTCGACTGGGGAAAAGCCGATGAGCGCGGCGACCTATCAGTAGCCGGGCACGTCGAGGAATTGCTGCTTCCTTTGCTGCGCAGCATCGGCCAGCCTGTGGCCTTGATCGGCTATTGTCTTGGCGGGACCATGGCGATTGCGGCTGCCAATCTCGTCGCTGTCGAGCGGCTCGCTACGCTTGCTGCGCCGTGGCACTTTGCGCGTTATCCGGAGGCATCGAAACGCGCGCTTCAGGACATGTGGCGCCATTCCGAGGCGGCAGCAAATGCCCTCGGCGCCCTTCCCATGGAGGTCCTTCAGGCGGCATTCTGGTCGCTCGATCCGGAGCGCACGGTCCGCAAGTTTGCGGACTTCGGCCTGCTCGATCCAGCGAGCGACGACGCGCAGCGATTCCTCGAGCTCGAGGAATGGGCGAACGAGGGAGAGCCCCTGCCTTATCCTGCAGCGAAGGAATTGGTCGAAGATCTATTCGGAAAGGACTTGCCCGGATCTGGAAGGTGGATGTGCGGTGCAAGTGCCGCATCCGACCGGCTCTGCGTTCCCTCATTACACCTGACGGCCGAGCGCGACCTCATCGCGCCGCCACAGACCGCAGTGTCGGGCGACGTTATCGCAATTCCCTCGGGCCATGTGGGTATGATCGTGGGCTCGGCGCGAGCTCGGCTGCATGAGGAGCTAGAGGCCTTCCTCACTCCTTGCCGCTAAGGCCCGGCGTCGCTAAGTCCGCCGCCACGCACCCGTAGCTCAGCTGGATAGAGCGCTGCCCTCCGAAGGCAGAGGCCACAGGTTCGAATCCTGTCGGGTGCGCCATAGAATCAATTACTTACGCGAAACAACCTTTTGGCTAGGGTACCTATTAGGTACCGCTACGAAGGATTGCGAACTGCAGCATTACGGGATCGCTGGCCACATCAGCTTTTGATCCATTGCAGACGTTAGCGGCCGTTGCAGTCGGGACAGCTTGAGCGTAAAATCTTTCTTTACATGCGGCGGGGGCGCGCATGCTTGGCCGTTTCCTGGGTTTGCTGGCTTCAGCCACAATTCTGACTTCGGTGCCGACTGTCGCGTGCGCGCAAAAGGCCGACGCGCAGAGGATCGGAAATCTCAAGTCGCAGCAAACTGATATCGAGAACCGGATCGCCGATCTGCAACGTCAGGTCGACGATGCGTACGCGGGCAAGACCTACTGCTCGGCCGAGGAGCGTACTGAAGATCTGACGAAGCTCCGGGCTCTTCAGGCGCAAATTGCTGTCCTTCGGACGGAATATGCCAAATTCAAAGCCGGATTCATCAAGATGGCGGCGACGCCGACCGCAGGTCCGCAGCTCGACGCAGCAGGTATCCACCCGGATGAGCGCAGCTACTGGACCGCCGACGACAATGCCCTGCAGAAGCTGCGTGATTCGGCGTTGGCCAAGGCGAACCGTGTCGAGCAAGCGCCGATTCACGATTGCACTGAGAAAAAGACGGTGCCCATGCCCGCCTCTCCACCACTGGTCCAGACTCCTCCCGTGACTGCGCCTCCTCCAGCTCCTCCCAAGAAGACGCCGACGCCTGCGCCGCAGCAACCCGCGAACAGGCCGAAAACTGGTTGCACGGACAATCAGCGAACCGATGCGGTATTGCGGATACAGGACGAGATTCTGCGGTTGGAAGAAGAGCTTATCCCGATCGACGGCACTACGCCCGAAGGCCGCGCGCACCGGTTGCAGCTCACCGCTGAAATCGACCGACTGGGGAAATTGCTGAATCTCGATTGTCCGCCGCTCTTGCCACCACTCAAGCCGTTAAATCCTCCACCTCCACGGCAGCCGACGCCGCAGCCGGGCGGCGCCCAGCCGCCCGCGTCGCAGGCGCTCCAGCACGGGTTGCAGTTGCGCAGAGGCCCTTTGGATGCACTGGAAGATGATGCTGAGGACGCTCTGGACGATCTCGACGATGCGATGGACGATTGCGACGAAGCGGCCGTCAAGGCGCTCGTCCCGAGGCTGGAGCAGCTGGAAGCGGAGGCAGTTGCAGCGACGATCGCTGCACGGTCCGCCGGCCACTTCAGCCTTATCTCGGCGTCGGAGGCTCAAGCGATTGCCGACGACCTTGACGAGGCGATCGCGGCCGCCAAGAAGTTCAAGTGCCTAAGACCGATAAGGCCGTATAGGCACTTACCGATGTGGCTCGGCCCGACGGACCAGCGGATCCTCTACATCCATAATCTCGAACGAGGGGCGGTGCACGCCCGCGATCTCAAATGGAACTTCAAGCTCGAATGGAACGCGACAGCTTATGCGCAGCAGCTCGCGGCCACGCACCAGCTCGTCCACGCGCCTCGCGAGGGCCGCGGGATGGAGAGCGAGAATCTGCTTCAGTACAATCCCGGCTGGTCGGTCGACCGGATGATGCAGAGCTGGACGGTCGAGAAGCGTGATTTCGTGCCAGGCTATTTCCCGAACGTGGCGCGCGACGGCAACTGGATGAACGTCGCACACTACACCCAGATGATCTGGCCGACGACGACCGACATCGGTTGCGGCTATGCAATTGGCGGCGGTTACGGCTGGCTGGTGTGCCGCTACTCGCCGGGAGGGAACAAGGACGGAAAACCGGTCGGGATCCCTTACCCGACTCCCGAGCGCGGCTGACCCTAATGTCGGCTTTCGACGGTGGTCTCAGGAGGTCGACGCAACACTTTACCTAATGCGAGGTGAGGTGATGCGATGGCGAAGAGACGACGGCGGATCGCAGTGCGAACGAGGTTGGTCAGGATCTCGACGGAACTTTCCAACCAGATCCGCGGTCTCATGAAGACGTTCGGTCTGGTCGTTCCGGCAGCAAGCGGCGGGCGCTTCATTGAACATATCCATCGATTGCTTGTCGACCAGGAAGCGCTCGCACGCATCATTCTGCCACTGCTGGAGGCGCAATTCCCGCAGCTCATCCGTGCCGCTGAGCTCGGTCGGCAGCTTTTCGCAAGCGCTCGACACAGCCAACAATGCCAACTGCTGATGTCGATCCCAGGGATCGGTGCCATTACTGCGACTTCGTTCATTGCCGCTATTGAACACCCAGCCCACTTCAAAACATCGCGCTCCGTGGGAGCTTGGCTGGGCCTCACCACACGTCGAATCCTGTCGGGTGCGCCATCGTTTGACCCCCTCCCCCTGCCATGGCAACGCGCCGGTCATGGGCGACAAAAAGCCAACACAGCGCGATTCGCAGCGCACTTGGGGTGGCCGGTTCGAGACGAAGCCGGACGAATTGATGACGCGCATCAATGCCTCGATCTGCTTCGACAAGCGCCTGTGGCGCGAGGATATTGCGGCGTCGAAAGCGCATGCAGCGATGCTCCGCGAGCAGGGCATAATTTCGGAGGCCGACGCAGCGGCTATTCTCGAAGGCCTCGACCAGATCGCCGCCGAATATGAGCGCGACGGCGTACCGGAGCGGCTCGAGCTCGAGGACATCCACATGACCGTGGAGAGCCGCCTTGCCGAGCTGATCGGCCCAGCGGCAGGCAGGCTGCACACGGCGCGTTCGCGCAATGACCAGGTCGCTACCGATTTTCGCCTTTGGGTGCGCAACGCTTGCGACGAGGCCGTTTGCGCGATCCACAACCTCCAGCGCGCGCTTGTGGTGCGCGCCGACGAACATGCCGAAACCGTCATGGCCGGCTTCACTCACCTGCAGGTCGCGCAACCGGTCACGCTCGGTCACCATTTGATGGCTTATTATGAAATGCTGCGGCGCGACGTGTCCCGCTTCAGCGATTCGCGGGCGCGGATGAACGAGAGCCCCTTGGGATCGGCCGCGCTGGCGGGAACTGGCTTCCCGATCGACCGGGAGCGGACCGCAGACGCGCTCGGTTTCGATCGCGTCACCGCGAACAGTCTGGATAGCGTCTCCGACCGGGATTTCGCGCTCGATTACCTGTCCGCTGCAGCGCAGTGCTCACTGCACCTGTCGCGGCTCGCGGAAGAATTGATCCTCTGGGCCACGAGCTCTTTCGGTTTCGTGAAGCTGTCGGACGAATTCTCCACCGGCTCGTCGATCATGCCGCAGAAGCGCAACCCCGACGCCGCCGAGCTGGTTCGCGGCCATTGCGGGCGAATCATTGGAGCTCTGACCGCGCTCATGGTGACGATGAAGGGCCTGCCGCTCGCTTATTCGAAGGACATGCAGGACGACAAGGAGCCGGTGTTCGAGGCCCGCGACCTGCTAACCCTTTCGCTTCAGGCGCTCGCGGGCATGGTCGAGACCGTCGAGTTCGTGCCCGAGCGGATGCGGGCAGCGGCAGCGCAGGGATATTCGACCGCGACCGATCTTGCCGACTGGCTGGTGGGCGAGGCCAACGTACCCTTCCGCGAGGCACACCACATCACCGGGCGCGCCGTGAAGGCCGCCGAGGAGCGCGGATGCGATCTCGCCGATCTTCCTATCGACGTCTTGAAGTCAATCGATGAACGCATCGACCAGCGCGCGTTTGACGTGCTAAGCGTGGACGCTTCGGTGCGCAGCCGTAGGAGCTACGGTGGCACCGCGCCGGAGCGCGTTCGAGAGCAGATTGCGGCCGCGAAAGAATCGCTAGGTCTTTAACTTCCGCGCTCGCTGCGCGATCGTCCGCAGCCGTAGCGCGTTCAGCCGGATGAAGCCCGCCGCGTCGCGGTGGTCGTAGCTGCCGCTGCCTTCCTCGAACGTCACCAGATCCTGGTCGTAGAGCGACTTCGCGCTCTCCCGTCCGATCACCGTCGCATTGCCCTTGTAGAGCTTCATCGTGACTCGCCCCGACACATGCTCCTGGCTCTTGTTGATTGCCGCCTGAAGCATCTCGCGCTCCGGCGCGAACCAGAAGCCGTTGTAAATGAGGCTCGCGTACTTCGGCATCAGCTCGTCCTTGAGGTGCATCGCGCCGCCGTCGAGTGTGATGCTCTCGATGCCGCGGTGCGCCGCAATCAGGATCGTGCCGCCGGGCGTCTCGTAAACTCCGCGCGACTTCATTCCGACAAAGCGGTTCTCGACCAGGTCGAGTCGGCCGATGCCGTTGTCGTGCCCGAGCTGGTTCAGTTTGGTCAGCACGGCGGCGGGCGAGAGATTCTTGCCGTCGATCGCGACCGCATCGCCCTTCTCGAAATCGATGGTGATTATGGTCGCATTGTCAGGTGCGTCCTCAGGCGAGATGGTGCGCTGATGGACATATTCGGGCGCTTCTGCGGCCGGGTCCTCGAGCACTTTTCCTTCCGACGACGAGTGAAGCAGGTTGGCGTCGATGGAGAAAGGCGCTTCGCCCCGCTTATCCCTCGCGATCGGGATCTGGTGCTTCTCGGCGAAATCGAGCAACGCCTCGCGGCTCTGGAACTCCCATTCCCGCCATGGGGCGATCACCTTGATGTCGGGCTCGAGCGCATAATAGCCGAGCTCGAACCGCACCTGGTCGTTGCCCTTGCCGGTCGCGCCATGACAGACGGCATCGGCGCCCACCTTGCGCGCGATCTCGATCTGCCGCTTGGCGATCAGCGGCCTCGCGATCGATGTCCCGAGCAGATAATCGCCCTCGTACTGCGTGTTCGCGCGGAACATCGGGAAGACGAAGTCGCGGACGAATTCCTCGCGCAGGTCGTCGATGAAGATGTTCTCCGGCTTCACGCCGAGCATCTCGGCCTTGCGCCGCGCCGGCTCGACTTCCTCGCCTTGGCCGAGGTCCGCCGTGAAAGTCACGACCTCCGCGTCATATTCGGTCTGAAGCCATTTGAGGATGATCGAGGTGTCGAGCCCGCCCGAATAAGCGAGCACGACCTTCATTTTCTTGTTCGTCATTAGTCCTGTTCCAACATCCAGAGCATGGCGCCGCGCGCCGTGTGCATCCTGTTTTCGGCCTGCCGCCAGACTGCCGAGAGGGGGCCGTCAATGACCGGCGCGGTCACTTCCTCGCCGCGATGCGCCGGCAGGCAATGCAGGAACCGCGCGTTTGGAGAGAGCGCCATGAGTGCTTCGTTCACTTTGTACGGCTCGAACAGGGCGCGCCGCTCTTCACTGTCTTCATCACCCATGGACACCCAGACATCCGTATAGATGATGTCCGTGCCTTCGACGGCTTCCGCAGGATCGGAGAACTGGCGCCCGTCGGGCGCATTGCCGAGGCCAAATCCTTCGGGGCTGGCGATCGCGAACTCCGCGCCGACCAGCGCACAGGCTTCGGCGAGAGACCGCGATACGTTGTTGCCTTCCCCGATGAAAGCGATGCGCACGCCTTCCAGCCGGCCGATCACCTGCTTCACCGTCAGCAAATCGGCGAGCGCCTGCAGCGGATGATCGGTGGCCGAGAGCATGTTGAGGATCGGCGCTGCGTTCACCCGCGTCATTTCCTCGAGCAAGCCATGGTCGAATACGCGGCCCGCAATGATCGCGTGATAGCAGGCGAGCGTATGGGTCACGTCGGCGACGCTCTCGCGCGTGCCGATACCGAGCTCCGCGGGCTGGATGTAAACCGGATGCCCGCCGAGCTGTGCTGTCGCCATCTCCATCGAGTTGCGCGTGCGCGAGCTCGGCTTCTCGAAATAGAGGGCGACGCCCTTGTCCTGGAGCACGCGCGGCGCTGGCTCCTCCGATAGCGCGAGAATTCGCTCGACGTCGGCTGTGGTCAGATCGCGAATCGACAACAGGTGCCTCACCAGCTCTTCTCCCGCCGGACCATCGTTCCCACGCCATGCACGGTCAGCAGTTCGATCAGCAGCGAATGCGGAACGCGCCCGTCGATGATGTGGGCGAAATTAACGCCCTGATCGACGGCATCGGCGCAGGCCTTGAGCTTGGGGATCATGCCCTTGCCTACGCTTTCATGCTTCAGGCGATCGCGAAGTTCTGCCGAGGTCAGCCGCGCAATGAGCGTTGTCTCGTCCTTGGGATCCTCGAGCAGACCCGGAACGGCGGTCAGGTAGACGATCTTTTCGGCATTCATCGCCACAGCAATGGCCCGCGCCGCTTCATCGGCATTGACGTTGTACGGCTGGCCGTTTGCGTCCGCGCCGACAGTAGAGATGACGGGTGTCAGGCCGTCGTCGAGTAGCCGGTGGATCAACTCGGCGCGGACATCGGTGACGTTGCCAACGAATCCCAACGCCGAATCCGCGGGGGTGACGGTCAGGAGACCTGCGTCCTCACCCGACACACCGACTGCGACGGGCTCCTCCCCGGCCTGGCTATTGATGGTGGCGACAAGATCACGGTTTATCTTTCCAACGAGCACCATTCGGACGATCTCGAGAGTCTCGGCGTCCGTTACTCGAAGGCCGTCCTTGAATTCCGGCTCCTTGCCCACCCGGCGCAACATTAGATCGACCTGCGGTCCGCCGCCGTGCACGAGCACGCAACGCACGCCGACACTGCGCAGCAGAAGCACGTCCTGCGCAAGCGCAAGGTCGGATTCGCGGTCGATCGCCGCGCCTCCGAGTTTCACGACGACCGACTTGCCCGCGAACTGCCGAATATACGGCAGTGCCTCGACCAGGACGGTCGCGATCTCGGATGGCATAAGGACGATCTTCATGACGTCTTGCTATTCTCTTTGATGTAGCCGGGACCAAGGTCGATCCCGATCATCTTTGCGGTGCCGTGGCCGGTACCGAGATGCACTTCGATCTGCACTTCATCTCCCAGCATATGTTCGACGAGCGCATCGCCGTCGTGCTCGACCCCGACGCCAGCTTTGGCCACCACGACGCCCCCATAGGCGACGTGCGATCGCGCAACATTCAGATCGACTCCCGCCGATCCCGCTGCGGCCATCAGCCGTCCCCAATATGGGTCGCCGCCGTACCAGCTGCACTTCACCAGATTGTTCTCGACGATGTTCTTCGCGGCAATTCGCGCTTCCTCATTGCTGTGGGCTCCCGTGACGGTGAGATGCGCCATGCGAGTCATTCCTTCAGCGTCACGCGCCATCTGCATCGTCAGGTCGCGGCAGGCGGCGAGGGTCGCATTCGCGAACTCGCCATGATCGGCCTTCCCCCGCTTGCCTGACGCCAGGAGCATCGCCGTATCGTTGGTGGACATTGCGCCATCGACGTTGAGCGTGTTGAACGTCGCGTCCGCCGCCGCCTTCAACGCCTTCTGCATCACCAGCAATGGTATGTCCGCGTCGGTTGTCAGGAACGCGAGCATCGTCGCCATGTTCGGAGCGATCATGCCGCAACCCTTGGCCATTCCGCCGATGGTGAAGGTGGACCCCTTGATCACCACTTCCTTTGACAGATGATCGGTGGTGAGGATCCCGCGGGCGGCGTCGTGCGCGCCTTCCACCGAAAGCTTCTTGGCGAGCTTCGGCACGTGGGACAGGATAGGCTCCATCGGCAGCGGCGTTCCGATGATGCCGGTCGAACAGACCAGGACGTGCGAATTTGCGATCTGCAGCACTTCGCCGGTGGCGGCGGCCATCAACTGCGCATTCTTGTAGCCAGGCGTTCCCGTACCGGCATTCGCATTGCCTGAATTGATGATGACGGCGGCGGCCTTGCCGCCGTTTGCATTGAGAGTCGCCCGGTCAAGCTCGACCGGCGGCGCAGCGAACTTGTTCTGCGTGAAAACGGCCGCGCACGACACCGGCTGCAGGTCTTCCGTGGCGATCATCGCCATATCGAACTTGCGCCGCTTGATTCCGGCATGGCAACCGGCCGCGACAAAGCCCTTCGCAGCTGTCACGCTCATGGGTAAACTCCGATTGTGGTCAGGCCGGCCGTCTCAGCGAGCCCGAGAATCAAGTTCGCGCATTGAATCATTTGACCAGCGGCCCCCTTGCCGAGATTATCGATGGCCGAAAGCGCCAGGACGCGGCCGGTGCGCTCATCGTAGCGCGCAGTGAGTTGAACTCCGTTCGACCCGCTAACCCACTTCGTCGCGGGCGGTTGGTCGGTGACATGGACGAATGGCTCGGCGGCATAGGCTTTCCGAAGCGTCTCGAGTGGATCGCATGGGCCAGTAGCCTCGCCGTAGCAGGTCGTCAGAATCCCGCGCGTCATCGGCACCAGATGCGGCGTGAACAACACGGTCGCGCCGAGCGCCATTTCCATCTCGGCGGTGTGGCGGTGCGAAAGCAGTCCATATGCGGAAAAGCTTCCGTCGACGGTGCTGAATCCGGTCGCTTCCTTGGCTTCGCGACCAGCGCCGCTGACTCCCGACGCGGCGTCAATGATCAGGCTGTCGGGCTTGACTAGTCCCGCGTCGACCAGCGGTTTCAGCGCCAGGATCGCCGCCGTCGCGTAGCAGCCAGCGGCGGCAACCGCCTTCGCGTTCCTGATCGCCTCGCGGTTGAGCTCTGGGATGCCATAGACGAACTCGCCGAGAAGCTCAGGCGACTCGTGCGGATGACCGTACCAGCGCTCGTAGTTCGCGGCATCGTCGAGCCGGAAATCCGCGCCGAGGTCAACGAACGGGATGCCCTTTTCGAGGATCGTCGCTGCCACGCGCTGGCTGTGCCCGTGCGGAAGCGCCGCGAAAACGAGGTCGATCCCCTCGAGCGCGCCGTCGAACTTTTCGACCGCGGCCTCCGAATAAGCGCCGGCGAGGTGCGGATGAACGGCGCCAAGTGACTTCCCGGCCTTGCTCTCCCCGAACAGCTTCGCCGCTTCGAACTGCGGATGCGCTGCGACGAGGCGCAACAGCTCGCCGCCGACATAGCCCGAAGCTCCAAGGATGGCCGTTCGAATCATGGGGCCGCTCCTATTCACTCGATTGCATATTTATGCAAGTACATGCATATTCATGCGGATGACTGACCTCAAGGAGCGGCGCCAAAGGGCGATTGCGGACCTGATCCGCTCAAACGCGCTGTCGAGCCAGGAAGAGCTGGCCGACCGCTTGGGTTCCCTCGGTTATGCCGTGACCCAGGCGACGATCTCGCGCGATCTCGAGCAGATCGGTGCCCTGAAGGTTCGCCGCGACGGACAGCTCAGCTATGCACTTCCCGATCAAGTCCGCGATGCGCCAAGTCCGCGCCTCGCCGCCGTCTTCCGGGACTGGGTCCGATCGGTCGAAACTGCAGGCAACCTGGTCGTGATCAGGACTCCGCCAGGTTCGGCGCATCTCGTCGGTGTGGTCCTCGATCAATCAGAGCTGCCGGAGATCGTGGGGACGATTTGCGGCGACGACACGATCTTCGTGGCGTGCCGGACAGCCAAGGACGCGAATTCACTTTCGTCGAAGCTTGGCGCAGCGACCCTACAGTGACGCGATCGTCTGCGGCACACAGTCGGCACGACTGAGCGGCGGCGGCGCGTCTGCGCGCAGCTTAAGCCTCGGCGTCAACTGGATCAGCTTGCGCACATAGGCGTCGGTGAAGACGGTCGCGCATTTGCGGCTGAGGTGCGACCATTCCGGGACGACTAACCGCTGAGCCTGCGGCAAGTCGTCCGCGTGGATCCCCTGCGCATGCGTTCCTGCAATCAGCAGATCCCATCCTTTTGATCTCGGTAGGCGGCCGTCCTCAACGGCGCGGAGCTCGGGCGCCGACGGCGGTCGGATGAAGACCACGTCCCCACCTCGGGCACGAATGCGCCGAACCGCCTCCGCGCTCCGTGCGACGACATTTCTGGCGATGAATGCCGGCAGCGGCGGACCCTTGAATAAATTCCAGGCATAGCGCGCATGCTTTTGCAGGTATCCCGGAGTTTCTATTCGGTGCCACATGAAGGTCTGACGATGGTCGAAGGTCTCGCTGAGTTTCCAGACGTCTTCGTATGGGCTGTCGACCCCTTTTCGCCACCCATGATCCAGGCGCGGCAGTAAGCGGCTAAGTCGGTAATCCGAATCCATGAAGGCGAGGTATCGCTGAAGGAACCGGTCGATCCAAAGCGCGGTGAGCTGCGAAGGCTTGTCGTTCTTCTCGAAATTCTTGAGATAGGGGCCGCCGAGCCCCACCCCCTGCGGACGAAAGTAGCTGAGATCGGCCAGCCCCACGATCAGGAGACCGTGGAAATTCGGATCGTTGGCGTAGCTTTCGAGGAGCGCGCGCGCATTGCTTCCGACGATCGCGGTTTGGATCGGGCGAACACCCGTCATCTGCTGAAATCGCGCGAGGTCGGTGTCGAACAGGATGCGGCTATCGCCGACGATCGCCACCGGAGCGGCATCGGCGAGCCGCCGCTGCTCCGCCCATGCCTGTGAACTATCGTCAAGATCGCCAGCGCGGAGGCCGAGGTTCGTCCGCGCGTTCCACTCCCAGGCAGTCATCAGCAAAGTGACGGCAACGAATACCGCAGCTCCGATCTTGACCCATGGCTGGGTGGGAATGTCGCGGGTCGGTACAGGCTGGGCCTGTCCCGGCCGATTTGCGGCCGTCTGCCTCAGTCCGGCAGGGAGTGCGCCTTCGCGCACGCCGCGGAGCTCGGCTTTGTGGGCGTCAGAATGCGAAATAGATGAAGGCACTGCCCTGCCCCTGCTCGATGATGACGGCGAACAACAAAAGCGTCCAAATCCCGGCAATAGCCACCGACGGAGTTCGCTCGACCACCGCTTCCAAAGTCGTGTTGCGCATGGTGAGATGCGTCCCGAAGATGGCCGAGACGATCACCATTGCGATGATCATCGGACCAAATGGAATCAGCAGGTCGGGCTTTGCCTGCATTCCGGCCATGCCCCTCAGCACGACGCCGGCACCGGCGAAAGTCCTGGCTCGGAAGAAGACCCACGTGATGTTGACCAAAAGGAACGTCAGTAGCGCGAGGCCGAGCATCGAGACGCGCCCGGGCGTGAAGCCTTTGAACCGCGCCTTCAGCCAGCGCTCGATCGAGAGATACAGCCCGTGCAGCCCGCCCCAGACGACGAATGTCCAGTTCGCGCCGTGCCACAAGCCGCCAAGCAACATCGTGCCCATCAGCGCTGCGTAGGTCCGCGCCTGACCATGACGGTTCCCGCCGAGCGGAATGTAGAGATAGTCGCGAAGCCAGCTCGACAGCGTGATGTGCCAGCGCCGCCAGAAGTCGGAGAAGCCGACCGCGCCGTATGGGAAACGGAAGTTGTCGGGCATTGCGAAGCCGAGGCACAGCGCAACGCCGATCGCCGAGGTCGAATAGCCGGCGAAATCGCAGAAGATCTGCCCCGCAAATGCCAGGGTAGCGACCCAGGAATCGAGCATGCCCGGCATCTTGCCCGGCGCGTCGTAAACAGCCTCGACAACCGGTGCGAGGAAGCCGTCGGCCAGCACCACCTTTTGAAACAGCCCGAGCGTGAGCAGCGCAAGGCCGAAGAAGATCTGGTTGGCCGTGGCGCGCCGCGGCATTTCGAACTGAGGAACCAACTCGGTCGGGCGCATGATCGGGCCGGCCACCAGGTGGGGGAAGAAGGTCACGAACAGGGCGTAGTCGAGGAAGTGGCCCGCCGGTTTCGAGCGCCGCAGGTACACATCCAGCGTGTAGGAGAGCGTCGCGAACGTGTAGAAGCTGATCCCGACCGGAAGGACGATGTCCCAGCCGGGTGGATGATAGATGATCCCAAGCGATCCGGCGATCGTGACGAAATTATTGAGCAGGAAGCCGCCGTATTTGAAATAGCCGAGCATCCCCAGGTTCACGATCACGCTGGTCAGCATCCACAACTTGCGTGTGCGCTCGCGTTTCGCCCGGACCATCCATTGCGCCGCCCACCAGTCGACCACGGTGGATATCCACAAGAGGATGACAAAGGGCGGATTCCACGCCGCGTAGAACAGATATGAGGCGATCATCAGATTGATCTTCTTCTGGTGCCACGAGAAGAAGGGCGCGTAGTGAATCGCCATCACCATCGCGAAGAAGACCAGGAAGGTCAGCGAATTGAAGATCATCGGACGTCCCTCGAACGTCCGGCCGCCCCATCAGTCATACAGCACGCCCCCGAGCTGTACGCATACAGGCCACCGAAGACTCAGCGGCTATTGAACGGGGACGTTACACGCGCGTTAATTCCAAGCAAGTGCAATGGTTAGCGACTGCCCAACCGGCGGTGCGCTTCTCAATATTCCCCGTAGCGACCCCTGACGGACCGTAGCAGCTTGGCGCTGTCGTAGCCGACGCCGTCCTTGAACACGACAATCACATTTTCGACGTCGTTGATGTTCGCCGCTGGATTGCCCTTGACGATGAACAGGTCGGCATTCTTGCCAGGCGCAATGGAGCCGATGCGGTCGGAAAGGCCCAGATATATCGCGCCATTCAGGGTTGCGATTTTCACTGCCTCCACGGGCGTGAACCCGGCCTCGACCAGCAGTTCGATCTCGCGCTGGTCGCCGAAACCCGGGATCACGCCGCCATTCCCGGTCGGGTCCGGACCCGCCATCAAGAGCCCGCCAGCTGCGACGAACTGCCGCTCCAGGCCAAGGTCATTCTTGTACGCCTGAGTAAAGTCCTCGGCGCGCTTCGTTCCCGCGCGGCCGGCGGTGATGTTGCGTAGGTACAGGTATGATTCCTTCGCCTGCGGAGTCAGTACGTCCATTTGACGCGCCTGCAGCGGCGCGCGCAGCGGAACGCTCTGCTCAAATACGGGCAGCGTGGATGTGATCGCCACATGGTGATCGACCAGCAGCTTGATCAGTGCGTTCGCTTCGGGGCTTCCGGGCGTCATCTTCAGCAGGGTCGGTGTGCCGGTCCCGTCGCTGCACTTGTCGGGCTGCTTGCCCGGGTCGAGCTGCGTGTTGACGAAAAAGCCGTGCTCGAGATTGTCAATCCCGAGCGCCACGGCTTCGGGGTAAGTCACCGAGCATAAATGGCCGGTCAGCTTGAGATGATGCCGATGTGCTTCCTTGATCGCAGCGCCGAGTTCTGCACGCGTGATGTGCATGTAGGCCTTGAAGCTGTTCACACCCTGGTCGGCCCAGAACGCCACTTCGTTCCGGGCATCGGCAGGCGAAGTGATCTGGTGGTTCTGGATGAAGAACGCGCCGGGGCCTTCGAGGTATGGACCCGTCACATCCAAGTGCGGTCCAACCAGGTGGCCCGCATCGATTTCGCGCTTGAGAGCCAGATCTGTGTAGGGCTCGACGCTCCCCGTCGTGCGCATCGTCGTCACGCCGTTTGCAAGATAGAGCCGCGGCGCGCTGAAGGTCATTTGCGGGATGATGATCGGCTCTTCGGAATGGCCAGCCGAGTCAATATTGGGCCGTTGAAGATAGAATAAATGATTGTGCATGCCGACGAGGCCCGGCAGGGCCGTCTCACCGGTTCCGTCGAGCGCGCGGTATCCCGCGGGAATCACTTCTCCCGCTGGCAACGCTTCACCGATCTTCGCTCCATCGATCAGGAGGGTTGCATCCTCGATCGGAGCAGCTCCCGTGCCGTCAATGATCCGCAAATGCTGGATCGCGATCTGCCCAGCGGGCAGATGAACGAAGGGCTGCACGTCGGGGCCGAGCGGCGCCGGCGGCGCGAGAACTGGAGCTGCGGCTGCCGCCGAAGCGAACGCAGCTGCAGCTGCGGCAATCAGGCAAGACTTCATTTGGCTGGCTCCCCTGCTCGCCGTCCATCAAAACAGGCTGCATCGATTTGGTCCAGCAGTCCTTCCGAAATGCCCGAACTTACCTTTCGCACAAAAAGTGCATTCGACTTCAGGATTGGCTGCAAGTCGGATTCGTCGAGAAATGCCGGAATGCTTCCGTACCTCTTCCCCCAATCGACGTAGCGCAGGTCGTCGTTCACGACCCTGTCCCTCAGGTCCGAATTGAGGAAGTATGTCTGAAAGAAGATTTCCTCCGGCAGGTAGGTTGTCCTGATCGCCCTTAGGAAAGCCGCTGCTGCGGGGTCCCTGACCAGCTCGGCCGCGGCCGCTGCCGGAAAGGACATCCACGCAATGCCTTTGTAGAGAGTGTCGAACGGGCCCAACCGCCGCCTGCGAAAACCAAGCCGCTTCTGGAACCAGCGAGACGGCGAATCCAGGAGCGGATAGAGCCGGTTGCTGACGCGCGAGCCCAGCTGGAGGAAATAGAACAGGTTCCAAAGCCGGTACCTGTCCTTGATATAATCCGATTCTGCACTGACCGGCGAATAGTTCATGAAGATGCGGCCGTCGCAGCGGGCGTCGAAAGCGGCCGAATCCGCCAATGGATAATCCTGGCCCGACACGAGATGGACGTAATCGATTCCGCCCGCATCGACCGCGCGGCGCAGCAATTCGCTCAGAGCCTGGAGATGGGTCACCGTGCCCCATCTGATCTTATGCTGCTTCGACACCCACGCGCCCAAAAGCCTCAACGCCTCGATCTCGGCATTGCCGATCGCGCTTCGGCGGTCGATGTGAATATAGACTTTGAAAAAGCCGCGATCGAGCCGTCGCACCAGCCGCTCGAGCGATGCGAAGTCCTTGTAGGCAGTGATCAGTACGGCGTGCATCGCTTCTTCTCGCCGGCATACTAACCTTTGCGAGCAAGCATTGTGAGTAGCGAAACCTGAGCGTTCCACTTCGGAACCGCCGCGTCATGCTTCCCGTTGAGGCGGCGCATGGATGTTGAGGCTCAAACCAGGGCAAAGGGCCCACTGATCCAGCCGCCGCCAGCGGCAGAAGCCTTCTATTCCGAAATCCTTCAATTGATGGCCAAGTCAGGGATCCCGTTCCTTGTTTCAGGAACCTATGCCTTGGCGAGCTACACGGACATCGACCGCCCGACCAAGGACGTCGACGTTTTCGCCAAAGCTGGCGACGCCCTTAAGATGCTCCATTATTTCAAGGAGCACGGCTTCGATGTCGAGATCGTTGACGAGCGGTGGCTCTATCGGGTCACGCGCGGCGAGCTCTTCGTCGATGTCATCACCAACATGCCGACCGTCACCACGCACGTCACCGACGACTGGTTTGTCGGCGCGCCCGAGGCAAAGCTTTTCGGTGCGACGGTAAGGCTTGTCCCGCCCACCCAGTTCATCTGGTCGAAGATTTTCGTTCAGGATCATCATCGCTACGACATGGCCGACGTCGCGCACATGATCCTCAAGTGTCATGATGCGATCGACTGGCGGCAATTGCTGAGCCACATGGAACTCTATTGGGAGGTTCTGCTGATGGCCCTGCTGAACTTCCGCTTCATCTATCCAAGCGAGCGGCACTGCGTCCCGCGATGGCTCATGGAAGAGCTTCTCGAACGCCTCCATGACCAGGCAGAGATGAAGGGACCGGGCAAAAAGGTGTGCCGCGGCCGGATCTTCAGCCCGCGCGATTATGCGATCGACGTCGACCAATGGGGATTTTCCGACGCGGTCGGCAACCTTGAAGAGCAATATGCAAGAGACGACTGAGCCCAAGCTGCGCATCGCGGCCATCGGCGACCTCCACGTGATGGAAGACAGCGTGGCGCCCTATCGCGAGCTGTTCACTGAAATTTCCAATGCCGCCGACGTCCTGGTGCTGTGCGGCGACCTCACCAATTTTGGAAAGACGAAAGAGGCGGAGATCCTCGCCGAGGATATCCGCGCTTGTTCCATCCCCGTGCTCGGTGTGCTCGGCAACCACGACTACGAATGCGGTCAGCCGGAAAAGGTCTGCTCGATTCTCCATGATGCCGGCATGATTGTGCTCGATGAGCAGGCGCACGAAATCAACGGCGTCGGCTTTGCTGGCGTGAAGGGCTTCCTCGGAGGATTTGGCCGCGGCGAGCTCGCACCTTTTGGCGAGCCTATCGTCAAGGCGTTCGTCGACGAAGCAATGAATGAATCGCGCAAGCTCGAGAACCAGCTGCGCACATTGCGGACGGACCGAAGCGTCGCGGTGCTCCACTATTCGCCGATCGTCGATACGATCGAAGGCGAGCCGCCGGCAATCTTTCAATATCTCGGCTCGCAGCGCCTGTGCGAGCCGATTGACCGGTTCGACCATGTGAAAGCCGTTGTCCACGGCCATGCCCATCACGGCACCTACGAGGGCCGGACACCAATGGGCCGGCCGGTCTACAATGTCGCGCAGTTCGTGCTAAAGCCCCTGTTCAATAAACCGTACGTCGTGCTTGAAATCTAGCTCTTTTCCTGCCCAGGGATGGGGGTCGGCGTGTCGAGCGCCTCAATCACATAGAGCCGCTTCACCAGCACGTAGCTGACCACCGCCAGCGGAGCCGCGAGCAGGATCCCGAGGACGCCGAACAGGAGCCCGAAGGCGAGCAGCGCGAACAAGGTGATCACCGCCGGGATCTCGACGGCAAATTGCTGGATAACGGGCTGGATCACATAGGCTTCGACGTGATGGACGATGACATAAAGGCCGACCACCCATAGCGCGAGCTCGGGGCTCTGGACGAGCGCAACCATGATTGCAGGGATCGAGGAGGAGATCGCGCCGGCATAGGGGATGAACTCCAGCGTTCCCGAAATCAGTGCGAGCACCAGTGCCGACGGCACGCCGAGCATCCACAGCCCGAGCCAGGTCATGAGGAAGATTACGATCATCGCCCACAATTGGCCCTTCAGCCACAACCGAAGCGCGCGATCGGATTCCTCCATCGCCTCGGCAACGAGCCGGCGCCTGGCCGGCGGGATCAGCTTGATAAGGCCGATGCCATAAAGGCGGGGCTCGGCAGCGAGGAAGATGCCGCCGAAGAAGACGATGAGGAAACTGGCCGCAGTGAACGTGATGGACGAAACGACACCCTTGAGGTTCGAGCCGATAATGCTGCCCGAATGCATGTTGTGCATCCACTGGCCGACCGGACGTCCCACCCCCACTGACGCCAGCCTGTCATCGATCATCTGAGCAGCGCGCGGAAGCGTATCTGCAAGATCGAGGCTCTCCGCACTGACCTGCGATCCGATCGACCAGGCGAGGCTTGCAATGATCCCGACGATGAGCAGCACCGAGAGCAGCACTGCAATCCGCTCCGGCAGGCGCAAATGCCTTTCCATGAGATCGGAAATCACTCGGAAGATCGTGGCGACCATGATTGCGCCGAAGAGGAGGACGACGACCTGGCGCAACTCCCACAAAAGCAGGACGCCGCCTGTAATTCCGACGACGATCAGGACGCGCCGGACGTATTGAGCCTCGTCGCTATCAGGCGCCTCTTTCATGTGGAGACAGCGCACCTCTGCGCACTGCGGTTCCAAAGGTTGGCTAAGCCGTTGGCCAGCCTTCAATAATTTCGACGAAGCGGCTGAGCCAGGCGTTCGTCTGGTGACCGTCCACCACGCGGTGGTCGATGGTCAGGGTCACATAGGCCATCGGGTGGATGAGCATCGCGTCGCGGCCGTTCACAGTTCGGACGACGACTCGCTTCTGAAGTTTGCCAACGCCCAGGATCGCGGCCTGTCCCTGATGAAGGATGATCGGAGCCGCAATGAGCGAGCCCGAGACGCCGTGGTTCGAAATGGTGAAGCTTCCGCCCGACACGTCCGAGCGCTCGAGTTTGCCGTCGCGTGCACGGCGCGTGAGATCGTCGAGCTTCGCGCCAATCTGCTCGAGGCCAAGTGCGCCGGCGTCCTTCACGACCGGAACGACCAAACCCTTCTCGCCGAGCGCAGTGCCGATGCCGACGTCGATCGTCGGCGAGATCGCGATCCGGTCCTTTTCCCAGCGTCCGTTGATGGCCGGAGCAACTGCCATGGCCTCCGCCGCGGCTTTGACGATATATGAAGTGTAGCTGAGCTTCATGCCTTTGGCGGCCATCGCTGCCTTGTGCGCCGCCACCGCGGAGAAGTCGGCTTCGAATACGGCAGTGACGTGCGGCTGCTCGGCGACCGCGCGCACCATGTTCTCGGCGATTGTCATCCGCATTCGGTCGTGGGCAATGTCGTGGGCGGAAAATTGCATGGGCTGTGCAGTTGAGCGTTCGCCGACACTCACCACGGTCGCATCGGCAACGCAGCGGTCGACATCTTCGCGCGTAATGCGCCCGTCGCGGCCAGTCCCCTGGATGCGCGACGGATCAATGCCGTGCTGCTGCAAGGCGCGGCGTACCGATGGGCTGAGACGGGTATCGGTGCCGTTCCCCGGCGCAAGCGGGGATTGAGGAGTGATTTGTTCGCGCTGGGCTGCGGTCTTCCCAATGGCACTTCGTGCGACAGCGACCCCTTGCGTTTCGATCCGAGCCAGCAACGCTCCCGGCACCGCCTCGGCGTCCGTATCGAGGATGATCTCGGCGAGCACGCCAGCCGCAGGCGCCGGCACTTCCTGCGTCACCTTGTCGGTTTCGAGTTCGACCAACGGATCATTCTTTGCGACGGCATCGCCGATCTGCTTGAGCCAGGCGCGGACGACCGCCTTGGTGCCCTCCTGCTCGTCGGGGACGCGCACCTCAATCATTTGGCTCCGCTCACCTTCAGAACCCCACCAGGCGCTCGATCTCGGCGCGGATCTTCGCCGGCGAAGGCAGAGCCCATTCCATCAGCTTCGGATGATGCGGGCTCGGGATGTCGGGCATGGTCACGCGCGCGACGGGAGCATCGAGATCGAGGAATGCTTCGTCGGCAACGACCGCCGCAATCTCCGCGCCAAAGCCGCCGGTGCGCAAGTCCTCATGGACGATCAGGCAGCGGCGCGTTCGGCGAACGCTATCAAGAACCATCTCCTTGTCCCAGGGTTGAAGCGTTCGCAGGTCGATGACGTCGACGCTGAATCCCTCCGCCGCGGCTTCGCAGCGGGGCACCATCGCGCCCCAGGTGACCACTGTAATCTTGTCGCCTTCCCGCGTCTTCTTCGCACGACCAAACGCGAGAACGAACTCGTCACCCGGCCATGGGCGCCGTGCCCAGCTGTCGTCCAGCATCGCCCTATGCTCGAAGAAAAGCACGGGGTCGTTGCCGCGCAGGCTCCCGCGCAGAAGCCCGACCGCGTCTTCGGCATTCGACGGCACCGCGACCTTCCAGCCGGGGTTGTGCACGAACTCGACCTCATTGGTCATCGAATGCCACGGATCGCCGCACTTGAAGAAGCCGCCCGGCACGCGCAGCACCATCGGCGCTGCGAAGCGGTTGTTCGTCCGCCAGCGCATCGTGCCTGCATCGTGGATTTGCTCGGTCGCAGGCTCCGCATATTTGCGGAACTGGATTTCGGGCACCGGCATCAAGCCGGCGAGCGCCATACCGACCGCTCGGCCGACGATTCCCTCTTCGTTGAGTGACGTGTCGAACACGCGTTCACGGCCAAACTTCTCCTGAAGGCCGAGCGTCACGGCATGGACTCCGCCTTTCGGCCCGACATCCTCGCCGAACACCAGCACACGCGGGTTGGCCTCAAGCTCCTGGTCAAGGACGCGGCGGATCGCGGTGACCATGTTGATACGCTGGCCATCCGGTGCCGGTTCATCGGCGGACGCAGGCGGCTCGTACCCGCTGTTCCAAAGGCCGCCGACCTGCTGCGTTTCGCCCTCGTAGAAGACCTGGCTCGTGACTTTCTCGGACGCAGAGATGCCGCGAGCCTGCGCTTCGGCAACCGCGGCCTGCACCTGCCATTCACTCTCGCGCTCCAGGTCGGCCCAGTCGTCCTCGCCGACCTCAACCTTGACGCAATGAGCCTTCAATTTGGGCAGCGGATCGCGCGCCCATTCGGCAGCGATCTCATTTTCGGATTTGTAGGCCTGCGTATCCTGCGCACTATGGCCCTCAAGCCGGGGAACGGTCAGCCTCAGCAGTGCCGGCGCTTGCTTCTTGCGAACATGCGCAACTGCGTCCTGGATCAGGCGTGATGCCTCAGCCGGGTCGGTGCCGTCGCCGTTGAAGATGGTCAGCCCCGAAAAGCTCGCGAGGTTCGCGGCGATGTCCTTGCCCGGGGTTTGATATTCCGATGGAACCGAGATGCCGTAGCCATTGTCCTCGATGTAGATGAGCAACGGCAAAGATTGCGTGGTTGCAATTGTTAGCGCTGACCAGAACCCCCCTGTAGCGCAACTCGCATCGCCGCCCAGCGCCAGTGCGATCGAATCCTCCGGTCCTTCTGCAAGGACCTTGCGTTTGTACTCGATTGCCTGCGACCATCCGGCTGCGGGCGTGTATTGTGCTCCTACGCCGCCGCACATCGGAAGGGCATGCGCGCCGCCCGGATTGGGATAATTGAATACGACGCCGATATCGCGACCGTCGGAATAGCCACCGGCGAGGCCCATCCCGGACCCGAGCGCGTCGGCGAGCGGCACTCCAAGCGCAAGGAGCAACGGTCGCGAGCGGTAATAACCGAAGACCCCGTCGCCATCCTTGAGCTGCAGCCCCAGCAGAACCTGCGCCATGTCGTGGCCGCGGGCGCTGAACTGATAGAGGACCTTCTTTGCCGGAACGAGCTCCTTCTCCTCGATCCGGTCCATTTCCCGGCTGGTCAGCACCAGCCTTGCGACCTCGCGCCAGTCCACGTCGGCAGAGACCCGGCCCGGGTCGCGATCAGCCATGGCCGTCCTCAGTCCCCGAGGGCGCCGACCACGGCGGCGATAAATCGGTCGAGCTGGCCATCGCCCATCCCGACAACGTTGAAGCGGCCCGAATCTGCCATGTAGATCGCCTCCTCAGAACGAAGATTGAGCACTTGCTCCTTCGACAGCGGAAGCATCGAGAACATGCCGTACTGACGGCCGATATAGGCGATCCGCGGATCGGCCGCGGCGATGCGTTGACGGACCGAGTTGATCCGGTCGCGCATGGCGGCAAGCTCGACCAGCCAGCGGGCGCGAAGCTCCTCGTCCTCGAGAATGATGTGGACCGAGGCGGCGCCATGGTCCGGCGGCATCGACCACATCTCGCGGGCGATCTGGTGGACGTGCGCCATTGCCGTCTTCGTCGAGTCTGCCGATCCGGTCTTGATCCATAGCGAACCGACGCGGTCGCGATAGCAGCTGAAGTTCTTGTCGCAGCTTTGGGCGATGATCACTTCATCGCACGCATCCAGCATCGTTCGCACGCCGAACGCATCCTCATCCAGGCCGCGTCCGAAGCCCTGATAGGCGATGTCGATCAGCGGCGTCAGGCCGCGCTCGATGACAACGCGCACGACCTCGCGCCACTGGTCCTCGCTGAGATCCGCGCCGGTCGGATTGTGGCAGCAGCCGTGAAGCAGGGCGATGTCGCCCGGTTCGCCGGACTGCAGTGCCGCAATCATGTCCTCGAAGCGGATGATCGCCTGGCCGCGCTCATAATAGGCATATTCGAACGCTTCCAATCCGACTGCCCGTACGATTGGCGGGTGATTGGGCCAGGTTGGAGTTCCGAGGAAGACGCGAGCCTTCGGATTTGCGGTTGCCAGCAGCTCGAAACCGAGCCGAAGCGCGCCGCAGCCGCCCGGCGTCTGGAGGCCGATGATTCGATCGTCGGATGCGTGCGGTCCCAGCAGGATGGGGCGGAGTAGCTCGGCGAATCTTTTGTCGCCCGAGCTGCCGAGATAAGCCTTTGTTTTCTGCGTATCGAGAAGCCGCTGTTCGGCTTCCTTCATGACCTTGAGGATCGGCGTATTGCCCGCGCAATCGCGGAACACACCGACCCCGACGTCAATCTTGTCCGGCCTGGGATCGGCGGCGACCATCCCAATCAGCGCGATCAGCGAATCGTTG
The DNA here is from genome assembly GCA_025450755.1 of Sphingomicrobium sp. Classification (GTDB taxonomy): domain Bacteria; phylum Pseudomonadota; class Alphaproteobacteria; order Sphingomonadales; family Sphingomonadaceae; genus Sphingomicrobium. The sequence goes on along the minus strand of JANWLR010000088.1, from coordinate 4,792 downwards.
AGTACGGGCGGAAGATCGGCGAGGCCCCTCGCCCTCTCGTGTGTCTGCGTCAGCATGGAAGTGCGATTAGCCGAGAACTCCCCTCCCTGAAAGGGAGGGGTTGGAGGGTGGTTCGAGCAAAGCGAGTTGCACGCACGTTCAATCCACCCCTCACTCTCGTCCCTGTCAGGGAGGAGAAGCTAGGCATCGTAATCCACCGCCACTCCGTCGCCCAGCGGCACCGACTGGCAAGTCAGCACATAGCCGGCGGCAACTTCCTCGTCGGTAAGGCCAAAGCGCGCCGCCATCTCGACCTTGCCCTTCGTGACTTTGGCTCGACAGGTCGCGCAGACACCCGCCTTGCACGCGAAGGGAGCCGGGAGCCCGGAAGCGCGCGCGCTGTCGAGAATATTGCCGGCCGTAAACGGCACGCGTCGAGTGCGGCCATCGAGAGTTACGGCGACGCTGACTCCCTCCGCCTGCGTCTGCAGCTGCGCCATTTCGCGCGACACGGCTTCAGGCGGCCGGTCGGCCGTGAAGCGCTCGATATGGATCCGCTCCTTGGAGATGTTGCGGTCGATCAGCGCGCCTTCCGCGGCGTCCATCATCGGACCTGGGCCGCAGATGAACCAGCCGTCGACCTCGGCAGCATCGGGCACCAGCGCGGGGATGGCTTCCTCCAACCGCTCGCGGTTCAGCATGCCGTTGAACAGCTCGATGTCCTGCTCTTCGGCATCGAGGAAATGGTAGATTTCGAAGCGGCCGATATATTTGTCCTTGAGCGCGGCAAGCGCTTCCAGGAATATCACCGAGCTGCTGTCCCGGTTACCATAGAGCAGGGTGAAGCGGCTGTTCGGCTCATATTTCAGCGTTGTCTTGATCAACGACATCACCGGCGTGATTCCTGAGCCTCCAGTGATTGCGACGAGGTGCCGCGATTTCGTCTCGTCGAAATCGGTGGTGAAGCTGCCGTGCGGCGGCATCACGTCGAGCGTGTCGCCAGCCTTCAACGCATCGGCGGCCCAGTTGGAGAAGAGCCCGCCACCGATCCGTTTGACGGTCACCATCCAGTCCTGCTCGTCCGGAGCCGTGCACAATGAATAGTTTCGGCGAACCTCCTCGCCATTGAGCGTGGCGCGGAGGGTCAAATGCTGGCCAGCGCGGAAAGCGAACCGCTCGCGCAGCTCGGCCGGCACCTCGAAGCGGATCGAATTGGCTTCGCTGGTCTCAGGAACGATCTCCATGACGCGGAGCGCGTGGAAATGCTCGGCCATGGTGCTGCGGCTAACCTACCACTTCGCGTCGGAATAGGCGCGCGGAAGGAACTGCATCACCGCGAGCAGGTGCCCCAGATGCTCACTGTGGTGGCCCTGCCGGCCCCCGAGGATCGGGCGCTGGTCGGCTGGCGCTTCGAGCTGCGCTTGTGCGAGCACCGCCGCGATCGCAGCGCGATATTCCTCCTCGAAGCTGCGAGGATCAACCGCGATCCCGGCGTCGATCGCTTGCTGAAGGCCCTCATCGACTTCGAACAGCTCCGGAATGAAGCGCCAGTTCCACTCCAGCCCGTCGGCCATTCGTTGCGCGCTTTCCTCGGTCCCGTCCCCGAGCCGGATCGTCCATTCCGACGCAAGCTCGCGATGGTAAGCGACTTCCTTCACCGCCTTGTGCGCGAATTCCCGCAGGAATTGGTCGCTAGACTGCTGCAAGCGCTGAAGCAGCATGTGCTGCCAGATCGTGTAGAGCAGGTGCCGCGCGATTGTCTGCGCGAAGTCGCCGTTGGGCTGCTCGACCAAGAGGCAGTTGCGGAAGTCTAGCACATCGCGGTGGAAGGCAAGCTTGTCGCCGTCGCCGGATTCCCCAAGCAGCAAGGTTGCCTGCCCGATTAGGTCGAGTGCAAGATTGGCGAGGCTGATGTCGACCTCGAGCACAGGCCCATGCCCGCACCATTCGCCGACGCGCTGCCCCAGCACGAGGGCGTCGTCGCCAAGGCGAAGCAGGTAATCGGTGCGGAAGTCCAGCCGTTCACCGGCGAAGGCCGGGGCCCAGAACGCTGCGACAGCAGCGCCTACGCGCTCCTTGCCCTCGGCCTTCGCCGGTGAACGCTGCGTCATATGTGCTTCACCTCGTCCGGGATGTCGTAGAAGGTCGGGTGGCGATAGATCTTGCTTTGCGCCGGCTCGAACAGCTCGCCCGCCTGCTCAGGATTGCTCGCGACGATGTCTGCCGAGGGCACGACCCACAGACTCACCCCTTCGAGCCGCCGCGTGTAGGTGTCGCGCGCGTGGGCGAGCGCGAGCTCCGCGTCAGGAGCATGAACGCTGCCAACGTGGCGATGCGAAAGACCGCCTTTAGAACGGACGAAGACTTCCCATAGCGGCCAGTCACTGCTCACGCCGCCTTCCTCGCACGACGCTTCTCCTCGTGCACCGCCGCGGCTTCGCGAACCCACGCTCCGTCTTGCCACGCGTCGCGGCGGGCTTTCATCCGTTCCTTGGCGACGGGTCCTTCACCGCGCACAACCGCATAGAATTCCTCCCAATCGATCTCACCGAAGTCGTATCCCCCTTTCTCCTCGTTCCACTTGAGCTGTGGATCGGGGACGGTGAGGCTGAGGAAGTCGGCTTGAGGCACCGTGATATCGACGAACTTCTGGCGAAGCTCGTCATTGGTCTCGCGCTTGATCCGCCAGCGCATTGACTGCGCAGTATTGGGCGAATTCTCGTCCGGCGGCCCGAACATCATCAGGCTCGGCCACCACCAGCGGTTGAACGCGTCCTGAGCCATTCGCTTCTGCTCGGCCGTGCCGTTCGCCAGCGCGATCATGATCTCGTAGCCCTGGCGCTGGTGGAAGCTCTCCTCCTTGCAAACGCGCACCATCGCCCGCGCGTAGGGCCCGTATGACGTCCGCTGCAGCGGCACTTGGTTCATGATCGCCGCACCGTCCACCAGCCAGCCGATCGCACCAATGTCGGCCCAGGTCAGCGTCGGATAATTGAAGATCGTGCTGTACTTGGCCTTCCCCGAGTGCAATGCCTCGATCATCTGCTCGCGGCTCGTGCCGAGCGTCTCCGCAGCGCAATAGAGGTAGAGCCCGTGCCCCGCCTCGTCCTGCACCTTGGCAAGCAGGATCGCCTTGCGACGAAGCGATGGCGCGCGCGTGATCCAGTTACCCTCGGGCAACATGCCGACGATCTCGGAATGTGCGTGCTGGCTGATTTGCCGCGTCAGCGTCCGCCGATAGGCCTCGGGCATCCAGTCCTTGGGCTCGATGAACTCGTCGGCAGCGACGCGCGCCTCGAACGCCTCAAGGAGCTTTGGGTCCTCGAGATTCTCGATTTTCGCACTCTTCTGAAGCTCGGTTGTGTACATGTGGATGATGTAACGCCTGCGATGTTCCGGTTCAAATGGCACATTACTAACTGCTATAAATCACTGGACGATTGCGCCTCACGATGGAGCGAAATCCGAGGTTGTTTTGCGTTCTTGGCACAAGTGGCGGCTACGTGCCCCGATGCCATCCCGGCCAAATTCATCACTAGCGCCCATCGCCTGGCAGCTTCCTTGATCACATTTCGACCACCGGCCCGCCCAGCGTCCGCGAATAGCCGGTGAACTCGGCGATCGCGCGTCCATCGCCTGCACGAACCGCAACTCGCGTGACCCCAGCTCGGCCCTCGCGCGCCACTTCTGTCGCTTCCGCGATCAGTGACTCGCCCTCAACAACCTTGTCGAGGAAGACGATCGACGCCTGCGCGGCGACGCTGGCGTGGTTTGCGCCGTTGCAAACATAGGCGAAGGCCGTGTCTGCAAGCGCGAAGATCATCCCGCCATGCGCGATTCGGTGGCTGTTGAGCATGTCGGCGCGAACGACCATCGAGATGCGGGCGTAATCCTCCCGCGCTTCTTCGATCTTGATCCCCCAGGCCGGGCCGGTTCCCTCACCGGCGAGCATCTCCTGCGCGACATGGTTTGCGAGTTCGTTTGCGTCCACGGCCCCTCCTTCGCTAGGCGGCACGCATGGCTTACGAGACGATCGACTTCAAGGCGGATGAGCCCGTTGCCCGGATCACGCTAAATCGTCCCGACCGGCTGAACAGCTTCACGGCGCAGATGCACGAGGAGCTGCGCGACGCGCTTGGCAACCTCGGCGAAGCGCGCGTCGTCGTGCTGACCGGGGCGGGACGCGGCTTTTGCGCCGGGCAGGATCTCAATGACCGCGCGGTCGCGCCCGGCGAAGCGGTCGACCTCGGCGAAACGGTTCAGCAATGCTGGAACCCGCTCATCCGCACGCTGACGTCGCTCCCCCAACCGGTAATCGCGCGGGTGAACGGTGTCGCTGCGGGAGCCGGTGCCAATATCGCCCTCGCTTGCGACATCGTCATCGCGGTCAAGGATGCGAAGTTCATCCAGAGCTTCTCGACGATCGGCCTGATACCCGACAGTGGCGGGACCTGGGTCCTCCCGCGCCTCGTCGGCCAGGCCCGTGCACTGGGCCTTGCTCTGACCGGTGAGCCGATCACTGGCGAAAGGGCCGCGGAATGGGGTCTCATCTGGAAAGCTGTCGGTGGTGAATGGCTGGACGAGGAGGTGAACACCCTCGCTGCCAAGCTCGCTTCGCTCCCACCGCTCGGCCTCGCGGCGATCAAGGACATGATCCGATCGAGCTGGCAGCACAGTCTCGACGAGGAGCTCGAGCGCCAGGCGGGCGCGATGCGCCGATTGGGCTTCACCGAAGACTATCGGGAAGGTGTCACCGCCTTCCTCGAGAAGCGGCCGCCGAAATTCAGCGGGCGCTAGGCCGTCACCAGCTCGG
>JANWLR010000087.1 GCA_025450755.1 Sphingomicrobium sp. | reverse complement strand
GTGTTTGCCGTGCCGAAGGGCGAGGGGGTGAGCGTCATGTCCGAGCGGCTCGAGCGGGAAGGAGTGATCGACGATCGGCCCATCTTCATGACCAGCATTCTTTATTTCAAGTATCTCAGGGGGACGGGAAACGTGAAGGCTGGCGAGTACGAGTTCCGCAAAAACGCGACCATGCGCGAGGTGCTCGATACTCTTGTCCAGGGCAGGTCGATCGAACACAAGGTGACGCTGGCGGAGGGGCTGACTTCTCAGCAGATCGTCGAGAAGATCAGGGCAAATCCTGATCTCCATGGTGACATCACCGAGATCCCAGCGGAGGGTAGCCTGCTGCCCGACACCTACAAATTCGGCAGCGATGACACCCGCCAGGACATCATTGAGCGCATGCGGGCCGCTCAGGCGAAGTTCCTCGCCAAGCTATGGGAAGAACGTGACCCTGACATCGTCGTGCAGACGCCGGAAGAAGCGCTGGTACTGGCTTCGATCGTGGAGAAGGAGACCGGCCGGGCCGATGAGCGTCCGCACATCGCGAGCGTGTTCCAGAACAGGCTTCGCAAGAACATGCGCCTGCAGTCGGACCCGACCATCATCTATGGGCTGGTGGGCGGCAAGGGCATGCTCGATCATCCGATCCAGCAGGACGAGCTCGACCGCGACACACCATATAACACTTACAAGATCAATGGGTTACCTCCGACGCCGATCGCCTGCCCCGGGCGGGCAGCGATCGAGGCGGTGCTAAAGCCTGCCAAGACGAAAGACCTTTATTTCGTTGCCGACGGATCCGGCGGTCATATCTTTTCGGCCTCGCTCGAAGAGCACAATAAGAATGTCGTGAAGTGGCGAAAGGTCGAGCGTGAGATCAGGGCCAAGGAAGCGGAGGAGGCTGCTGCCAAGGCGGCCGCAGCGGTGGCCGGTGAGGGAGAAGCGTCCGCTACCGTACCTCCGGCCAAGAACGCCGCCGCTTCGACGGCTCCCGCTCTGGCCCCCGCCGAGACCGGTTCTGCCGCCGGTGCCAGTGTCGCGGCTGACATGCCGGGAGCCTTTGCCGATCCGGAGACTTTCACCGGCGCGGCGCAAGGCGCGGCGCCGACCGGCGAGACATCGCCCCCCGCAGCCGGAGCTAAGGGTGAGGCGGTGCCGAGACCAATCCGCAATCCGAAGCGCTAAGCATAGCTTCCGATCCGAAACGCTTCCCGACTCGGCTAAAATGCGGCCGAGCAGGCTTCCCTCTGGTAAGGCTCTAGAACCGCCATGACCCTGAAAAGCATGACCGGCTTTGCCCGCGCCGAAGGCGTGCACGGGGACACGAGCTGGTCGTGGGAAGCCCGCAGCGTCAACGGCCGCAATCTCGATCTTCGCTTGCGGCTCCCGTCGGGGTTCGAAGCGCTCGAGATCAGAGCGCGCGGTCTTTGCCAGGAGAAGCTTTCGCGCGGCAATTGCACCATCAATCTCGCCGTCAAACGCGAGGGAAAACAGACCGAGATCCGCTTGAACGAGGCGGCGCTCGCACAGGCGCATGAGGTTGCTGATCGGGCGCTTAGGCTGACGAAGCTGAAGGCGGCGCGTCTCGACACGCTGCTTTCCATGCGCGGCGTGGTCGAAGCGGTCGAGGCCGAAGAGAGCGAGGAGGCGCAGGCGGCGTTGTTCCATGCCCTCATCGCCGGGCTCGCGAATGCACTCGATCAACTCGTCGCTGCGCGGACAAGCGAAGGGCATCGGCTCGAGCGTGTAATCGAGAAGCAGCTCGCCACAATCGAGAGCTTGGTCGAACGCGCGACCAGTGCCGCCGCTCGTCAGCCCGAAGCGATCGCAACGCGGCTTGCCGAGCAGATCGCCCGTCTCACCGACGGGGCATCGGTGTTCGACCCGGATCGGCTGCATCAGGAGGCCCTGCTGCTGGCTGCCAAGGCCGATATCCAGGAGGAGCTCGACCGCTTGCGGGCGCACGTCGCCGCAGCCAATGAGCTGATCGGAAGCGATCAGCCGGTCGGGCGGAAGCTCGAGTTCCTGGCGCAAGAATTCAATCGCGAGGCGAATACGCTCTGCTCGAAGGCCTCTGATATCGAGATCAGCCGGACGGGGCTCGAGCTCAAGACTGTGATCGATCAGTTGCGCGAGCAGGTCCAGAACATCGAGTGAGGCGGAGCATGGAAAGGCCCATCGCGAGGAGAGGGATCATGCTGGTGTTGTCGTCGCCGTCGGGGGCGGGCAAGACCACGATCGGGCGCCGGCTCTGCGATGAGGAGCCGGGCATTGCGATGTCGGTCTCACATACCACGCGCAAGAAGCGCAAAGGAGAGACGGAGGGGAAGGACTATCACTTCGTGGACCGCGATGCCTTCGCGCGCATGCGTGACGGGGGTGAGTTTCTCGAATGGGCGGTGGTGTTCGACAATTATTATGGGACCACGTGCAAACCCGTCGAGCAGGCACTCGCCGAGGGACGCGACGTGCTGTTCGACGTGGACTGGCAGGGGGCAGAGAGCTTACGCGACAAAGCCGGCGACGACGTTGTGACCGTGTTTATTCTGCCGCCTTCGGCTTCCGACCTCGAGCAGCGCCTCAATGTGCGCGCTGAGGATCCTCCGGAAATCGTAAAAATACGGATGCTCGGAGCGAGCAACGAGATCCAGCACTGGGACAAATATGACTACGTGGTGGTCAACAGCGACGTCGAGCAGGCTGTCGCTGCCGTGCGCGCGATCCTTACCGCTGAGCGCCTGCGCCGCTCGCGGCTCACCGGGCTCAAGGGTTTCGTCCAGAACTTGCTCGCCGAGCTTTAGCCTCGCCGCAGAGCGTTGGCGATGCGGCAGAACTCGGTCACGTCTAGTTCCTCTGCGCGTGCCGTCGGAGCGATGTCGAGACTTTCGAGTAGCGCCTCGCTGTTTTTTGTAAGCCGGCGAAGCGAGGAACGGAGCATCTTGCGCCTCTGGCCGAAGGCGGCGGCGGTGACCTTTTCCAATTGATTGACATCGCATGCAAGCTCCGGCGTGTCATTGGGAATGAGTTCGACGAGAGCCGAATCCACCTTGGGTCGCGGGGTGAACGCCTCGGCCGGCAAGCTCAAGAGAATGCGCGGGCGTGTGCGCCATTGCGCCAGCACCGCAAGACGTCCGTAGTCTTTGGTCCGCGGCGCGGCGATGATTCGCTCTGCCACCTCGCGCTGAAACATCAGCACGAGGCGGTCGAACCAAGGCGGCCATGGCTCGGTCTTGAGCCAGGAGATCAGGAGCGGCGTTCCGACGCTATAGGGCAGGTTGGCGACGATGCGAGCGGGCGAGGGGAGGGCTAGTGACCGATAATCCATCTCTCGCGCATCGGCGGCTATAATGTCGAGCCGGCCAGGATAGAGTGCGGCGATCGCAGAAAGCGCCGGCAGGCAGCGCACGTCCCTTTCGATCGCAACGACTCGCGACGCGCCCTCGAGTAGAAGCGCGCGGGTCAGCCCCCCGGGGCCGGGGCCGATCTCGACGATGGTTACGCCCTCGAGTGGTCCGGCCGCGCGGACGATGCGCCGGGTCAGGTTGAGATCGAGCAGGAAATTCTGGCCGAGGCTCTTCTTGGCGGAAAGGCCGGCCGCGCGGATCACCTCGCGGAGCGGCGGCAATCCATCCGGCGTGCTCAAGTGTGACTCTCTGCCGCGCGGCTCATGGCGTCGGCGAGGCGAAGCGCTTCGATCAGGCTTCGCGGACTCGCTCTGCCGGTGCCGGCAATGCCGAAGGCCGTGCCGTGATCGGGGGATGTGCGCACGAAGGGGAGGCCGAGCGTGATGTTGACCCCTTCATCGAAGGCGAGCGTCTTGAACGGGATGAGCGCCTGGTCGTGGTACATGCAGATCGCCGTATCATAGGTGGCACGCGCGGCGGCATGGAACAACGTGTCGGCCGGATGCGGTCCCGTGACGTCGAAACCGCGCGCGCGCGCGGTTTCGATGGCAGGCGTGATGATGTCGATCTCCTCGCGACCCAAGCCACCTTCCTCTCCCGCGTGCGGGTTGAGGCCGCTGACGGCCAGCCGCGGCTGCGCGATGCCGAAATAGCGGCGAAGATCGTTGGCGGTGATCTCGATGGTCGTGAGGATGAGATCCTTGCTTAGGGCGCGAACCACCTCGTGCAGCGGGATGTGGATGGTGACGGGAACGACCCGCAACGAGCCGGCTGCGAGCATCATCACCGGGTGCGGGGTCTCACCGTCTTTTGCGGCAAGGGCGGCGAGATATTCGGTATGTCCCGGAAAGGCGAAGCCGCCGCGATAGAGCATGGCCTTGCTGATCGAATTGGTGACGATGGCGCGCGCCTCTCCGCCCTGCACCAATCGAACCGCCCGCTCGATCGACTGCTGCACGGCGGGGGCGGCGGCTATATTGGGCCGGCCCGGAATCACCTCGCCGGCGACGGTGATCGGAAGAACCGGCAACTCTTCGGCAAAGCGCGCTTCGGCAGTTTCGGCTTCAGCGATCGCGGCGATCGGGACCTTGAGCCCTAAGACTTCTGCGCGGGCTGCGAGCACGGTAGTATCGCCAAGCAGCACGAATGGCGGGATTGGCTCGTGGGCTCGCGCGAGCCAAGCGAACAGGGTGATGTCGGGCCCGACCCCAGCGGGATCGCCCAAGGTCAGCGCGAGCGGTGTTTCTGCACGTGCCATGCCGCTTCGGCTAGCACGGAATCGGTGTCTCTAGCGATATTCGATGAAAGCGTCCTGGCGGAGGTCACGCAGCAGCCGCTCGGCGCGGATCATCATTTCCTGGTTCATCAACTTGCGTTGCGTGTCCTCGCGGAGCTTGTCGTCGCCGACTACGGTGCGCTTGCCGCACACCGCGTAGATCTCGACTGCAGACTGCGTCAGGGTGGGCGGCGTCATCTGACCGACCTTGGCGCTCATCACCAAGAGACGGACGGGCTGGGCCAAAGATGCGGGTTGCTGGTCGGCGAGAGACTTGATGCTCGCGCCTTCGATGCCCTTGGTCAGATCGCCGACATTGGAGCAATTGTCGAATCGCGCACGCAGTGCCTCCGCGGCGGCAAGTCTGCCCGCGATGGTCTTCTGGTCGGCGCCTGCGGGAATCTCGAACTTGACTTGCCTGAGCTGCAGCGCGGGGGCTGCGCTGGTGGCGGTGCCTTCCTGGCCGGCACTCGTTCCGGCCTGAGCCAGAGCTTTGTCCACATCGGCATCGCCGACGTCGACGTCATGGCGGAACTTCTGCCGCACGACCGCTTGCCAGGCGAGCTGCGCGCGAATGCGGTCCTTCAACGTCTTGATGTTGATGCCAGCCTTGCCGAGCGCCGTGGTAAGTCCGTCCACGGTCAGATTGTTCTTCTGCGCCATGTCGGACAGGATCTTCATCATGTCGTCGTCATCGGCGGTGATGCCGAGCTTCTGCGCCTGCTGTATTTGCAGACGCTCGTCGATGAGGAGATCGGTGGCCTGTTTTTTCAGATCGGCAGAGGGTTGCTGTTGCGTGGTGATACCGAGAAAGCGCTCGCGCTGGTCGATGTCGTAATCGGAGATCGGGTCGTCGTTGACCAGGACCTTGATCGATACTTCCTGCGCAATGGCATGGCTTGCGCCCTCAGGCAGCACCATCAAGAGCACGGAGGCTGCGATAAGCAGCGCCGAGCCGAGCAGCGGCGCGCCTGCTAGCGGCTTTGCGGCAATGATGCGGTTTGAGGCCATGCGAAGCTTATGCATCAAGGCAATTCCGAACCCCCGAAGTCGGTGTTGGCCTGGGTCGCGAATTGGTAATGGCCAAGATATTTCAACATGAAGTTCACCAGGAAGCGCTCGTCGGGCTTGATGTCCTGGTCCTGGATGAAGGACCGCTGATAGGTCAGGTCGAGCGTAAAGCAGTCATCCTGATAGCGTACTCCCAGACCGTCGGTGATTGTCTGATCCGTTTCGAGGTCATAGCGGATGTTGCCGAGCAGCGACCAATCGGTGGTCATAGCAAGAACGCCTGACGACACGATTTCTTGTCGTGGTTGATCGAGAGCGAGGCCCGGCTGCGAAGTCGTTTTGGCGTAGTTCACCACCAACTGCACGGGGCCGTAATGGGCGGAGCTGCCAAGATCGGTGCGCTTGATTTCGAGCGTGTCGTGGTCGAAACGCGATTGAGCGGAAAAGCCTAGATAGCTGCTGGCCTGTAGATAAAGGCCGCCGACGAAGTCCGAGTCGTCGGTGGCAAGGCCTGCCGTACGATAGAAGTCCGTATTATAGGAATTCTGGCCGGCAAGTTGGTAGCTCTGGCCGAACACCGCCTGCCCATAAGCGCCCGAAGCAAGCTGAGCGGTATAGCGGAAACCCACATTGGCGCGCGTACC
>JANWLR010000086.1 GCA_025450755.1 Sphingomicrobium sp. | reverse complement strand
GGGCTCTCCTCTTCAAACAACTGCTGACAACACCCCGATTAAGGATTCGGTATCTTCAGCCGCGGGCCTGCCACGCTTCGACAGCCTGATCAGGCGCCAAAAACATCCAGACGTTCAGGGTCAAATTGTCTCGAATAAAGTATAACGGCACGAGTTCCAGCACGATCACTATCGCAATCGATGCCCAGACGGGAAGCCGCCGCGCGATCAGGAAACCGAGAGACATGAGAAGAATGTCGAAAAGTGAGTTGATGACGCTGTCGCCGCTGTAGCCGGCAGCTGCGGTCGTCGCCCTGTAGCGGTTGATAACAAAGGGCGTGTTTTCGAAAACCTCCCATGTCGCCTCGATGACAAGTGCGACAATCAATCGCGATTCAACTGGCCATCGTCGCGCGATCAACCACAGTGCCGCATAGAAAAGGAAGCCATGCACGAGATGGCTGAAGCTGTACCAGTCGAACAGCATCTGGCTCGTCTTGAAGCTGTCGCGCGCTCCAACCCACAGGTCGACGTTGCCGCAGGTGCAGATCGGCGTTCGCCCCATCGCAATTTCGATCGCAGCCGCGGCGACCATAATCAGGAATGCGAGGATCCATGCGCGACGCCGCATGAAATCCAGGCTTAGCAGACCTGCTCGCCTTGCAAAGATCAGCCGTTCAGTCGAGACAGACGCCCATGCTGCGCGCCTATGGCCCTGGATGCTACGGAACTATCGTCGATCCCAAGCTAGAAAAGATTCCTGACAACGCCACCTGGATCGACCTTGAAGAGCCGACGCACGAGGAAGAACAGCTCGTCGAACGCTGCATCAAGGTCGACGTCCCGACCCAGGCGGAGATGGCCGAGATCGAGCCTTCCAGCCGGCTCTATGAGAAGAACGGCGCGCTCTACATGACGGCAAGCGCCCTTCGCGGCGTCGAAGAGCATCTTCCGACCACGACGCCCATCGGTTTCGTCCTTGCCGGTGACCGGCTGGTGACGATTCGTTACGCGACTCCAAAACCCATTCGGACCTTCGAGAATCACGCCCGGCGGGACCCAGAGCTCGTGCGCGATGGCCCGACCGCTCTTGTCCGCTTACTCGATGCGATCATCGACCGGCTCGCGGACGAGATCGAGCGAGTCAGCGCGACGATGGAGGAGCTCAGTCACGAGATTTTCGCCGAGAGCCAGGACGAGCGCCGGATACCCGTCGAAAGGCTGACCGCGCTACTCACCAGCATCGGTCGCACGCAGACCCTGCTGAGCCGGATCCGCTACTCGGCGGTGAGCACTTCAAGGATGCTGAGCTTTCTTGGCGGTTCCAACCTGGTGCACGAGGACAAGCAGTCTGAGCTCCGGCATCATCTCACCAGTCTCACCACCGATGTGACAGCCCTGATCGAGCATACGAGCTATCTGATCGACAGCCTGCAGTTCCTTCTCGATGCATCGCTTGGGCTCATCAGCATCGAGCAGAATGCTGCGATGAAGCTGTTCAGCTGGGCCGCCGTTGTCTTCCTTCCGCCGACACTGATTGCCGGCATTTATGGAATGAACTTCCATTATTTCCCGGAACTCAGCTGGCACTACGGCTATGCAATCTCGCTCGCACTGATGTTCGCCAGCGCCGTCGGACCCTATGTCTATTTCAAGAAGCGCGGCTGGATTTGAGAATTTAAGCGAGTTGCTCCAGCGGAATCGCTGGAACTTCCTCAGCGGCCTCCGCGGCCTCCGCGGCTTTTGCGCGCCGGCGCGCGAGCGCGGCATAGGCGAGCGCAAGCTCGCCGGCGATCTCCGCCCGATGAGGCTCGTCCTTGGAGTATGCGGCTGCGCGCGCCTCGGCGGCGCGCCGGTGAAAATATTCGCTATCGCGATTGCCGCTGAACGTTGTTCCTTCATCTTCCATTCATCAAACTTATTGCGCCGGCGTCATCATTGCGAGGTGCGCCGAGGCGGTCCGCCGCACCGGCTCTTCGACCTATCGCAAGAAAGCGAATCCCAAGGCCGGTTTGCGGCTGAACATGTGGCTTGCTAAGGGCTCGCGCGCACCCATCTTGCGTGCACATTCAGCGCGCATTTCGAAGAACTCGAAGGACAGCAATGATCCCCACCGGCCAGGATAGCCTCGGCACCCGCTCGACTCTCGAAGTCGAGGGCAAGACCTACGCATATTATTCGCTGAGAAAGGCCGCAGAATCGCTCGGCGATGTCTCCCGTCTGCCCTTCTCGATGAAGGTGCTGCTTGAGAATCTCCTGCGCTTCGAGGATGGCGAGACCGTCACCCGCGACGACCTCCAGGCGATGGCTGACTGGCTGCGGGAGCGGCGCATCAACCGCGAAATCCAGTATCGCCCGGCGCGCGTGCTGATGCAGGATTTCACCGGCGTTCCGGCCGTCGTCGACCTCGCCGCAATGCGCGACGCGATGCGTTCACTCGGCGGCGATGCGCAGAAGATCAATCCGCTCGTCCCCGTCCACCTCATCATCGATCACAGCGTGATGGTCGACGAGTTCGGAACGCCGCGGGCATTCGAGAGGAACGTCGAGTTCGAATATGACCGCAATTCCGAACGGTACGAATTCCTGAAGTGGGGCAGCAAGGCGTTCGACAATTTCAAGGTCGTGCCGCCGGGCACCGGCATCTGCCACCAGGTCAATCTCGAGCATATCGCGCAGGTCGTCTGGATCGGTGACGATGAGAAGGGTGAAACGATCGCCTATCCAGACACATTGGTCGGTACGGACAGCCATACGACAATGGTCAATGGCCTCGGCGTCCTTGGCTGGGGTGTCGGCGGCATCGAGGCCGAGGCGGCGATGCTGGGTCAACCCGTCAGCATGCTGATCCCCGAGGTGGTGGGATTTCGCGTCTCCGGTCAGCTGGGCGAGGGAATCACAGCGACCGATCTCGTGCTCACCGTCACGCAGATGCTGCGGCAGAAGGGGGTAGTCGGCCGCTTCGTCGAATTCTACGGCCCGGGCCTTGATAACCTGCCGCTCGCGGATCGCGCGACAATCGCCAATATGGCGCCCGAATATGGCGCGACCTGCGGCTTCTTCCCCGTCGACGAGCGAACGATCGATTATCTGAAGCTCACCGGCCGCGATGACGCGCAAATCGCGCTGGTGCGCGCTTATGCGCAGGCGCAGGGGCTGTGGCGCGACGCCAATTCACCCGAACCCTTGTTCACCGACACGCTCGAACTGGACATGAGCGGCATCGAGCCGTCGCTTGCCGGTCCCAAGCGCCCTCAGGACCGGGTGCTGCTGAGTGAGGTTGACGACAAGTTCAACCAGGATCTCGAGGACACTTATCACAAAGGCAATGAACAGCGCGTGCCGGTCGAGGGCGAACAGTTCGACTTTGGCAATGGAGACGTTGCAATTGCGGCAATCACCAGTTGCACCAATACGTCGAACCCCTCCGTGTTGATTGCCGCCGGACTCGTTGCCCGGAAAGCGCGAGAGCGCGGCCTCAAGCCCAAGCCTTGGGTCAAGACCAGTCTCGCCCCCGGCAGCCAGGTGGTTACCGACTATCTCAATGAGAGCGGCCTTAGTGAAGACCTCAACGCGCTTGGCTTCGACCTCGTCGGTTACGGCTGCACGACCTGCATCGGCAATTCCGGCCCGCTGCAGGAACCGATCAGCAAGGCGATCAACGAAAAGGATCTGGTCGCGGTCAGCGTTCTCTCCGGCAACCGCAATTTCGAAGGCCGGGTCTCTCCGGACTGCCGGGCCAATTATCTCGCATCGCCGCCGTTGGTGGTCGCTTACGCGCTCAAGGGCACCGTGCGTTCGGACATGGTCAAGGAGCCGATCGGCACCAGTTCCAATGGCGAGCCGGTCTTCCTGAAAGACATCTGGCCAACCAACGAGGAAATCCGCTTGCTGATCGACGCGCACGTTCATTCCGAGATGTTCCGCCGCCGTTATGCCGACGTCTACCAGGGTGACGAAAGATGGCGGAAGATCGAGGTCGCAGGCGGCGAGACCTACAGCTGGCCGGCGCTTTCGACCTATATCCAGAACCCGCCCTATTTCACCGGCATGACGATGCAGCCGTCCGCGCCCGAAGACATCGAGCGCGCTCGGCCGCTGGCGATCTTCGGCGATTCGATCACGACCGACCACATCTCGCCTGCCGGCGCGATCAAGCCGGACAGTCCCGCGGGCCGCTACCTGCTTGAGCACGGGGTCAGCCGCGGCGAGTTCAACAGCTACGGCTCGCGCCGCGGCAACCATGAAGTGATGATGCGCGGCACTTTCGCCAACATCCGCATCCGCAACCGAATGCTCGACAATGTCGAGGGTGGCTTTACCTGTTATGCTCCGACGGGCGAGATCATGCCGATCTACGACGCGGCCATGCTGTACAAACGCGACGGCCGGCCGCTCGTCGTCATCGCCGGGAAAGAATATGGCACCGGCAGCTCGCGCGACTGGGCGGCCAAAGGTACTGTGCTGCTAGGTGTCCGAGCGGTGATCGCCGAGAGCTTCGAGCGAATCCACCGCTCGAACCTCATCGGGATGGGCGTTCTTCCGCTCCAGCTAGCGGAAGGCCAGAATGCCGCGAGCCTTGGCCTCAAGGGTGCCGAGAAATATTCGATCGGCGGCATGGCCGATCTCAAGCCACGCCAGGACGTCGAGGTTAAGGTCACGCGCGATAACGGCGAAGAGTTCAGCTTCACCGCCCGCTGCAGGATCGATACTTACAATGAGCTCGAATATTTCAAGGCGGGCGGCATCCTCCAATATGTGCTGCGGAGGCTCGCAGCGGCGTGAGCGAGCCGGCGCTCGTCGCCTCCTGCCACTGCGGCCGGGCGCGGATCACGCTGCCGCGCGAGCCCGACCATGTCACCCATTGCAATTGCAGCCTGTGCACCAAGACGGCCTTCCTGGGCGTTTATTTCGCGTCTGATGAGCTGAAGATCGAAGGCGAGTTCGACAGCTATGTCCGGTCGGATTCCAACCCGGCGTACATCGCCCAGCAACGCTGCCGCTATTGCGGAATCCTGACCCACTGGGTGCCGTTGACCGACCCGCCACACGATCGCATGGGGGTCAATGCCAGATTGCTCGAGCCCGGCGCGCTCGACGGCGTCCCACTCCTTGAGGTCGACGGGCGGAGCAGGCCGGCGTGACCTCCGTTCAACTCGCGGTCGAGGTCGTCGGCTGGGCCGGCGCTTTGCTGATCCTGCTCGCTTACCTGTTGATCTCGGCGGGCAAGCTCACCGGTCAATCGCCGCCATACCAATGGATGAACATCGTCGGTGCGGCGGGCTTCGTGATCAACGGCTGGTGGCACCGCGCCATTCCCTCTACCGCCCTCAACCTGGTCTGGATGGGGATAGGAGCCGTCGCCTTATGGAAGATCGCTCAGCGCCGCGGATCGTCGACCTAAGCCACATCATCACCGACGGGATGGTGACCTACAAGGGCCTGCCTGGTCCGCACATCTGCGACTTTTTATCGCGCGAGGAGTCGGCGGTGAATTATGACTGTGGCGAGACATTTCAGATTGGGCGGATCGACATGGTCGCCAATACCGGCACTTATGTCGACGTCCCGTCGCACCGTTACGCTGACGGCAAGGATTTGAGCGAGGTCGGGGTTGAGGCGTTCGCCCACCTTCCCGCGCTCGTCGTCCGCCGGCCGTTCGAGTCAGGTCTCGCCGTGGACGTGGCCGCATTCGAAGGCCGCGACGTTCGCGGTTGCGCGGTGGTGGTCGCGACCGGATGGGACCGCCATTGGGGCAGCGACGCTTATTATCATGACCATCCATTCGTCACTCCCGCAGCGGCCGAGTGGCTGGCCGCTGAGGGCGCGGCGCTGGTCGGGATCGACAGCCATAATATCGACGACACGCGGGTACACAGCCGGCCGGTGCACACGGTCCTGCTCGGCGCGGGCATTCCGATCTGCGAGCATATGACCGCCCTTGGCAGCTTGCCCGACGAGGGTTTTCGATTCTCCGCCGTTCCCCCGAAAGTCCGCGGGATGGGGACCTTCCCAGTAAGGGCTTACGCCGTGCTGGGTTGAGCGAGCGCGGGCTTCAGCCAGTCGGGAATAATGGCGTTGGCGGGAACCGCTTCGACCCTAGCGTGAATGACCGCAAGTCCAAGGGGGGGATATTCGATCCGCACGCGATCGCCGCCTCCTCCAAGAATCACGAACAGGCGGCGGTTGATCTTCTGCCGCCAGTTCATCCGGGCGGTATTTTCCTGACCGACGAAGCATCCCTTGGTGAAGCTCACCCCGTTGAGTTCCGCGGCGTTGCACTCGAGCCACAGCAGATCGCCGACTTCGGCGCGGCCCTCGCATATGCCGAGTCGGAGACGATGTTCGAGCCAGCCGCTCGCCGGCTCATCAGCGGGTGCGAGCCAGCGGCTGCCGAGCTCCGGCAGCCGCGGGTCATGAGTTCCCGCACCGGCCGTTTTTGACCAGTGCACTGCAAGATGGTCATCCCGCTCGATGCGGATGGCGCGGCGCAGGCGATAGATCATCAGGCGCTTGATCAAGTCATCGGCAGCAGCCGCTTCGCAATCGAGAAGCAGGTTCTCGCCGTCGGCCCAGACGATGAAATCGAACAGGCACTTGCCCTGAGGCGTGAGCAGCCCCGCCCAGACGGGCAGCGGGCCCAGGACATCGCTGGTGACGAGCCCCTGCACGAACTCGCGCACGTCTTCTCCGGAAAGCCGGATCAGCGCCCGGTCAGTGAGGGTGGTGGCAACCATGCGTCTCAGTTAGGGAGCGGGTCGTGGCTTCGCAAACGCTGACCATCCGCCGGCCCGACGATTGGCACGTTCACCTTCGCGACGGCGATATGCTGCGAAAGGTCGCGCCTTACACCGCCCGGCAGTTCGCTCGAGCGATCGTCATGCCCAACCTCGTCCCACCGATCGCAAGCGTCGATGCCGCCCGCGGGTATCGCAAGCGCATCCTCGAAGCGACCGGGCCCGGCTTCACGCCATTGATGACCTGCTACCTCACCGACGAGACCAGCCCCGACGAGCTCGAGCGCGGGTTCAGCGAAGGCGTGTGGCTTGCGGCCAAGCTCTATCCAGCCGGCGCGACCACCAACAGCGCGAGCGGCGTGACCAACTTTCGAAACATTTACCCGTCCCTCGCCCGGATGGAGAAGATCGGCATGGTGCTGTGCGTCCATGGCGAGGTCACCGATCCGGATGTTGACGTGTTCGACCGCGAAACGGTGTTCATCCAACGGATTCTGTCGACGCTGGTCGAAGACTTTCCTTCACTCAAGATCGTTCTGGAACACATCACGACAAAGGAGGCGGTGGCCTTCGTACAATCAGCCGGGCCGAACCTTGCTGCAACGGTCACTCCCCAGCACCTGATCCTCAACCGCAATGCGATTTTCGCGGGCGGGTTACGGCCTCACGCTTACTGCCTTCCAGTCGCCAAGCGCGAAAAGCATCGTCTTGCCGTACGCGAGGCGGCAACCTCCGGCTCGCCCAAATTCTTCCTCGGCACCGACAGCGCGCCGCATGCGCGCCAAGCCAAGGAAAGCGCCTGTGGCTGCGCCGGTCTCTTCAACGCGCCGTTTGCGCTCGAAAGCTATGCGATCGTCTTCGAGGAAGAAGGCGCGCTCGACAAGCTCGAGATATTCGCCTCCGTCCACGGCCCCGCCTTTTACGGTTTGCCGCTCAACGAGGGCACGGTCACGCTCGAACGCGCAAAAGTACAAGTACCTGCAGAAATCGGCGGCATCGTGCCGTTCCACGCCGGCGAGACACTCCGCTGGCGTCTGCTTGCATGAGACCCCGGCGAAGCGCATTGTCCGCAAGGCCTCCGGAAGGGGAAATCCGATGCTGATGCTTGCGCTTTTCATTGCGGCGGCTGCGCCCGACGGCAAGACTATGGCGATGGGCGACTGGCACTCCCTGGCGATCACCGGTGTCAGCGGCGATGCGACTGGTTCAGTTTACCTCAGGGTTCAAGCGGGCGATCTCGATGGCGACGGCACGCCGGACAATGCTGTCCTGAAGCTCGTGTGCGCCGCGGGAAAGGTGAGCAACGCCTTTTATATCGTAGCACCGCGGGACTCGGCGAGCGGAATGGCGACGGGCAAAAGGCAATATGCGCCCGTCAAGAGCGTCAAGGATTGGGGAGCAGCCTCGCCCGAGCTTCAGAAATTGCGACCGCAGTATGATGTTAAGACACTCAAAGGCAACGAGCGTGCTGCTGATGGTTGGACCAGTGTCAGTCTATCCAACACGGATGGGCTTTGTGCCGCGAGTCAGGCAGCAGCGGCCGCCGTCGTCAAATCAAAATCGAATATCACGAACAATTGATCGCTAAGCGGCACCGCTGCCGCTCGTTCCGATGACTGCCGCGAAATGATCCTCAAGTCGCTCATAGCATTCGCATGCACGCCGCTTGAGACCTGCCCGATCGGTCACATGAATCTTCCCTCTTCCGGTTGAAATAAGTCCCTCTGAAGATAGCTGCTGGATCACCGCATTGACCGTCGTTCGCTGCACTCCGAGCAGTCCGGCGAAGGCTTCCTGTGTCAGTTCGATCCGGTCGCCGGCGCGATCCTGCGCGTGGAGCAGCCAGCGCGCCGCCCGTTCGGGGATCGAGTGGAAGGCGTTGCAGACGACCGACTGCATGACTTGCGCAAGCAAATAATCTGAGAAGCGGCAGAACAGGTTGCCGATAAAAGAAGAGCGCTTCTTCGCGTCCTCGAGCGCCTCCATCGGAACCCGGAACCCGCGACCGGGCACCAGCACCTTTGCGAGTGAGTAGGCCGGGGCGTGGCCGCAGCTCACGATCCCCCCGACCGCACCCTCGCGGCCGATCGACGCAACTTCCGCCGAGCGGCCGCCGCTCAGCTCCACGGTTAAGGAAATCATCGTTGGCCCAATGGGGAAAGTGGTCGATTCAACCTGCTTTCCCCTGGTCAACACTACGGCACCTGAATCGAGCTCGACCATTTCGCCGATTGGCTCTATCAAGCCACGCGCTTCTCGCGAGAAGGTGGAGAGCAGCCGATTTCCAGCAAAGGCTTCGTCCGCCCTGCTCAGTTCATCAATCGTTGCTTGCGCCACGTCCTTTTCCCATCGGCCGGCACCTGATTTTCCTTGAGCTTCAACCGGCCTTTGGACGAATAATGCCTAACGGCTGAAGTTGCTCCATCAACTATGGACCGGTTCGACGCTGGTAGTGCGCGCAAGCAGTAGACAGTCCGCGACCAGCCGCAGAGGCGCAACGTCGACCAGGCTTCGGCGTTCGTCGATCAGGTCAGCGAAGGTCCGATAAATGTCCGGATATTCGCCAATTCCACTGTCGGAGCTTCGTTCACCGTTCAGGATCAGCCTTTCTCCGCCGGCTTCAAGGCGCACCGAAGTCCCGTCGGTTGTCTCGATCGTGATCGTCCATTCCTCACCTTCGCTTCGACGCCAGTCCAGGCTCGCACGGAGCGACCCGTCGGCCTCAGGGCTGGAAAAAATCACCTCGGCTGCGATTGGCGTCTGCGCGTTCGCGGGCACCTCGAGCTCTGCGGATTTTACGAACAGACCGCCGGGGAAGATCTTGGTCGCGATCGAAAAGGCATTGATGCCGGGATCAAACACGCCAAAGCCCCCCGGCTCCCATATCCATTGCTGGCCCGGGTGCCATTTGTACACATCCTCGTGCCAGTGGATTTCCATCTTGGCGATGCGCTTTCCAGCGAGCGCTTTTGCAGCATTATCGACGGTCGAGTGATGTTGGGCGTGCCAGGTGGCGAACAGTGTGACCTGCTTGGCCTCGGCGAGACAGGCGAGATCATGAATCTCAGCCAGGCCAGCCGCAGGCGGCTTTTCGAGCAGGCAATCGAGGCCTGCAAGAATAGACTCGCGCGCAATTTCGTAGCGCGGCCCAGGCGGCGTGGTGATCGCGACCGCCTGCAGCCCGTCGACGTTACGGATCAGTTCGCGCCAGTCAGTGAAGGTCCGGGCGACGCCTTGGCCTGACCGGCTCGATGTTGCGACCAGCTCGAAGCGTTCGTTCCCAAGGATCGACGGTACGTGCTGGTCCTCAGCGATCTTTCCGTAACCGATGATCGCGATCCTGATCGCCGTCATTGCTCCAGTCCCGCTACGTAGGCACGGCCTTTTTCCAAGGTATCAACGGCTGACTGGCCGGGCTTGTACAGGCCGCCGCCGAGGCCGAAGCCGGTCGCACCAGCTTCGAGCCACAAACGCATATTGTCGGGTTTCACCCCGCCTACCACCAGATAGGGAATGTCGCTCGGCAGCACGCCCAGCTGAGCCTTCAGGAGTCCAGGCGTTGCGCCTTCTGCTGGGAACAGCTTGAGCGCGGTTGCACCCGCGCGAATTGCCGCAAAGGCTTCCGACGGTGTGAAGTAGCCGGGACAGGAGACCAGGCCTGCCGCACCGGTCGCGGATATCACCTCGGTATTTGTATCCGGCGAGACGATGATCCGCCCACCTGTTTCAGCAACCTGCGCGACCTGCCCCGCGGTCAGAACCGTTCCGGCACCGACAAGCATGCGCTCGCCGAAGCGGCTGGCAAGGATCCCGATGCTCTCGAGCGGATCGGGGGAGTTCAGCGGTACCTCGATGATTCGGATGCCGCTGTCGTAAACTGCATCGCCGATCGCTTCCGCCTCGGCCGGAGTGACGCCGCGGACGATCGCAATCAGCGGACATTCGTCGAGATAATTGTGCAAGAGTTGTTTCGCGCTCACCTCAGATCCTCTTTGCAATCTCGTGAATGCCGGCGAGAAAAGATTGTTTGCCGCCGAGTTCCACGACGGTCCGCTGCGCCTCGGTGATGGCTGCGGCATAGAGACGGGTCAGTTTGGGTCGGCCGATGACTGTGATGTTCGCGCCGGTCGGATAGGAAAGACCAACACGCACGTCGGCACCAATGAGCAAGCCGCTGGCATAGGAGGCAGCGTCCTCCTTCTTGGCCTGCCCGAGCAGGACGCGCGCCCTCACCCCAAACAGTTCCGCGGGAAGCGACTCGTTGAAAATGGAATAACGGGCGGCGTCCTTGAATATGTCATTCGCCTCGACCTTGCCCTGCAACAGGTCAGAGAGGATGCTGTGGTCCTTGAGGAGACTGAACAGCTCGCCGGTCATGACCGTCCGGAACTCACTGATCTTACCCTTCAGCAGGGTCGCCCACTTATTGTGCGTTCCCGGGTGACAGACCAGCCCGTCGGGGTCGAGCGAACCGGAGGCGACTGCGCCGAGAAGCTGGACCTCCTCGCCGCGCATTACGTCGGCGCGATCGTTTTTCAAAAAGGAGAGGCCGGGAACGATCGCCTCGCGCTCGCTGACCCAGACCAAGGCCCTCGCGAGCTCATCAAGTCCAGCCGGGCAAGGGACATAAGGCGCCTCTTTCCACCCGCGGTTCGAACCCACCATGCCGGCAAGCAGCAGCGGCTTGTCAGCCAGGCGTTGTCGAATCTCTTCAACCGCATCGGGAAAGCCGCCGGCGGCCACCGACAGCACACCTTTATGGTCTTCGAATTCGTCCGTGCATTTCCCCGACTTGTCGATCAGGTATGCCCGGCGATTGGTGGTGCCCCAATCGACCGCAATGAAACCATCTTCCCAGCGCATGCTTTTTTCGTCCATAGCGGAAAACCTCGCCGACGCGACTTGGGTCCCGAGGTTTTCTTTTTTGCGGGCCGAGCTATCGCAGCGCCGCAGTGCGCCGGCCTGGAGAACAGGCCAAGCCCAAGGAGATTTAGCGATCGCCAACTTCATGTTTGCGACCGGGATTGAGAACAGCATCCCGACGATCAACCATGGCAAGACTCGCATCGACGAGATGGATGTCTGCGGCCATTACGAGCGCTGGCGCGAGGATTTCGATTGCGTCCAGGAAATCGGCATCAACTATTTGCGCTACGGCCCGCCGATCCACCGCACCTATCTTGGTCCCAACAAGTTCGATTGGGACTTTGCGGACATGACCTTCGCTGAATTGAAGAAGCGCGACATCACTCCGATCGTCGATCTTTGCCACTTTGGCGTTCCCGACTGGATCGGCAATTTCCAGAACCCCGACTTTCCTCGGCTGTTTGCCGCCTATGCCGGCGAGTTCGCCGAACGCTTTCCCTGGGTGCAGCTGTACACGCCGATCAACGAGATGTTCATTTGCGCGGTCTTCTCGGCGAAATACGGCTGGTGGAATGAACAGAAGAAGGACGACAGGTCCTTCGTCACTGCGCTGAAACACCTCGTCAAAGCCAACGTCATGGGGATGATCGAGATCCTCAAGCGCCGGCATGATGCGATCTTCATCCAGTCGGAATCCTCGGAATATTATCACGCTGATTCTCCCGCAGCGATCGGTCGTGCCGAGGTGTTGAACCAGTTGCGATTCCTGAGCCTGGACCTCAATTATGGGCGCCGGGTCGACAGCGGCATGTACCAGTACCTGCTGGATAACGGCATGGAGCGCGAGGAATATGAGTGGTTCCTCGAGCACCGGCTGAAGCAGCACTGCATCTTCGGCAATGACTATTACCAGCTGAATGAGCACCGGGTGTTCGCCGACGGACACACGGTCGCGGCGGGCGAGACGTTCGGATACGCCGAGATCACCCGGCAATATTACAACCGCTATCGCCTGCCGGTGATGCATACCGAGACCAACCTGTGGGAAGGGCAGCACGGCGATGAGGCGGTCAAATGGCTGTGGAAGGAATGGGCCAACGTCCTGCGGCTGAGGAACGTCGGAATTCCGACTGTGGGGTTCACCTGGTACAGTCTCACCGATCAGGTCGACTGGGACACTGCGCTGCGCGAGCAGAATGGAAATGTGAACCCACTCGGATTGTTCGATCTCGACCGCAAGATCCGCAACGTCGGAAAGGCTTACAAGCAGTTGATCGCCGACTGGCGCAACGTCCTTCCGGCATCGAGCGTCTGCCTGGTCGTGCCGATCAAGAAGATCGGAGAGCATCCCGAAGACGAAACGGATGATGCAGCCGGCCGTCGTCTAGGCGGCAGCGGGACGCAGGCGAAGAAGGCCGAGGCGTGACAGTGCGGAAGATCGGCAAAATCGAGACATTTCTCGTCCCGCCGCGATGGCTGTTCGTTCGGGTCGAGACCCAGGATGGTGCGGCCGGCTGGGGCGAAGCCAGTCTTGAAGGCTGGGCCGAGGCCGTCGAGGGTGCATTCGAAGTGTATCGCGACCGTTTCATTGGCGCCGATCCTTTCAACATCGAGGACATCTGGCAGGTCGGCTACCGCGGCGGCTTCTATCGTGGCGGGCCGGTGCTCATGAGCGCACTCTCGGGACTTGAACAGGCGCTGTGGGACTTGAAAGGCCGCGCGCTTGGCCTGCCGGCATGGCAGATGCTGGGAGGCAAGGTGCGGGACCGGGTCCGGTCCTATGCGTGGATCGGCGGCGATCGGCCGGACGAGATCGCCGAGGCCGCCGAGGTGCGCAAGAATCAAGGCTTCAGCGCGGTCAAGATGAACGCGACCGCCGAACTCGACTGGATCGGAACACCCAAGGTCTTCGAAGAGGTGACCAAGCGCGTCGAAGCGGCACAGGCACAAGGGATGGACGTCGGCCTGGACTTCCACGGCCGTGTACATCGCCCGGTGGCGAAACAGCTTGCAAAGGCGCTCGAGCCGCTCGGGTTGCTGTTCATAGAGGAGCCTCTCCTGTCCGAGAATCGTGAGGGGCTCGCGGAAATTGCGGCCCACACGTCGACCCCAATTGCGCTCGGTGAGCGGCTCTACAGCCGTTGGGAGTTCAAACCTGTTTTCCAGCAAGGCGCCGTCGATATCATTCAGCCTGATCTCAGCCATGCCGGTGGGATCCTCGAAGTGCGCAAGATCGCGGCGATGGCCGAGGCCTATGATATCGCCGTCGCCCCGCACTGCCCGCTGGGACCGCTTGCATTAGGGGCATGTCTGCAGATCGCCGCCTGCACGCCCAATCATGCGATCCAGGAGATCAGCCTCGGCATCCATTACAATACCGGTGGACACGATCTTCTGAACTTCGTCGTGAATAAGGAAGCGTTGTCGCCGGTCGATGGATACCTCCCGGTGCCGCAGGGACCGGGCCTTGGAGTCGAGATCGACGAGGCAGCGGTGCGCGAGGCCGACAAGGACCGGCACCGATGGCGCAACCCGATCTTCAGGAATGTCGACGGCAGCTTCGCGGAGTGGTGATCGCTACTCGTTAATCATTGTGCCAAATCAATGCCCGGTAGTTATGCTGCACAGTCTGATCAGGGCGAGGATATTCGCCGCCCTCGTATCAGCGGCCGGACCTTTGATCGCCGGCGGCGGGTCTTGGATCGAGCCCTAAGGCTTAGTGGCACTTGAACCGATCGAACGGCTCCAAGCAGGCATTGCAGCGCCACTGCGCCTTGCACGGCGTCGATCCGAAGCGGCTGACCTCGGCCGTGTCGCTCGATCCGCACAGAGGGCATTCTGCGGTTTCCGAAGGGCTCGGCGGCGCGATGCCGTAGGCATGAAGGCGCTCGCGGCCGCGCTGGGTAATCCAATCGGTGGTCCAGGGTGGGAAGAGCACGCGCTCGATGTGAACATCCTCGAAACCAGCTTTGTCGAGCGCTTCGCGAATCATCGTCTCGATCGCGACCGTTGCCGGGCAGCCGGTGTAGGTCGGGCTGATCAGCACGCGCGGCGGATCGGGGGCGATACCGCGAACGATGCCGAGGTCGGTGATGGTGAGGACCGGGATCTCCGGGTCGGGCACGGTCTCAAGGACGGCCATGATCGCCGCGTCGTCGAGCATTGCTTGCGCCACCCCAGCCATGGGCGCGACATTACACCCGTTCTAGCGCGAGTGCGATTCCCTGGCCGACACCGATGCACATGGTGGCGAGGGCGAGCTTGCCGCCGCCCTGCTGCAACTCCTCGGTTGCGGTGAGCGCGAGCCGGGCGCCCGACATGCCGAGCGGATGACCGAGCGCGATCGCACCGCCATTCGGGTTCACGCGCGGGTCGTCATCGGCAATCCCGAGCTGGCGTAGCACTGCCAGACCTTGGGCGGCGAAGGCCTCGTTCAGCTCGATCACGTCGAAGTCGCCGATCTTCAGACCAAGGCGCTTCATCAGCTTCTCCGAGGCGGGTGCCGGGCCGATGCCCATGATCCGCGGAGGAACGCCCGCCACGGCCGCACCAAGCACGCGAGCAAGCGGTCTCAGGCCGTTGCGTTTCGCCATGCCTTCGGAAGCGACGACGATCGCAGCAGCGCCATCGTTCACGCCCGAGGCGTTGCCGGCGGTGACAGTGCCGTCCGGGCGGACAATTGGCCTCAGTTTGGCTAGCGCTTCAAGGCTGGTAGCGCGCGGATGTTCATCCTTGTCAACAACGACGGGATCGCTCTTGCGCTGCGGGATCTCGACTGCGACGATCTCGGCGGCCAGCCGGCCGTTCGCCTGGGCTTTCGCCGCCTTCTCCTGGCTGCGCAAAGCGAAGGCGTCCTGGTCCTCGCGGCTGATCTGGAACTCCTGCGCGACATTCTCGCCGGTGCTCGGCATCGTGTCGTCGCCATACTGCGCCTTCATCTTCGGATTGACGAAACGCCAGCCGATCGTCGTGTCGTAGATCTCGGCATTGCGGTCGAAAGCGCTGGTCGCCTTGGCCATGACGAAGGGAGCGCGGCTCATGCTTTCCGAGCCGCCGGCAATGATCATCTCCGATTCACCGCCCCGAATCGCCCGCGCCGCCATTGCGACGGCATCGAGACCCGAGCCGCACAGGCGATTGAGAGTCACCCCTCCCGAGCTGTCAGGAAGACCCGCAAGAAGTCCCGCCATGCGCGCCAGGTTGCGATTGTCCTCGCCCGCCTGGTTGGCGCAGCCGAGAATCACATCGTCGAGCTTTGACCAGTCGACCTCGGGATTACGGTCGATCAGTGCCTTGATCGGGATCGCGGCGAGGTCGTCGGCGCGGACGCTGCTCAGCGCTCCGGCATAGCGCCCGATGGGCGTGCGGACATAATCGCAAATATAGGCTTCGGTCATTGGTGCTTCAAAGCACGCCGCGGCGCATCTGATCGAGCTCGATGCTCTCGAACAGAGCCTTGAAATTGCCTTCCCCGAAACCCTCGTTGCCCTTGCGCTGGATGATTTCGAAGAAGATCGGCCCGATCACGTTCTGAGTGAAGATTTGAAGCAGCAAGCCCTGCCCCTCGGTCGGCGCGCCGTCCATGAGGATCTTCCGCTTTTCGAGCTCCGGGATCGACTCCGAATGGCCTTTGATGCGCTCGGGGAGCAGCTCGTAATAGGTGTCGGGTGTGTCCTGAAACGGAATGCCGCGCGCGGAAATGATGTCGACTGCATTGTAGATGTCCGACGTGCCCAGCGCGATGTGCTGAATGCCCTCACCCCTATATTCGCGGAGAAATTCCTCGATCTGGCTCTTGTCGTCCTGGCTCTCGTTCAAGGGGATCCGGATCTTGCCGCACGGGCTCGTCATCGCCTTTGAGAAGAGGCCGGTCTGCTTGCCCTCGATGTCGAAGTAGCGGATCTCGCGGAAGT
Source organism: Sphingomicrobium sp. (assembly GCA_025450755.1). Lineage (GTDB taxonomy): Bacteria > Pseudomonadota > Alphaproteobacteria > Sphingomonadales > Sphingomonadaceae > Sphingomicrobium. The sequence goes on along the minus strand of JANWLR010000086.1, from coordinate 2,893 downwards.
TGAAGAGCCGCTCGTAAAAGTCGGCCCAGACGCTCATCCGTCCGCGGTTCACGTTGTGGGTGAGATGGTCGATGTAGGTGAGCTTGGAATCGCCCTGCGCCATCCGCTCCCCCCAGTCGGGATGGAAGTCGAAATCGACATCGTAGATCGAACCCTTGCCGCCGTAGCGGTCGACGAAGAAGAGGCGCGAGCCGCCGATCCCCTCGATGACCGGGATGTCGAGCTCGCCGGTGCCCTTCTTCACCTCGATGTTTGTCGCGCCAAGCTTTAGCGCGCGCTCATGAGCAGCCTTCGCATCCTTGACCCGGAACGCCATCGCGCAGGCACTGGGACCGTGGGCCTTCGCATATTCCTCGGCGTAGGAGCCCGGCTCGGCATTGATGATGAAGTTGCAGTCGGCCTGCTTATGAAGCGTGACGTTCTTGCTCTTGTGCCGGGCGACCTCGGGGAAGCCCATCTTCGTGAACAGCGAGCGCAGTAGCTCGACGTCGGGCGCCGTATATTCGACGAACTCGAAGCCATCGGTTCCCATCGGGTTTTCGAGCCCGAGAATGGTCTTTTCGGCGGCCTGAGTGGCCATTTCAGTCTCCTTCGCGGCCCAACTGCTCTTGGGCTGCCCGCATTTCAAGGCGGCGGACATCCTTAAGGTCACTAATGTCTCGAGGGGTGCCGCCATTTTTCGTGACTTTAAGCCCGGATGCATTTTTCGAATCCGGGCGATTCGGGATCGAAACGGCGGATTGCCGCCGGGTAAATGGATAAGAGGCCTTGTAGGACAGGAGAATCGCAATGGACGCACCGGATGGCTGGAGCTTTGAGGATGGTGGCAAGGCTCTAACCCGCAGCCTGAAATTCAAGGACTTCAGCGAAGCTTTCGGCTTTTTAACCCGCGTCGCGCTCCACGCCGAGAGGGTCGATCATCACCCGGAATTCACCAACGTCTGGAACCGGGTCGACGTGCGGCTCACCAGCCACGACGCAGGCGGCGTGACGGACAGGGACATCAAGCTCGCCAAAGCAATCAATAGCCTGCTGCCGGGCTAGATCGCGGCTGTTTAGGCCGAGATCCCCATCACCTTGGCCCAGCGGCCTTCGCGCTTGATGTGGGTGACCATGTCCGGCGACAGCTGCTCTTCAAACGTGATCCCGCACTCGGTGCGATTCGACCAGGCAATCTTTGCAAACAGGTCCGTCGCTCCGACCAGGAGAAGTACGTCGAGGTCGAGCGTGTCCAATTCGCAACCTTGCAGCTTTGCGCCGCGCTTCGACACATCGGTGACGACCACCGGCCGTGACGCCCTGATCGTCTGCGCCGATCCCGCGAGGACGACTTCTTCTCTCAAGGCGCGGCGTCGACCGGTCGGTCCGTCAATTCGTTTTCCAAAAGGCATCTTTCCGCTCCCACTACTCAAACACGATGCCACGCCAGGACCCGGATTCACCTGCTGCCAGTTAAGGCTCGCTTGCCCAAGATGGTAAAGAAGCGATTTACGAGCACGCGCTCTTGGTGCGGCAAATGAGAGCCGCGAATGGGCCTTTTCAATCAATCGCCGGGGGTCAGCGCCCGGCAAGAATGTCAATAAAAGGCGAGCGCGAATCCCGCGCCGACGATTGCCGCCGTCAGCACGAGTCCGATCGCGAGGTTGCGCAAGCTTCCGCTGAGTGTCTGATCGAACATCGGTCCCTCCCCTGGATCCCTTGGTCGACGCCTCTGATCATATCGTTGAAGTCGATTTCTGCCCAGGTGAAATGCTGTCGCTTCAGTTGCTTAGCTGCCGATCCTCGAGATTGGCGATCGGCTCGGCCGCGTTAACCATCCCCGGGAAGGATTTGACAGGCCTCGCGAGAGGAGAACTGTCCGGCAAGTGGCCACCTGAGGTCATAAAGGTTAACCAAGGAGTGGGCGATGCGCGTGTTAATGAAAATTCTCCGCTGCGAGAAGGGCGCGAGCGCGATCGAATATGCGCTTGTCGCAACCTTGATCTCGATCGCCGCGATCGGCGCCTTCCACAATCTCGGGAACAAGATCGACATGATGTACAACAATGTCGGCAATGCGATGTGACGCATCCATGTTGGCCATTGATCGTTCAGACGTCACGTGGAATAAGCCGCTCGCAATGACCCGATCGCTCACCTTCGTTGCAACCAACAGCGCCGCTTCGGCTGCCTGGGCGAGCTATTATTATCCGAAGGAGGCTGGAACGAGCTGACGCACGCATAGCGACAGATCGACAGCCTCCGACCCCGCCAGAGCCAAGCTCGGCGGGTTTTTTATTGCCTCAAGTCCACGAAGGAACCCGCAAGATGCTTCAAGAGACAATCACCAAGGACGAGCCGGCGCGAAGCTGGACCGACTACGTGGTCCCCCAAGGCTGGGAATCCTTCACCGAGGATGACCACGCGGTCTGGGACTTGCTGTTCGCGCGGCAGGTCGAGCTGCTGGGCACTCGGGTCGTCTCGCCCTTCTTTGACGGGATTGACCTCTTGAAACTCTCGCACCCGGGCGTTCCCGACGTCGAAGGACTGAACGCGATCCTGGAGCCTCGGACCGGCTGGCGGACAGTCGCGGTGCCGGGGCTGGTGCCCGACGACATCTTCTTCGCAATGCTATCGAAACGGGTGTTCCCGGTCGGCAATTTCATCCGGACGCGCGACCAGCTCGACTATTTGGAGGCGCCGGATTGCTTCCACGACATGTTCGGCCATATCCCGATGCTCGCGCACCATGAATATGCCGAGATGGCGCGGCATATCGGCGAACTCGGAACCGCGGCGATTGCCGCTGGTGAAGGGCACCGCGTGGCGCGCCTCTATTGGCACAGCGTCGAGTTCGGGCTCGCCAAGGAGCATGGCGAGCTCAAGATCCTCGGCGCAGGTCTCGCGTCGAGCT
>JANWLR010000085.1 GCA_025450755.1 Sphingomicrobium sp. | reverse complement strand
TGGAAAGCGCGGCCGATCGCTTTGGTGCCGAAGGGCAAGGGGTAATGTTTGTCGCAATCGAGGGCAGGCTCGCAGGCCTCCTCGTGGTCGCAGACCCGATCAAGGACAGCGCAGTCGACGCCGTTATTCAATTGCACGGCGAGGGCATCCGAATCGTCATGCTGACCGGCGACAATCGGAGCACGGCGGAAGCCGTGGCGCGGCGCCTCGGCATCGATGAATTCATTGCCGAGCTTCTCCCCGAGCAGAAGCAGGCGAAGATCGCCGAGCTCAAGGCAATGGGCCGCCGGGTGGCGATGGCCGGGGACGGGATCAATGATGCTCCCGCACTCGCTGCCGCTGACGTCGGCATCGCCATGGGTACGGGCACAGACGTTGCGATGGAGAGCGCGGCAGTGACGCTGGTCAAAGGGGACCTCACTGGAATCGTCCGCGCTCGCCGTCTTAGCCGCGCGGTGATGCGCAACATCAGGGAGAATCTTTTCTTCTCGTTCGTCTACAATGGCGCGGGCGTTCCGATTGCGGCGGGCATTTTGTACCCGTGGTTCGGAATCGTCCTCTCGCCGATCATCGCAGGAGCAGCGATGGCGCTCAGCTCGGTGAGCGTGATCGCCAATTCGCTTCGACTCAATGGAGTGAAACTGTGAAGATTGGCCAGGCCGCGGCGGCGAGCGGCATCAGCGAACGGATGATTCGCCATTACGAGAAGATCGGACTGTTGCCGAAAGCTATGCGGCGGGATTCCGGTTATCGCGACTATGACGAGCGCGACGTTCACGTGCTCAATTTCATCGGCCGCGCGCGCGATCTCGGTTTTTCCATCGAGGAAATCGGACGGCTGCTCGAGCTGTGGAACGACCGCAACCGGGCAAGCGCGGACGTGAAGCAGCTCGCGCTCACGCGCGTGACCGAGTTGAAACGCAAGGAACGTGCGCTCCGCGCCATGCGTCTCTCGCTCGAGCATCTCGCGCAATCCTGCCACGGCGATGACCGGCCCGATTGTCCGATCCTCGGCGGCCTCGAAGGAGCAACGACGTGATCGCCGCGATTGAGGCGATCTTTGTGAGGGTCTATTCCACACCCATGCGCTCTGCCGTCTTACGCTTGCTTGCTCTCGTGACGGTGCTGTTGATGCCGCTCGGCATGGAGCCGGCGTCTGCGGCTGATCACCAGATTAGCATGGCAGGAATGGCGATGCAGCATTGTCCCGGCCCATCGAGCAAGCACCAACATAATGACGGACTGGCGACGTGCTCAATGGCATGCGCTTCGGCCCTACCGGCGCAAGAGCAAGTACGCGATGAGCCGCCTGTCCGACGCCCTCAGCCTGTCATCCCGATGGCGGGCCGCATGTTACGCGGCATCCATCCCGAGATTGCGACTCCACCTCCCAAGCTCGCCTGAGATTCGAAGCAAACACTCGAACTCAGGAGAACAACAATGATTATCTTGATGACTGCGGCTCTTGCCGCTGCCCAGCCCGCGCCCGCGCCATCCGCAACTGCGTCGATGCAATCTCAGCCCCAGCAGATGGAGCATATGGGAGCAATGGGTCACTCGGGCCACATGGGCCACATGGGCCACATGGGGCGCATGAGTGAGAAGCAGATGGCTGAATGCCACAAGTGCTGCGAGGAGATGATGGCCAGGATGCATCACCGTCATACGCAGCATCGTGCCGGCTAGCGGCTGAAGCAACCAAGATTCGGAGGCGTCGTTCAACGCGGCGCCTCCTTTGGAGACCATCCGTGAAATCTAGTTCGCTCACCGCAGCGAGTGCGCTTGCACTTGCGACCATCCCTGCGCCCGCAGTCGCGCAGATGAATATGCCAGGCATGAAGATGCCGGCGAAGCAAGTGAAGTCGCCCCTCAAGGCGGCGAACAAGCCAACGAAGAAGCACGCGGCGAAGAGGGCACGCAAGAAGCCAGCTGTCAGGCACAAGAAAGCGGCTTTCGAGGTGCCGATGAGCATGCCGATGAGCGGCGGCTCGGAGACGATGCCGATGCCGAAGAGCGGCGGGACTGCGATTCCGCCGATGGGCTCGTCCCAGATGGGGCAGGGCACGATGACCATGCCGATGCCGCAACCCTCGACCGCGAATTTGGCGCCGATGGGGCAAATGCTCATGGGACAAACGCCAATGCCCGGAATGGGCAAGGGATCAATGACAATGGGCGCGGTGCTCGGTTCCTATCCGCCGCAGCGGGAATCGTCGGGGACCTCGTGGCAACCGGACGCGACCACGCCGATGAGCGGACCGATGGCGATGTCGGGCGGCTGGATGCTAATGGCGCACGGCGATCTGAACCTGGTCTACGATCACCAATCCGGCTCGCGCGGCGATGACAAGGCGTTCGCCAGCGGCATGTTGATGGGCATGGCTCAACACCCGCTCGGCGGCGGAACGGTGCAGTTCCGGGCGATGCTCAGTCCCGATCCCCTGATGGGGCCAAGCGGCTACCCGCTACTCCTCGCCAGCGGCGAGACCGCGAATGGTCGCGACCGGCTTATCGATCGTCAGCACCCGCACGACTTCTTCATGGAATTGTCGGCGACCGCCTCACAGAAAATCGGGCCGGAAAGCAGCGTCTTCCTCTACGCCGGCCTTCCCGGAGAGCCGGCATTCGGGCCGCCCACATTCATGCACCGTGAAAGCATCATGGACTCACCCGAGGCGCCGATCACCCATCACTGGCTGGATTCGACGCACATCACCTTCGGTGTGGTGACTGCCGGGCTGGTGGTCGATCAGGTGAAGATCGAGGCCAGCCGATTCAATGGGCGCGAGCCTGACCAGCATCGCTGGAACATTGAGACCGGGCCGCTGGATTCGACTGCGATCCGGGTGTCGTGGAACCCGATGCGAACGCTCGCGCTGCAGGGGAGCTTTGCGCATCTCGTCGAACCCGAGCAACTCGAACCCGGAATGAACCAGACCCGCTGGTCGGCGAGCGCGATGTGGGCTGACGATGTCGCGCCGCGCTGGCACGCGGCCGCGACGCTAGCGTGGGGCCGCAAATCGAGCCAGGGCCACAATGACGATGGCATTGCGGCGGAAGCTTCGCTGAAGCACTCTCAATGGACGATCTTCGGCCGCTTGGAGACGATCGAGAACCGCGAGCTGATCCAGGGTCAGGACCAGCCGGCCTATCGAGTCGGCAAGATTTCGTTGGGAGCAGTGCGCGATTTCCGAATTGCCGATCATCTCTCGCTCGGAGGGGGCGGAGTTTTTTCGCTTAACTTCGTTCCCGATGCGCTCGCGCCGCTCTATGGGGGTCACAATCCAACCGGTGCAATGGCCTTTCTAAGGCTGAAACTGAACTGAGGAGTGGATCATGGCGTCGCAAAGCGAATTCCGACCTCGGCGACAGCTTTCAATCGCGGCTTTGGTTCTCGTCATTATCTTGCTGTTCGTCGTCGCTTCCGCAATCTTCATTTACACCGGTGGTTACAACGTTGGCGCCGACGTGCCGCACACGAAACTGGTTTTCGGGATTCTCGAGGAGATTCGCGATAAATCCGTGGAGAGCCACGCGCGCAATGTGACTGCGCCTTCCAATTTCAACGATCCCAGGCGCATTCCGGCTGGGGCGGAACTCTACAATGAAATGTGCACCGGCTGCCATCTGGGTCCGGGAATCGAACGTTCCGAGCTCAGCCAGGGCATCTACCCCTCGGCACCTGAGCTTGCGAGCGGCGACGACTTGAGCCCTGCCGAGCAATTCTGGGTTATCAAGCATGGGCTGAAGTTCACGGCGATGCCGGCGTGGGGCAAGACCCACGATGATGAGCTTATCTGGGATCTAGTCGCTTTCATCCGGCAGATGCCGAAGATGTCCGCGGCGCAATATAAGGCCGCGGTCGCGAGCGCTCCCGAGCGCCACGAGCAGATGATGGAGCAGATGCCCGGTGCGAAGAACGAGGCTGGATCGAAGCCGCCTGCCCCAGGCACCAAAGCTGGCGGAACCGGAGTGAGTAGGCCCAACTAGGCAGCGATTTTCCTCGAACAGGCAGCGGGACGTCGACCTCAACGTTGGTTAGTCGAGACGCGGTTTGACCTCACCTCACGCTGATCTTACCCGTTCGACAAGCTGCGCGTCCGCGCCGGCGAGCGAAGGGGGACTTCAAGAAATGAATCGAGCAGCTGGCCGGGCGCTGCGCGCCCTCCTGATGGCGACGGCGGCCTTCGTTGCGGCACCCGCCTTGGCGCAGGTCGAGCATGAGATCCCGAGCAAGCCTTTCACGGTCGACGATTCCTACCTCTCTGCCTTGAAGTGGCGGAACATCGGGCCGAACCGCGGCGGCCGCTCGATCGCGGTCGCGGGAAGCACGGCGCGCCCGCTAGAATATTATTTCGGAGCCGTAGGCGGCGGCCTGTGGAAGACGAATGACGGCGGGACCAGCTGGGATCCCGTGACCGACGGCAAGGTCGACAATGCAGCGGTCGGCGGCGTCGCGGTCTGCGAAGCCAATCCCGACATCGTGTTCTTCACCACGGGCGAGACCGAGCTGCGCGGCAACATCATGCCGGGAAACGGCGTCTACAAATCCAGCGACGGCGGCAAGACGTGGAAGAGCGCGGGCCTTCAGGCGGTCCGCAACTTTTCGCGCGTCCGGATCGATCCTTCGGACTGCAACCATGTGATCGTCGGCGGCTTCGGCCATTATGGCGCTCCCAACGCAGAGCGCGGAGTCTATGTCAGCCGCAACGGCGGGCAGACATGGAAGAAGACATTGTACCGCGATCCGAAGACCGGAGCGGTCGACATCTCGATCGACCCGAAGAACCCGAACGTCATTTACGCGGCGCTTTGGGAAGCCTGGCGCAAGCCCTGGGCGATGAGCTCGGGCGGACCGGGGAGCGGGCTGTTCAAGAGCAGCGACGGCGGCGAGACGTGGAGCGAGCTGACGCACAACCCCGGAATGCCTGCGGGAATCGACGGAAAGATTGGTGTCAGCGTCTCGCCGGTTGATGACAACCGAGTTTATGCGATCGTCGAGAACCGCGATGGCGGCGTGTTTGTCTCCGACGATGCAGGAAAGAGCTGGCGACGGACGAATGACAGCCGGGATCTCCGGCAGCGCGCTTTCTATTATACGCGCATTACCGCCGATCCGAAGATCAAGGATCGCGTCTATGTGACCAATGTCCAGTTCTTCCGCTCCGACGATGGCGGCAAGACCTTCCCGACCAAGATCCGCCCGCCGCACGGCGACAACCACGATCTATGGATCGCTCCGAACGACGATCAGCGGATGATCGAGGCCAATGACGGCGGTGCGAATGTCAGCGTCAACGGCGGTAAGAGCTGGACTCGGCAGGCCTATCCGACGGCGCAGATCTACCGCGTCACCATCGATCATCATTTCCCTTACTTTGCTTGTGGTGCGCAGCAGGACAACACGACCATCTGCGTTCCCAGCAAGGACTGGAAGCAGATGAACGTGCTCGGCGGCATGTACGGCTATTCGGTGGGCGGCGGCGAGAGCGGCTATATCGCCAACGATCCCAAGAACCCGAACATCTACTACGCCGGAAGCTACGGCGGGGAGCTGTCGCGCTTCGACTATTCGAACGGGCAGGAGCGGGCGGTCAACATCCTCCCGGACAATCCCATGGGCTAGTCCTCGAAGGACATCGCCGAGCGTTTCCAGTGGACCTACCCGATCCTGTTCGACCCCAACGATCCCAACACGCTCTACGCCACGTCGCAGCAGGTCTGGAAAAGCACCGACGAGGGGCAGAGCTGGCAGAAGATCAGCCCGGACCTGACGCGGAACGATCCGGCCACGCTGGGGCCGTCGGGCGGGCCGATCACCCTCGATCAGACGGGGGTGGAAACCTATGGCACGGTGTTTGCGCTGACGCCCTCGCGGCTCGAGCGCGGACTGATCTGGGCGGGATCTGATGACGGCCTCGTGCACATCACCCGCGACGGCGGACGCACCTGGGCCGACGTTACACCGCGTGGGATCCCCAAATATCTCAAGATCACGACCATTGAGGATTCGCCGTCCCGGCCGGGAACGGCGTTCCTGACGGGCTACGCCTACCTGCTCGATGACCTTCGCCCGTATGTCCTTAAGACCATGGATTACGGGAAGCACTGGACGAGCATCGCGAACGCAATCCCCGCCGACGAGATGGCACACAGCATCCGCGAGGACACCGTCCGGCCCGGACTTCTGTACCTCGGCACCGAGCGCGGCGTGTGGATGAGCTTCGACGACGGCCTCAGCTGGCAGAAGCTGCAGCGCAACCTGCCCGTGACCCAGGTCGCGGACCTTGCGGTGACCGATCACGACCTCGTCATCGCCACCCACGGCCGGTCCTTCTGGGTGCTCGACAATATCGATACGCTGCGACAACTCGGGTCGCTGAGCGGGCCGCCCGCGGTGCACCTATTCAAGCCCGCTCCGGCCGTGCGCGGAGTCGATCCCGGCGTGATGATCGATTATTATCTGCCGAAGGCGGCGGCGAGCCTGAAGCTCGACATCCTCGATTCATCGGGGACGCTGGTGCGAAGCTTCGCCGGTGGCATGACCGCCGAAAAGAAGCCGGAGGGCGGCGATAGCGGCGACGACGAGGAAGGGCGGAACGGCCCCCCGCCGAAGCCGTCGATGAAGGCCGGGCTCAACCGCTTCACCTGGGACATGCATTATCCGGGCTTCACTGAATTTCCAAAGATGATCCTGTGGCTGGGCCGCAACCGCGGTCCCGTTGCGCTTCCCGGGTCGTACCAGGCGCGACTCACGGCCGATGGCCAGGTCGAGACCGTGCCGATCGAGATCCGGCTCGACCCTCGCGTTGAAGGTGTCAGCCAGGAGGCCCTTGCGAAACAGTTCAAGTTGGCAAGCGCAATCCGCGACAAAGTGAGTGAAGCCAATCAAGCGGTGCTGCTGATCCGCGGGGTAAGGGCACAAATCGGTCCTTCGCTCCAGCAGGTGAACGATCCGGCGACGAAGCGCGCGGGCGCGCAGCTCGACGCCAGGCTCGCGGCGATCGAGGCGCGCATTTACCAGGTCAAGAACCAGAGCTCGCAGGATCCGCTCAACTTCCCGATCATGCTCAACAACAAGCTCGCTGCGCTGGCTAGCGTGGTCGAAAGCGCTGACGCCGCACCGACGACCCAGGACTATACGGTGTTCGCCGACCTCTCGAAGCAACTCGATCTGGAACTTGCAAACCTAAATCAGGTGCTGACGAGTGACTTGCCGGCGTTCAATGCCAGGCTTTCGCGGGCGCACCTCGCGCCGGTCGAGAAGCGGGCGCTTCCGGCGGCTGAGCAGGGCAGCAACGCACGGAACGACACGACCGAGGATGACCGCTAAAGCAGTTCGGCGAAGTGCTTTTTCGTAGCAATTGAAGTGACTTGCGATCCCTCGTACGGCCGCTAAGGTCCGCGGCCGGCGGCTCTGGGGAGTATTTCATGAACATTCGGATCCTTGCCGCCCTGTTGCTTACCGCGTCCGCTGTGCCGCTCGCTGCGCAGCCGGCTCCGCAAGTGCAGCCGGGCAAATGGGCGCAGGACTATACGGGCCGAAAAGCCGATCCGGCGGTCATCTTCGGCACGTTGCCGAACGGCATGCGCTACGCAATCATGCACAACACGACCCCGAGCGATGGGGTGTCCATGCGCTTTCGGATCGGCTCAGGATCGCTCGAGGAGCGTCCCGAGGAGCAGGGCCTCGCGCACTTTCTCGAGCATATGGCATTCCGGGGAAGCGCCAACGTCGCGGATGGCCAGGTCGTGCAGATGCTCCAGCGGCAGGGCCTTTCGTTCGGTGCCGACACCAACGCGTTCACCACCCAGGACGAGACGGTGTACATGTTCAACTTCCCCAAGGCCGACGCGACCGCGCTCGCCACGGGGCTCACGCTTTTCCGGGAGATTGGCGGGCGATTGACGCTGGCGCCCGCAGCGATCGATGCCGAGCGCGGGGTAATCCTGTCGGAAGAGCGGCTGCGCGACACGCCACCCTATCGGATGATCAAGGCGCAGCTATCAGCGGCGCTCGACGGCACGCGGGTGATCGATCGCTGGCCGATCGGCACGGTCGAGGACATCGACGCCGCCAATCACGACCGTATCGAACGTTTCTATCGCGCCAATTACCGGCCCGACAACGCGACGATCGTCGTGGTCGGGAACGTCGATCCCAATGCCGTCGAACAGCAAATCAAGGCGCGTTTTTCCGACTGGAATCCAGCCGGGACTCCGGACGCGATCGATCTCGGGACTCCAACCGGCCAGAAGAAGGTCGGCGAGTTGGTCGCCGATGGAGCGCCCGACCAGCTCTCGCTTGAATGGGTCGGACCCGCGGACCGCCGCGCGGAGACCGAAGAAGTCGATCGCGACATGCTTCTGAAAACAATCGGGCTCACGGTTCTCAATCAGCGGCTCGCCGACCGCGCGCTCGAGCCCGGCACTCCATTCATCGCCGCCCGGGTGGGGCATCAACGTTCGCTCTTCCACTCCGGTTCGGTAACCTCGATTGGAATCGCTGCATCGCCCGAAAAATGGCAGGCGGCGCTGGATGAGGTCACTGCAGAGGAACGCTCGCTGCTGCGCGACGAAGTCCAGCCAGGCGACCTCAAGCGAGCGGTTGCAAGCATCAGGACCGAGCTCGAAAATCGGACCGCGCAAGCCGCGACGCGCAAATCCAGCGACATCGCCGACGAACTTGTGCGCGAGGCGAACGCGGATGAAGTCTTCACCAGCCCGGCGCAGAATCTTTCGTTCGCAGAGCCGATCCTGGTCACGGCGACCCCCGCCGAGGTGACGACCGCACTGAAGGCGGCGTTTTCTGAACATGGACCGATCCTGTTCCGGTCGGCGAGGACGGCCACGGCGGGCGAGGCGAAGCTCGCCCAGGCGCTGGACGCGGCCTACGCGCGCCCCCTCGGAGAAGTTGCGAAGAGGGCCGCGCTCTCCTGGCCGTACGACAATTTCGGAATGCCGGGCTCGATCGGATCGAAGTCGGTCGATGCGAAGCTCGGGACAACCCTGGTCAAGTTCGCCAACGGCACACGCCTCCTGGTCAAGCCGACCCAGTTCGAAGGCAATAAGATTTTAGTTTCGGTGCTTCTCGGCAACGGCCGTTCCGGCGTTCAACCGTCCCTCGCGAGCGCGTTGTGGCAAGCGCAGATGTTTCCGCTGGCGGGGACCAAGAAGCTGCCGTTGTTCCAGATCACCCAATGGGCGCAGGAAAGCGGCAAAGTGATGTCGATTGCGATGGAGGCGGGAAACCGCGCCTTCGTCCTCAAAGGCCAGACGCGCCCGGCCGACCTCACCACGCAGATGCAATTGCTCGACGCCTATGCCCGCGACCCCGGCTTCCGAACCGAAGCATTCGAGAAAGCGATATCGGTCGCGCCAATGCTTTCAGGGCAGATCGAGGCGAGCCCCCAGGCGACCTATGCGCGCGCCGCGCAGGCGCTGATGGTGGGCAACGACCACCGCTTCGAATTCTTGCCGAGAACGGCCGATCTGTCGAATGCCGGCCCGAAGGACTTGGGCGAACTGTTGGCGCGCCCGCTCGCAGGCCAGGCCGATGTGATTATCGTCGGCGATGTGACGGTCGACCAGGCGATCGCAGCAACGCAGGCGACGTTCGGGTCCGGAAAGGGCGGGTTGTCCGTGCCGCCCGCCGTGGTCAGTGTCAGCGTCGCGGAAGGGCGTCCAGCGCCTTATGTGTTCCGGCATTCGGGCCGCGCCGACCAGGCGGTCTACGGCGAGTATTTCCGGCTTCCGGACTATTTCCAGCATCCCGAGGCCACCGAAGTCTCCGATGTTGCTGCGGCAATCATCTCCAGCCGCCTCATCGACACGGTGCGCGAGCAGTTGGGGATTACCTACGCCCCACAGGCGCAAGCGCTGACGGCGATCGACTTGCCCGGCGAAGGATATCTCGGAGTGACTCTCGAGACGCCGCCGGAGAATT
>JANWLR010000084.1 GCA_025450755.1 Sphingomicrobium sp. | reverse complement strand
CCTCGGGAGCGCTGCTCGTGAATCTCAGCCTGTTCCTCGGCGAGTTCGCGCGCACCGGCTGGCTTGCCTTTCCGCCATTGAGCGAAAAGCAATTCTCGCCCGGCGTCGGGGTCGATTATTATCTCGTCGCGCTCCAGATTGCCGGCGTCGGGACGGTGCTCAGCGCGGTCAATTTCGTAACGACGATCCTCAAGATCCGAGCTCCGGGCATGAGCTACATGCGAATGCCGATCTTCACCTGGACTGCGCTCGCAGCGAACCTGCTGATCCTCGCCGCCTTCCCCGTCCTTACCGCCACCTACGCGATGCTGATGCTCGATCGCTATCTCGGCTTCCACTTCTTCACCAACGACGGCGGCGGCAACTCGATGCTCTACATGAACCTGATCTGGGTCTGGGGGCATCCGGAGGTCTACATCCTCGCTCTTCCTTCGTTCGGCATTTATTCTGAGATCGCCGCCACATTCTCGGGCAAGCCGCTGTTCGGCTACCGCTCGATGGTCTTCGCGACGCTCGGCATCTGCATCATCTCCTTCTGCGTGTGGCTGCACCATTTCTTCACCATGGGCGCGGGCGCCGACGTCAATGCCGTTTTCGGAATCGCCAGCATGATCATCGCCGTCCCCACCGGCGTGAAGATCTTCAACTGGATGTTTACGATGTACGGCGGCCGAGTCCGCTTCACGACCCCAATGTACTATCTCGTCGGCTTCATGATCACGTTCGTGCTCGGCGGCCTGACCGGCGTGCTGCTGGCAATCCCGCCGGTCGACTTCGTGGTCCACAACAGCCTCTTCCTGGTTGCGCACTTTCACAACGTGATCATCGGGGCTGTCGTGTTCGGGGTGATGGCCGGCTACACCTACTGGTTCCCGAAGGCGTTCGGCTTCATGCTCGACGAGCGGCTAGGCAAGATCATCTTCTGGTGCTGGTTCATCGGCTTCTATCTGGCGTGGTTCCCCGCCTACGCGCTCGGCTTCATGGGCGGCACGCGGCGCCTCCAGCACATCGCTGACCCGAGCTGGCAGCCCTATCTCGACGTCGAGATGGTCGGAACCTTGATCATCCTCGCTGGGATCGTCCTGACGGTCGTGCAGCTCGTCTACTCTATCCGGACGCGCGAGCGCCGCCTCGACATCACGGGGGATCCCTGGGACGGCCGGACGCTCGAATGGCTGACGCTTTCGCCGCCGCCGCACTACAATTTCGCAGTGCTTCCCGACGTCCACGGCGAGGAGGCCTATTGGACGCGCAAGCAGACCGCCATCAAGGAAGAGAAGCTCATCGACGAGCCCGATTACCAGCCGATCGAAATGCCGGTGAACACACCCACCGGAGTTATCGTCGCCTTCTTCGCTTCGCTCTGCGGCTTCGCAATCATCTGGTACATCTGGTGGCTTGCCATCCTCGGTCTCATCGGCGCGTTCGCGATCTTGGTCTGGTACTCGTGGCGCGACGAGCATGAGCACATTATCCCCGTCGAGGAGGTTCGAAAGAACGCCCGCGAGCGCCGCCGAATCCGTCACGAACTGCTTCAAGAATTGATCAAATCGCCATGAGCACCGGTACCGAAGTTCCCGCAATCGGCCTCACGCACATGGGGTCGGAAGACACTGGCCTCGGCAACCGCGGGCCGCAGTCCAAGAGCATCGTCGTCCCGTACGGCTTCTGGCTCTTCGTCCTCTCGGACATGGTGCTCTTCTCGGCGCTTTTCGCGAGCTATGCCTCGCTCGTCCACGCGACCGACGGCGGGCCCGTGACGAGCCAGCTGTTCAACCGCACCACCGTTCTCGTCGAGACAATGGCGCTGCTGTTTTCAAGCTTCGTCTGCGGGCTCGCGATGATCGCGGCCAAGCGAAAGAACTTGTGGTGGACCGAAGCCTGGCTGGTCGTCACGGCCCTGCTCGGCCTCGTCTTCCTGTTCATCGAGGTGCGCGAGTTCGTGGGCATGATCCACATCGGCGCTGGCCCGCAGCGCAGCGCATTCCTGTCCGCCTTCTTCACTCTCGTCGGCTGCCATGGCGTACACGTCACGGCGGGCCTGATGTGGATTGGGACGATGATGGCGCAGCTCTGGGCCAAGGGCTTCCAGCCGCATATCGGACGGCGCCTCCTCTGCCTCAGCATTTTCTGGCACGCGCTCGACATCATCTGGGTGGCCATCTTCACCATCGTCTATTTGATCGGGACACTGCCATGAGCGAACGCGATTCGGACTTCATGAACGTCGCTCCCGGCGAGCCGCACGACAGCATCCTCAGCGAAACGGTGGCCTATGTGGTCGGCCTTGCGCTTGCGCTGATCCTCACCGGCGTTTCATTCTGGGTGGCGTCGACCTCGGCTTTGTGGGGGCCGGGCGTCGCGGTCGGGCTGGTGGTCCTCGCAATAGCCCAGATGGGCGTTCACCTGGTCTTCTTCCTCCACATCACCAGCGGTCCCGACAACACCAACAACGTGCTCGCGCTTGCGTTCGGGGTCCTGATCGTCTTCCTGGTCATGATCGGCACCATCTGGATCATGGCCCATCTCGCCGCCAACATGGGACCGACTCCCGAGATGACCAATCTCATGGCCCAGCGCGGCTAGAGCCGGGTCGCTGCAAGGCCGATCATGAGCGCGAGCACAACGACGCTCGCCGTCAATGCCAAGCCCGCCGACAAGCCTCTTCGTCGCGCATAGACGAGCGTGATTGCGATCTTCACCGCCATGTTCGCGATCGCGGTCCCGCTGATCGCCATCGCCGCGAGCAAGGGGGAAATCGCCTCGGGCGCCAGACTGGCGAGCGTGACGATCGCGACGTCCACGTCCATGCTTCCGACAATCAGCAGGAGGACGGCGATTCCGTTCTCACCGAAACGGCCTCGGGCCCAGGCTGCTGCAATTGCCGCCACGGCAACGAAGACGACGAACCCCAGCGCCTGCAGAAGCGCGATTGGATTACCGGGCGGAGTCGGCGCATCGGCCTTGGGAGCCAGCCGGTAGAGCCATAAACCGGCGATCCAGGCAACGACGGTCGCCGGGATGACAAGCACGAGGATTTGCGGGAGGACGCGTGTCGCGAGCACTCCGATCAGGATCGGGATCCGAAGGTACATGACTGCGCTGGCGAGCGCGATTCCCGCCGCCTCCGCTCCCGCGCGCTGCTCGCTTCCGAGCCTCTGAGCAAGCACTTGGGTGACAGCGGTCGAACTGTAGGCGCCGCCGATGAGAGCGGTTGCGATGGTTCCGTGGCGTTCGCCAAAGATCCTGTTCGCCGCATAGCCGAGAAAGGAAAAGCCGGTAATGATCACGACGACCAGCCACAGCTTCTGCGGATTCCATGCGCCAAGCGGGCCATAATGGCCGCTGGGGAGGAAGGGCAGCACCGCTCCGGCGATGACTGCAAAGCGCGCGAGTGCCTTGACATCGGCTTCGTCGAGGCGGTCGATCAGATGATGCGTTTCCTGCTTTAAAGCGAGCAGCAGGGTGACGAGGGTCGCCCCGGCGATCGCCAGCCCCGGCTGCCCGAAGCCGGCGATGAAGCCGAGACCAACCGTCACCAGGCTCGCCACCGGCGTCGTCGCATCGGGCCTCGAGACGAGCCCGGGACGATGCGCGTAGCCGATGGCGATCACCGCCGCCTCGGCAGCCACGAGCGCTCCAGAGGCAAGCGCCTGCGCGCTTGCTCCCATCAATCCCGCGATTCCCGCGACCAGTCCGAGCAGGGTGAAGGTGCGCACTCCGGCGACCCGCGTGCCCTCATTCTCGCGGCGAAGCGTGAAGCCGCGCTCGATCCCGATCAGCAGTCCGCAGGCAAGCGCTGTCGCGATCGACAGCGCCTGCCACGACCAGCTCGCGTTCAGCTCAGCCTCTCCGAGTGCCACCGCATGTGGTCGGCCATGAAGGTCGAGATGAAATAATAGCTATGGTCGTAGCCCTGCTGGCGGCGGAGTGTGAGCGCGATTCCGGAATCTCTGCAGGCGCGCTCGAGGAGCTCGGGGCGAAGCTCGGTTTCGAGGAACTGGTCGGCAGTGCCGACATCCACCAGAATGTCCTTCACTCGAGCTCCGTCCTCGATAAGGGCGACGCAGTCGTGCCTTCGCCACGAGCGCTCGTCCGCGCCGAGATAGCCGGCGAGCGCCTTTTGTCCCCACCCCACCTCGCTCGGAGCGACGATCGGAGCGAAGGCGGAAATGCTTCGGAACCGCTCGGGGAATTTGAGCGCGACCCTGATTGCTCCGTGCCCGCCCATCGAATGGCAGGTGATCCCCTGCCGGCCCATGTCGACCGGGAACTCGGCTGCGACCAGGGCTGGAAGCTCCTCGGTCACATAAGTCCACATCCGGTAATTATGCGACCAGGGCTCGACTGTCGCATCTACGTAGAAGCCCGCGCCTTTCCCGAAATCATAAGCCTCGACGTCGGCGATGTGGTCGCCGCGGGGACTCGTGTCCGGGGCGATGAATATGAGCCCCAGCTCGGCGCAGGCGGCGCGATATTCGCCCTTCTCGGTTACGTTCGCCTGGGTGCAGGTGAGGCCCGAGAGGTACCAGACCACCGGCAGTGCCGAGCCGCGCTCGGCCTGAGGCGGAAGGAAGATCGAGAAGCTCATGTCGCACGAGCACGCCTTCGAGGCATGGCGGACGACCAGCTGCCGACCGCCGTGCGACTTTGTCTCGGAGACGATCTCGGCCTTCACTGCGCCGGCCTGTGCAGCCCGCAGAGCTTGTTGCCGTCGGGATCGCGAAGATAGGCGAGGTAGAGCTTGCCGTACGAAAGCGCGCGCCAGCCGGGCGGGTCTTCGACCGATGTCCCCCCGGCCTCGACTCCGCGCCGGTGCCAGGTGTCGATGTCTTCCGGCGAATCCAGGTCGAAGCCGACGGTGCCACCGTTCGAAGCGCTGGCGGCCTTTCCGTCGATCGGCCTCGACACCATGAACACTGCGCCTCCGCGGCGATAGACCAGCCGCCCCTTGTCATCGAGATGGGCTTCCTTGCCGAACAGCGCGTCATAGAAACGCTTGGATCGTTCGATATCGTTCGACCCCACCATCACATGGCTGAACATCTACTTCCCCCCGTCAGTAAACCACGACGCTTCGGATGCTCTCGCCCGAGTGCATGAGGTCGAAGCCCGTGTTGATTTCCTCCAGCTTGAGCACATGCGTGATCATCGGGTCGATCGCGATCTTGCCGTCCATGTACCAGTCGACGATCTTCGG
>JANWLR010000083.1 GCA_025450755.1 Sphingomicrobium sp. | reverse complement strand
GGACGTAGATGCTGTCGGTATGCAGCCGGACGCGGCAGGGCTTCTTAAGCGCCTCCAGTCCGCGAATCGCGGCGACCAGCTCCATTCGGTTGTTGGTGGTCAGCGGCTCCCCGCCGGAAAGCTCGCGCTCCCTGTCGCCTGTGCGCAGAAGCACGCCCCAGCCGCCCGGGCCGGGGTTACCGCGGCACGCGCCGTCGGTGAACATTTCGACTTCAGGCGGCGTGGCCAGAGACAAGCTCTCGCGGCAGTTTGAACGTCATGCGCTCGGGCGAATGGTCCGCTTCTTCCTCGTGGACGTCGAAGCACCTCCGGAGGGCATCAACCACCTCACGAACCAGCACTTCGGGCGCGGAGGCGCCAGCAGTGATTCCGACGGTTCTGGGCTCGCCGAACCATTCCCAGTCGATGTCAGCGGCGCGCTCGATCAGCCGAGCGGGAACACCCATACGTTCGGCGACTTCGGCGAGCCGCAGCGAGTTACTGCTGTTGGGCGCGCCAATAACGAGCATTCGATCGCACTCGGCCGCGATCGCCTTCACCGCCGCCTGCCGGTTCGAGGTCGCATAGCAGATGTCCTCGCTGCGCGGCGCTCGGATCGACGGGAAACGGGCCTTGAGCGCTTCGACGATTGCCTTGGTGTCGTCGACCGAAAGAGTGGTCTGCGTGAGAAACGCGAGGCTGCAGCCATCCGGAATGCCGAGGCTCGCGACGTCCTCCACCGTTTCGATTAACGTGATCGATCCAGCGGGGACCTGCCCGAAGGTGCCGATCACTTCGGGATGGCCGGAGTGACCGATGAACAGAATGTGTCGGCCTTCCTCGATCAATCGCTGTGCCTGGCGGTGAACCTTGGAGACAAGCGGGCATGTCGCATCGACATAGGCAAGTTTGCGCATCTCGGCTGCTGCCGGAACGGACTTGGGAACGCCGTGCGCCGAGAACACGACCGGTCGGTCGTCAGGGACTTCATCGAGCTCATCGACGAAAATCGCGCCGAGCCCGCGCAGCCGCTCGACGACAAAGCGGTTGTGGACGATCTCATGGCGAACAAAGACAGGCGCTCCGAACCTCTCGAGCGCGAGTTCGACAATCTGGATCGCGCGGTCGACGCCCGCACAAAAGCCGCGCGGCGCTGCGATAAGGACGCGAAGGGGCGGCAATAGGCTTTCGGGTTCAGGCACGGTGCAGGCCATGTAAGGCATCGCTTGCAGCCATAGAAGGCCCTTCCTATGAACGCGGACCTGTTCCGCCCGCGCAAGGACTATTCACAAGTGAAGCTTCGCTCGACCGCCTTAATTGCACTGATGTTCCTTGCCGGATGCCGCCACACCGGCGAGCTCACCGCCGAAAATGGAGGCGGGATCTATGCCGTCAGAAGCGATTGCCCCGTTGCTGGAATCCCAGCGGGAACTGGCGATATCACTCTATTCAATCCAGCTGACAGTCGCGATTCGAGGGCGATCGACGTTACCGCGACGATGACGCAGCTCCGTTCGACTTGCCAACAGGTCGGTAACGACGTCGTTTCGACCGTGACATTCACCATCGTCGGGTTGCGGCGCGACACAGGTTCCGCACGGCAAGTCGTTCTTCCCTATTTCGACGTAGCGCTGCGCGGCGGCACAAACGTAGAGGCGAAGCAGGTCGGTGCTGTTGCCTTGAATTTTTCGGCCGGCAGTCAGCACGCAATGACTCGTGGCCAAGCCACCATCCGGGTCAACCGCGGCGCGACGACTCTTCCTGCGCGGGTCCGGGCAATCCTCACCCGACCGCGCAAAGCGGGCCAGGCGGATGCAGCAATCGATCCCATGTCCGACCCGCAGGTGAGGGAAGCGGTCGCCAATGCGACCTTCGAGCATTTGGTGGGGTTCCAGCTGACGCAGGATCAGCTGAAGTATAATGCCACTCGCTAACGCGTTGACTTAATTGGGCGGCACGGCCAAGGCACGGCCCGTCGCCGGAGGTGCATGCTTTCGGAATGGCCGCACGGGAGAGCTCGCACGCAAGTGCGGCGCCGAAGGAGCAACCGCCCCCGGAATCTCTCAGGCATCAAGGACCGCGCGCGCCTGACAGTCTGGAAAGTGTCCGTCCAGGAGGCGGGCCGCCGAAGGGGCAAAGCTCTCAGGCGCTAGAGACAGACGGGGGCGGCTGGCCGGGACTCGAAGACGAGCCTTGTCCGTCGCACCTATTTGCCGGAGCGCATTTGATGAGCAGTGAGACCGACGCAGCCGACACTCTCGACCGGCTCCCGCTCGATTCGTGGCATCGCGAGCGCGGCGGGAGGATGGTGCCATTCGCCGGCTACGAAATGCCTGTCCAGTACGAGGGCATCATCGCCGAGCATTTGTGGACCCGGAAAAATGCGGGCCTCTTCGACGTCAGTCACATGGGCCAGCTGTTCATACATGGCCGCGGGGCCGATACCGCGCTCGAGCATCTCATGCCGGGTGATTTCCAGTTCGCGGCGGACATGAAGCCCAAATATTCGCTCCTCCTCGAAGATGACGGCGGGATCATCGATGATCTGATGGCGACTCGTCGCGGCGAAGATTTCTACGTCGTCGTCAACGGCGCGACCAAATATGGCGACATCGATTACATGCAGCGACGCCTGCCCGAGGGCGTGATCATCGACCATATGAAGCAACAAGCGCTGCTCGCGCTGCAGGGGCCCCGCGCGGCCGAAGTCCTCGAGAGCACCGTACCTGGTGTGAGCGAACTCAGCTTCATGCAGGCAGGCCCATTTCGGTGGCAAAACCAAAATCTGTGGATCAGCAGGTCGGGCTACACTGGCGAAGACGGGTTCGAGATTTCCGTACCGGCGATAGCAGCGACGGCGCTTGCAGACGCTGTTGTCGCGCACGAGCTGGCAAAGCCGATCGGTCTCGGCGCTCGTGATTCTCTACGGCTTGAGGCTGGGCTGCCGCTTTACGGGCACGACCTTGATACGAGAACCACGCCGGTGATGGCTGGCCTTACCTTCGCCATCAACAAGCGCCGCCGGGCCGAGGGCGGTTTTCCGGGCGCCATTCGGATCATCGCCGAGCTGGACAATGGTCCCGTCGAGAAGCGTGTAGGCTTCGAAGTCGAAGGCCGCCAGCCGGTGCGCGAAGGCGCGTTGGTGCTCGATCGCGAAGGGACCGAAATCGGCAAGGTCACCAGCGGCGGATTCTCGCCCTCGCTGCAGCGGCCAATCGCCATGGGTTATGTCGCCGCGCCATTCGCCAGCCTCGGCAGCGAGTTGAAACTCGAGCAGCGCGGCAAGCTGTTCGATGCTCGTGTTGTCGCAATGCCGTTCGTCCCCCACCGCTACTACCGTAAGGGAGCCGCCTGATGTCGCTGTACTTTACCAAAGACCACGAATGGATCCGCGTCGACGGCGACACCGCGACGGTCGGAATCTCGAACCATGCCCAGGAACAGCTCGGCGATATCGTTTTCGTCGAAATTCCCGAAGCAGGTCGCCGGGTCGGCAAGGGCCAGGAAGCCGCAGTGGTCGAATCTGTGAAGGCCGCATCAGACGTATATTCTCCGGTCTCGGGCGAGGTCGTCGAAGGCAATCAGGCCATCGCCGACGATCCCGCGCTGGTGAACAGCGATCCAGAGGGGCAGGGCTGGTTTTTCAAGTTGAAGCTCGACGACGTCGGCGAGCTTGAGGGTCTCCTGGATCAGGGCGCCTATCGCGAGTGGGTGGACACCCTTTGAGCCAACCAGCAGCCTCGACCAGCAAATGGGATGCCGCGGACTACGCGAAGGTCGGCCGATTCGTGGCAGAGCTTGGCGGAGCGGCGCTCGACCTTCTCGATCCAAAGCCGGGCGAGCGAATTCTCGATGTCGGCTGCGGCGAGGGGACGCTGACGCGCAAGATGATCGAGCGCGGAGCAACCGTGCTTGGTATCGACAATTCCCCCGAGATGGTCGCCGCGGCACGGACGAAAGGCGTCGACGCGCTCCTGCTTCCCGCAGAGGATATGCAGTTCTTCGCCGAATTTGACGCCGCTTTTTCCAACGCGACGCTTCATTGGGTACTCCACAAAGATCAGGCCGCGCGCGCGATCTTCCGCGCATTGAAAGCTGGGGCCCGTTTCGCTGGCGAGATGGGTGGCGAAGGAAATATCCAGAAGCTCCGCGAGGCGCTGGATGAGGAGCTGATCATTCGCGGCTACGTGCCGCCGGTGGAGGCGAGCAACTGGTATGCTTCGCCAGAGGAGTTCGCTGCCGTCTATGAAGCCGCCGGGTTCCGCGAAATCGATGCGCGCCTGATCGAGCGCCCAACCCCGATAGAGCATGGCGTTGCCGCCTGGGTGATGACCTTCCGCAAAGGCTGGCTCGACCGCGCTGGGGTCCCCGAAGGGGAGCGCGCCGACATCGGAGCCGCGGTCGCCGACCGTGTTGGCTCCAACATCGCCGACTATGTCCGCCTTCGCTTCATCATGAGGAAGCCCACCTGATGCGTTATTTGCCGCTGAGCGACGCCGACCGCAGCGAAATGCTGCGGATGATCGGCGCTGGCTCGATCGAGGAATTGTTTCGCGACGTGCCCGAGAAGGCGCGGCTGACCGGGCCGATCCACGGTCTGCCGATGCACGCCTCCGAGATGGCGGTCGAACGGCACATGACCGCGCTCTCGCGCAAGAACATGGCGGCAAGCGACGTGCCCTTCTTCCTCGGCTGTGGCGCCTACAAGCATCACATCCCCGCGAGCGTCGACCATATTATCCAGCGCGGCGAGTTCCTGACCAGCTACACGCCTTACCAGCCCGAGATTGCCCAGGGCACGCTGCAGATGATGTTCGAGTTCCAGACCCAGGTCGCGCGGCTGTTCGGCTGCGAGATCGCGAACGCGTCGATGTACGATGGCTCGACCGCGATGTGGGAAGCGATCCTGATGGCGCACCGCATTACGCGCCGGAACAAGACGGTGATCTCGTCCGGCGTGCACCCGCATTACGTGAACGTCGCCAAGACTCTTGCCCAGTTCAGCGAGGATGCTCTGGCGACCGCGCCGCCGGAGCTCAGCGCCGAGCCCGACACCGAGCGGCTGATCGGCAAGATTGGGGCCGAGACCAGCGCCGTCGTGGTTCAGTACCCCGACATCCTCGGCCGGATCATTGACCTGACGCTCATTGCTGAGGCGGCGCATGCTGCGGGCGCGCTATTGATTGCAGTGGTCACCGAGCCGGTAGCGCTCGGCCTCCTCAAGTCACCAGGGGAGATGGGCGCCGACATTGTCGTCGGAGAAGGGCAGAGCATTGGGGTCGGGCTGCAGTTCGGCGGACCCTATGTCGGACTGTTCGCCTGTCGGGAGAAGCACGTCCGGCAAATGCCGGGGCGCCTCGCTGGAGAGACGGTGGACGCTAAGGGCAAGCGCGGGTTCGTGCTGACGCTCTCGACCCGTGAGCAGCATATCCGCCGCGAGAAGGCGACATCGAACATCTGCACAAGCTCGGTTCTGTGCGCGCTGGCGTTCACGGCACATCTGACGTTGCTCGGTGAGAAGGGGCTGCGGCAGCTGGCACAACTGAATCACGCGCGCGCGTGCGAGACGGCGGACCGCCTCGCGACTATTCAAGGCGTAGAGCTCGTCAACGAGAGCTTTTTCAACGAATTCACCCTGAAGCTACCCGTCGAGGCGCGACCGGCAGTCCACGCTTTGGTCGAGAAGGGCGTCCTCGGTGGAGTCTCGCTCGGGCGGCTCTATCCGGGCGTCGATGCTCTCCAGAGCGGTCTGGTTGTTGCCGTCACTGAGACCGCGACTGCAGAAGACATCGCCGCATTTGAATCCGCGCTGAAGGAGGTCGTCCAATGACGGTCAATCCTTCGGGCTGGCGCCCGTCTACTCCCACGAACGAACGAGACGAGACCCATACCGTCACGGGCAATCGCGCTCTGATGCTCGAAGAGCCGCTGATATTCGAGATCGGGAATACTGAGCAGACGGGAGTCGATTTCGCTGAAGTGCCGCAGCGCGCGACGCGCCTCGGCGGACTCGAGCGGAACCGCGAAATTGGACTTCCGGGTCTCTCGGAACCGGAAACGGTGCGCCACTACACGCGCTTGTCGCGGCAGAATTACGCAATCGACCTCGGCCTCTTCCCGCTCGGCTCGTGCACGATGAAGCACAATCCGCGCCTCAACGAGAAGGTTGCGCGAATGCCGGGTTTCGCGGACTTGCATCCGCTTCAGCCGCAGGAGACCGTCCAGGGCGCCCTCCAGGTCATCAACGAACTCGCATTCTGGCTACTCGCCCTCACCGGTATGGACAGCGTGGCGATGAGCCCCAAGGCGGGCGCACACGGCGAGCTCTGCGGTCTGCTGTGCATCCGCGCCGCCCTCGAGGCGCGAGGGGACAAGCGTGAGGTCGTGCTGGTGCCGGAGAGCGCGCACGGGACCAACCCCGCGACGGCGGCATTCGCCGGCTATCGAGTCGAGAACATTCCCGCCAACGCTGCCGGGCGCGTCGACCTCGAAGCCTTGAAAGCGCGCCTCGGACCCGATGTTGCAGCGGTCATGATTACCAATCCGAACACCTGCGGGCTGTTCGAGCCCGACATGAAGGCGATCAGCGATTCAGTCCACGCCGCCGGCGCGTTCGTCTATTGCGACGGCGCGAACTTCAACGCGATTGTGGGAAAGGTGCGCCCCGGCGATCTCGGCATCGATGCGATGCACATCAACCTCCACAAGACCTTCTCGACCCCGCACGGCGGCGGTGGCCCCGGTTCGGGCCCCGTCGTCTTGTCACAAGCGCTTGCGCCTTTTGGCCCGCTCCCATTCGTCGCGAAGTACGCGGACGGGACCTACAAGATCGTCGAAGAGGAAAATGCGGCCGAAGAGCATCCCAACGCGTTCGGCCGAATGGTCGCTTTCCACGGACAGATGGGCATGTTTACCCGCGCGCTCGCATACATCCTCAGTCACGGCGCTGACGGGCTGAAGCAGGTTGCTGAGGATTCTGTCCTCAACGCCAATTACATCCTCCGCCGCCTCGCGGACGTCCTCGATGCTCCTTTCGCCGCAAGCGGCCCTTGCATGCATGAGGCAATCTTCTCCGACAAAGGCTTCGCCGACGACGTCAACACGCTCGATCTCGCCAAGGCACTCATCGACGAGGGCTTTCACCCGATGACCATGTACTTCCCGCTCGTCGTCCACGGAGCCATGCTCGTTGAGCCGACCGAAACAGAGTCGAAGGCCAGTCTCGACCAATTCATCGAGGCAGTCCGTTCGATCGCCCGGAGGGCCAAGGCCGGAGACCCAAGCCTCAAGGCCGCGCCGATCTATGCGCCGCGTCGAAGGCTCGACGAGACGCTTGCGGCCAGGAATCCTGTCTTGGTCTATAGGGAGCCGCCGACGGCGCAGGCGGCCGAGTAA
This sequence comes from Sphingomicrobium sp., assembly GCA_025450755.1. Taxonomy (GTDB): domain Bacteria; phylum Pseudomonadota; class Alphaproteobacteria; order Sphingomonadales; family Sphingomonadaceae; genus Sphingomicrobium. Next base: position 15,684 of record JANWLR010000083.1, on the reverse strand, counting down.
GCTTTGCAAGGGGGCAATAGTGCAGGTGCAGGCACATCCGGTGCAACAGACCTGGGTCAGTTACGCAATCACGATTGGAATCATCGTGATCGTCTTGGCGCTGAGGATGCGGCGAATGGGGAAGATGCGGCCGCTCAAGCTTGAGACATTATGGGTCGTGCCGGTCATGTACCTTGTAGTCGCGGCGCTCATGTTATGGTCGCTTCCGCCGACCGGTTGGGTCGCCATCGCCTGTGCCGTCGGCCTGGCACTCGGCGCTGTGGTTGGATGGCAGCGTGGCACGATGATGCACATTCAGGTCGATCCGGAAACGCATGCTCTGAACCAAAAGGCTTCACCCACAGCGATGATTTTCCTCATCGCACTCATTGTCGTCAGATCGGCCGCGCGCGGTTTTCTCGGGCAGGAGAGCAACGTCAGTCCGGCGATGCTGACTGATCCGCTAATCGCCTTCGCACTCGGCATGTTCACGTTGACGCGCGTCGAAATGTATCTTCGCGCCAAGCGCCTTCTCGAGGAGGTGCGAGGCCGCGCCTGATGGGCGACGAGCGCCGCTTCTATGAGGCACCAGCCTCGGGACCGCGCCGCTCCGCGCCAGCGGCGCTACGCAATCGTGAGCATATCGCCGACGTGCTGGCGGAATGGTTGCCTCCAGCCGGCCTCGTCCTGGAAATCGCGAGCGGTAGCGGCGAGCACGCCGTCTTTTTCGCTGAGCGATTCCCCGCGCTCGACTGGCAGCCGAGCGATATCCACCCGGCCGCGCTGGAATCAATCGCTGCCTGGCGACAGCAGGCGGATCTGGCAAACCTGCGCGCACCGGTCGTGCTTGATGCCGCCTCGACTGATTGGCCGCTCGATCGCGCGGACGCGGTGCTGAGCATCAACATGGTTCACATCAGCCCGTGGAAGTCTGCACTGGGCCTTCTCGAAGGCGCAGCGCGCCTGCTGGCGTCCGGTGCGCCACTGATCATGTACGGCCCGTGGCTCAAGGATGATATTCCAACGGCCGAAAGCAATCTCGCCTTTGACGCAGACCTCAAGCGCCGGGATCCTGAATGGGGACTTCGCCGGGTCGAGGACTTCGTTGTCGAAGGCGACGGCCGTGGTTTCCGGCTCGATCAAACCAGGCTGATGCCGGCAAACAATATGATGCTGCTCCTGCGTAGACGTTAAACGTAGTTTTACCGACTTTGCACTAGAGCTGCCTGCATGGACCAGAGTGCCGCAGCGCAGAATCGGCGATCGCGCCGATCGCCTGTGCTCCTTACTGCGACTATCGAGGTTGGCGGCACGCCGTGGACCGTCAAGCTGCGCAACCTCTCGGAGGACGGCGCATTGATTGAGGGAGCTCCATTGCCACCCGAGGGCTGCGAGACGATCTTCGAGCGCAATGAGATGCGGCTTAAGGGCCGGATTGTGTGGGTCGAGGGCAAATATGCCGGCGTCGCCTTCGATCGGCCGCTAAACCGCGAAGAGGTGCTTAGGCACGTTCCAGCTCCCAGTCGCAAGCCTCAGCCACTGGTCGATTTCCGTCGTCCCGGCTTCACCTGCCGGCCGCTCAGCGATTATGAGCGCCGGAATCTCGAGAGATGGCTCGCGACGGCGCCGCGGAGCCGAAACGGCGACTGATCAGCCGGCAGCGTGCCCGCGTTCGCGGTTTGTCTTTTCCTGAAGGAAGCTCATGAGCTCGCCGACGGGAAATACCCGGTTGAACCCGATCCCGTAATTCTCGCCGTCTCGCCATTTGACCACACCCGCAGCGGGAGCGAGGCCGGGCAGGCTCATGATGACATGCGCACCAATGCGAAGATTCGCGCTGGTGCAGACGCAAATGCCGCCCTGGGAAATGTTCACTGCATGAGACCGGTGCACGTCGGCATCTTCCCTTAGGGACGCCACGCAGTTGAGCTCAATCCGCGGCATACGCGGCTGCGTTTCCATCCCCGACGCGCTCAGCAGAGCCAAGACGTCGATTGTCTGATCGAATGTAATGCCGACGAGATCATGTTCGGACCATTGAGCAACGCCGCTCACACTGTCTCCGTGCTTCAGCTCGACGGCGAGCCGCGTACCTGGCTCAATGGCCGAATATGGACGAATCATCATGCCGCCGCCTGAAATGTTCCGGATCAGGCAGAGCTCGCGCTTGCTCCCGATGCGCAGCGCGCCCACTCGGAGAAGACTAAGGAAACGCTCCTCGCTTCGACGCTCCGGACGCTGAGGCGGCAGCGGTGAAAGTGAAAAGAGAGTGGTTTCAACCGGTTGTTCGCTCAAAGTGGGCTCCCACAATGGAAAGATGCAAGTCGCGTTGCCATTCCCGCCCGACACTTCGTCGGTCCGGCCCCACTCGCTGCCATTTGGTAATTGCAAAGCCTTATCAGAGCGTTTCTCTATGTCCGAAATGGTGGTTTGCCGTTGTACGCCGCCGGGCGTACGATATGCGCCACTCGCGGGAGACGGCCTGATGATTGGTCGATTGGCAATCGCTGTTGGCGCACTCGTAATCAGCAGTTCAGCGGTCGCGCAGACCGCAACCACGAAGTTCGACGCGGTTTCGGGCGTCCCCGACATCGACAAGACGACCCAGACCCGGGACGTCAACTTCAAGAGCGACAAGGAGGACCGGATGGTCGTTCCGGTGAAGCTCTCGGGGGCCGGGCCCTATTACTTCCTGGTTGATACGGGCGCGGACCGCACCGCAGTTTCACGCGAGATCGCTGACAAGCTGAAGCTCGAGAATGGGCAAAGCGCGGAGCTTCATACCATTACCGGCATCTCCGAAGTCCGAACGGCGAAAGTAGGCGAGGTCGAGCTTGCGCAAAGGCCGCAAAAGGCCATCGACGCCGCCGTTCTCGAAGGCGCCTTCATTGGTGCGGACGGTATCGTCGGGGTTGACCTCCTTCGATCTGAGCGCATCCAGTTCGATTTCGAGAAGCAGACCATGTCGATCGTGCCGTCGGCGACGCCTGACTTTCGCGCCGAGCCTGGCACCATCGTGATCGAGGCGCGGCGAAAGAACGGCCGCCTGATCGTCACCGATGCCGTTGCCAACGGTCAGCATGTCACTGTTGTTTTGGATACCGGCTCCGACCTCTGTCTCGGCAATCTGGCACTGCGCGACAGGTTGCTCGGCAAGGATGTCGCCGGAGTCGATCACACCGTGCAGCTTGAATCGGTGACGGGCGCGAAGATCGACGGCGACTATACGTTCATTCGCAATCTCACCGTTGCCGACGTTCAGCTTACCAACCTGGCCGTCGTTTTCACCGATGCCCACACGTTCAAGCAGCTCGGCCTCGACCGCAAGCCCGCATTGCTGCTTGGCATGAATGCGCTGCGCGCGTTCAAGAAAGTCTCGATCGACTTCGCGACCCGGAAGTTCCGCGTTGTTCTGCCGGAGCATAGCGCAGTGGAATCCGAACTCGCGTCGGCTGCGCTGAAATAAGCCCACTCACTTGCGTCGGTGCCGGGCGCCTGGAGGTGGTTCGGGTGTCCCCAGAAAGGCTTTCGATCGAACGTCGAGCACGCGGAGATCTGTCCACTCGAGCGCGAAAAGCGATCGCCGTGAGCCCTGAAAAATGAAACATTTTCACAAATGACGAAGAGCGCATGGTTTTCGCGCGCCAGAGCGGTGGACCGGGACAGACTAGAAAGTCTGGACAGAGCTGAAAAGACAGACTGCTCCTCGTCGCAGCTCACCACGAAGCAATCGGGCTCGCGGCGAGCTTTGACCGGAGTCAAGATCGCTTCAGCGGCATTCTGCCCATTTGGAGCCTTGTGCTATCGCTAATTGTTCTTTCGAGGCATGATCCGGGTCATCTCGTTCAAGAAGGCAGTTGCTGCTGGTGTAGCCGGCGCCGCCGCGATGGAGCTCTACTCGATAGGAGGCAGTCTCGTCGGCCTGCCGACCGTCGATCTCGTGCAGCAACTCAGTTCGCTCGATTTTCCACGTTCGCCTTTGCTGGCAATCGCCGCAGCGATTGCGGCTCACCTCAGCATCGGCGTGTGCTGGGCCGTATTCTATGCTTTCTTCTTCTGGGGCCGACTGCGGCTGCGCCCTCCTATCCAGGGTCTACTGTTCGCGGTCGTGCCGGCCACATTGGCTATCTTGGTCGTTTATCCAGAGCTCGCACTGATGCGCCGCAGCGCCGATCTCGTGACGCTCGACCTTCGCAGCTATCTTGCACCCATATCGGCCTCGGTAGTCGCGAGCCTGCTTGTCAGCCATGCGTTGTTCGGCCTGACGATGGGCACGATCTACCGAAAGCCCGTGGGCTATGCGGCCGATCGCAAACCTGCTCCGCCGGTTTCTCGACGACCTGCTGGTAGCAAGTACAAGCGCCAGGGGGGCTCATCGGCCTTCATCTTTGCGACCGGAATCGAGTGCAGCTACCCGACGATCGAGCATGGCCATTGGCGCCGTGACGAGATGGATTCAACCCGGCATTATGAATTTTGGCAGCACGATTTCGAGCTCGCGCGCCAGATCGGAATTACCCACGTCCGCTATGGCCCGCCGCTTCACCTGATCTTTTCGGGCCCCGGCCGCTATGACTGGGATTACTCGGATCCGCAGATGGAGGAGCTGCACGATCACGGGCCTGAGCCGATTGTGGACCTCTGCCATTTCGGCGTGCCGTCCTGGCTCGGGAATTTCCAGAATCCGGAGATAGCGGGAGCGCTCGCCGAATATGCGGGCGCCTTTGCCGAGCGCTATCCCTGGATCCGCTTCTACACGCCGGTGAACGAGATGTACGTCTCGGCCCGGATGAGCGCGCTGGACGGGCTATGGAACGAGCAGCTGCGTAACGAAGGGGCTTATGCGCGCGCGGCCTGGAATCTTGCCAATGCGAGCGTTGGAATGAGCGACGCGATCCTCAAGCAACGCGATGACGCGATCTTCGTCAACAGCGAAAGCGGCGAATTCTACCAGCCTTGCTGTCCCGACGAGCATGTCGTGAAGATCGCCGCCGAGGCTAACGAAAGACGATTCCTTCCCCTGGACCTAATTTATGCGCACCCCTTGAGCGAGCCCATGCGTGACCTGCTGACATGTCAGGGAATCTCAGGAGAGGATATCGATCGATTAGCTCACCGCGCGGTGCCGAAGCGATCCATATTGGGCGTCGATTATTACGAGTGGAATGAACGGCTCATCGACCGAAAAGGCAAGGCGCTTGCCCTTGGCGAAATGTTTGGGTGGTACGTCATCGCCGACCAATATTGGCAGCGTTACCGCCGGCCGATGATGCACACCGAGACGAACAAGATGGATGCCCACGGCGCACCCCGCTGGTTGTGGCGACAATGGTATAATGTCCAGCTGCTCGCCAAAGCCGGAGTGCCCCTTGTGGGCTTCACCTGGTACAGCCTCACGGACCAGATCGACTGGAGCATTGCGATGAGCGAGCCGCTAGGTATCGTCTATCCGGTCGGCCTCTTCGATCTCAATCGCGAGACGCGGACAGTCGGTCTCGCATACAAACATTTGATCGAGCTCTACCGAGATCAGGCCGAATTCCGCCAGTGCGATGCGCTGAAGGAGCTCATGGCGTAATGGCTTCCTTCCTCTCCGCCCATGGATACGATCCCGGCCCGAGCCAGCGGCCATTTCTAACCGGGGCGATTTCCGGAGTCCTTGCAACTCTCCCGGCAATCGCTGTGCTGCAGCGGCTCGGCTCGCTCAAGGTCGAGGCGGACATTCTCGGACTGTCGCAATTTGCGACGCTCTGCGCCGGCTGGGCGGCGATGGCGCTCGCCGGCGCTCTCTATGCGCGTATCTTCGGGCGCGCGGCCAATCACGTCCGAGGCGCATGGCTGTTCGGGATGGCATTCGGCTTTGGGCTTTGGGCTGCGGGCTCCGTGCTTGTGCTTCCGATCGTGGGCGGTGGACGCGCAGCCTCGGGAAGCGCCGCACTCGGAATGGCCATGGCAATGCTGGTTTGGGGAGTGACAGTTGGAATCCTCGTCCCGTTCGTCCACCGGCCTCTGCACGAGAGCCTCGAAACAGGTTCACGCCATCACGAGGTCGGACCGAGTGCGGCAGCCGGTAAGGATCGTTCTATCAAGAAGCAGCGCGCGGAAGAACCGCGTTAGTTGGCTTGGCGCTAGAGAGCATGGACGCCGAGTTGGTCTTCGCGGGTCGCCGGATAAGGATCGGGCCCGCAGAAGGCCTCCGCTTTCGCTCGGTCAACGACGATGATCTGACGTCCGCGGACCCGAAGCCCGTTCTGACCCAGCACCTGAAGCGTCCGTGAAAGCGTCTCCGGCTGCATGCCGATCCTGGCGGCAAGCTGGCGCTTCGCAATCGGGATCTGCGCAGCGGCGCCGGGTGGGCAGGCGTCGTGCAACCGCAGCAAGAATGCTGCGAGACGCTGCGATGGCGAGCGGCACTTCAAGTCGAGGATGATCCTGAGCGCGATCCGCCAATGGCCGGCGAGCAGTCGCGCGATTGCCAATGCCAGATCCGGGCTGCGATTGGCTTCTTCGCGGACGAGATCCGCATCGATCAGCATGATCCGGCAGGGAGTCAAGGTCTCTGCCGCGACGAGATAGGGTTCGTTGTAGAGTGGGGAACCGAGCATGAGCACATCGCCCGAGGTCATCAGCATCGCTGTGCAATGCTTTCCTTGATAGGTGCACGCGATATCGATCATTCCGTGGAGCAAAACATGAAAGTCGTTTGCTCGTTGACCGGCGGTGAACAGGGTCGTGGCCCCTGGCACGCGCTCGACCCTGGCTGCATTGAGGAGCCGCTTGCGGCTGGCTTCTGGAGCCGCGGCAAACAGGGGAATGCCCGAAACGTCCTTTAGGGAAGGGAGGACAGAATAGTTCGCGCCGACAACAGGAATCACATCCATAGGGCGCACGGCGTAATGCCAGAATTGATCTGAAGTCAAAACCGGCAGTGTGGGTCCCGACTAGACGAGTTCCCGAACGGTGTCCGAGGCGAGCGTCAGCGCAGTCTTCATCGCGTGCGGGGTCCCGCGCGCGAGCGCCTCTGCCATGTGCATCGCCTGTTTGACTGCGACCTTTGGCGGCATCGGCGGTTCGAACGGATCCACGACCGCCTCGATTAGGCACGGGCCGGGCGTGGCGAGCGCCTCTCGCAGCTGCTCGCTGCAGCGCGACGGGTCTTCGATCCGGACGGTGCTGATACCGCATCCTTCGGCGACGCGGGTGAAGTCGATCGGCTCGAGCTCGCAGCCGAACTCGGGATTGCCGAGGAACACCATCTGCTCCCATTTGATCTGACCAAGAGCATTGTTCTTGATGACGATGATCTTGGCGTTGAGGTTGTATTTCCTCAGCGTTACGAAATCGCCCATCAGCATCGCGGCGGAGCCGTCGCCGATCACCGCCACCACTTGCCTGTCGGGGAAAGCGATCGCCGCGCCGATCGCATAAGGGAGGCCGCAGGCCATGCTCGCAAGCGTTCCCGAGCAGCTGAATTGCATGCCGCCGCGGATGTCCACGTGGCGAGCGGTCCAGGCGGTGATCGTTCCGCTGTCGGTGATGACGATCGCGTCTTCGTCGAGCAGCTTGTTGAGTTCGTGCGTGACGACCTGGGGCTTCATCGGAGTGTCGCGGCGAGTGCCGCGGTCGTTCATCAGTTCGCGCCACTCTCGCATGCTCTTTTGAGCACTTTCCAGAAACTTGCTGCTCTCGTTCTTCTTGAGCAGCGGCAGCAGCTCGGACAGAATGCGCTTGCTGTCGCCGACGAGGCCCACGTCGACCGGATAGCGCAGCCCGACGCGTTTGGGATCGAGCTCGATCTGCACGGCTTTGGCCTGTCCGGGCTTCGGGTAGAATTCGATATACGGGAAGCTCGAGCCGACGATTAGCAAGGTATCGCAGCTTTCCAGCGCTTCCTGGGAGGGCTTGGTGCCGAGCATTCCAACCCCGCCGGTGGTGTAGGGGCTTTGGTCGGGGACCGCTTGTTTGCCGAGCAGCGGCTTGCCGATCGGCGCTTGCAACAGTTCGGCAACGGCGAGCAATTCCTGAGTAGCGCCGATCGAGCCTCGGCCGGCGAGGATAAACGGCTTTTCGGCCCGATTGAGGATGTCGGCTGCTCGCTGAAGCATGTCCGGATCGGGAAGCTGGCCGCCGCGCGCCATGATGTTTGACACGTGGTGCGGCACGTTGCGCTCGGACCCGTCTTTCACCGGCATCGACTGGAAATCGACGGGAATCATCACGTGGGTCGGCTGGCGGTAGGCGAGCGCAGTGCGGCAGGCTTGCTCGATGACATCCTCGACATGCGCTGGCCCCATCACCCGCACAGAATAGGCCGTCGCGTCCATGAACAATTTGTCGAGCGCGACGTCCTGCTGGGTATATGTCTCGATCAGGTCGTGATGCTGGGCGCCGGTGATGGCGAGCACCGGCTGATTGTCGAGCTTGGCGTCGTAAATGCCGTTCAAGAGGTGGATTCCGCCCGGTCCTGAGGTCGCAAGACAAACGCCGAGCTTGCCAGTGAACTTCGCATAGGCGCAGGCGGCAAAGGCGGCCGCTTCCTCGTGCCGCACCTGGATGAACCTGATCTTGTCCTGCCTTTGCCGGAGCGCCTCGAACACTCCGTTGATGCCGTCTCCGGGAATCCCGAAGATCGTGTTCACACCCCATTTGATGAGAGTTTCGACGAGGATGTCGCCGCCGGTCATCGCCATTTTAAAGCCTCCTAGCTTCAACGGTAACGTCCAGCGGCGCGAATGGTTGAATGAATTTGAAGGTTAGGGCGGGGTTCCGGCTGTCGCCCGCCGCTTGGAGCGGGTAACGGGAATCGAACCCGTGCGTTCAGCTTGGGAAGCTGACAGGCTACCATTACATCATACCCGCGGTGCCGAAGTTTCCGTTAGGTGCTCGGATTTTTCGCGTCAACGCGCTCCTCAGCCCACTTCGTCGCGATATTCGAAAAGATGATGTCGTTCATAGAGACCGGCCCTTCGATAAGGGCTGTTCTCGACCAGCGCCTCCGCGGCGGCACGGTCATTCGCTTCGAAAATCATCAGCATCGCGGTGCGGTGGCCGTTCTCGTCGCACAGGGGCCCGGCCGAATGAATCTGCAAGAACGGCTGCTGGAGAAAATCGTTGGTCTGCTGGTTGACGTCCTGCGGAATCGTCTCGTCGCCGGGTTTGAGGAATCCAATCCACGCGAACAGCATTTTCCGTCCTCCGCCGATCAACCGAATCCCCCCCGTGGCCCTATATCAAAAAGCGGAAACGAAGCGCCGCTTTAGTCGTTGCTTAATATAAGCAGGCTTACTATATCGGTTTCGCGACGCACCGGGAGCCCGAAAAGGTGGAAACGCTTCCTTTCGAGATCAGTGAGACAGCTCATTCGCTGCGCAAGGCGTTCGACCGCCGAGCGGTCGGCTTTGGGGTAACGCGCGCGCAGTGGAAGGTATTGTTTCGTCTTACTCGCCAGCCTGGCCTTCGTCAGATCGAACTCGCCGACATGCTCGACATTGAGCCAATCACTCTCTCGCGGATTGTCGACCGGCTCGAGGAATCGGGGTTGGTCGAACGCGTGGCCGACCCCTCCGATCGGCGCGCGTGGCGCCTTCACGTCACCGCACGGGCACAGCCGCTCGTCGAGAAATTGCGCGCCGTCGCCGACGAGATGATCGCTGACGCGTTTGCCGGAATTGACCCGAAAGACATTGAAATCACGCGGCAAGTGCTTGCGAGGGTGCGAGAGAACGCGTCCCGGCTGGTGCCGATGAACAGGGCTTCGAATCAATGAACAAGATGCAGACCGAACCGATTGCGGCCGCTGAAACGGCACAGGAGCCGAAGCGGAAAAGCAGGATCAAAGTCGAGAAGGGCAATTGGCTTCGGACCTTCCTCATGCTCGTCGTCCCCGCTCTGCTGATCGTTGGCGGAAGTTATTACTGGCTGACGAGCGGAAAGAGCGTGTCGACGGATGACGCACAGATCAAACAGGACATCGTTTCGGTGAGCGCACAGGTCACCGGGCCTGTTCAGCACGTCTATGTGCGCAATGGCGCGCAGGTGAAGAAGGGCGATATCGTCTTCCAGATCGATCCCTCCCCCTACCAGGTCGCGCTTGAGCAGGCGCAGGCTCAGCTGGCCAACGCGCAGCTGCAGACGGCCCAGCTGAAGACGCAAGCCGCGGGAACGGGCGCGGATATTACGGGAGCTCAGGCGAACCTCGCGATCAAACAGAACGCTCTCGCTCGCCAGCAGACGTTGCTTAAACAGGGCTTCACGACCCGCGCCGACTATGACGATGCCCTCAATGAGGTGAAGACGGCGCAACAGCAGCTCGCCGACGCAAAGGCCCGGGCCGCCAATGCCCAGGCGGCGATTGCTCCCGGCCAGCAACCGCAGATTGCTCAGGCGCAGGCGGCGGTGGACAAGGCCAAGCTCGACTTGTCGCGTACAACTGTACGCGCTCCGATGGACGGGATCGTGGAGAATGCAGACAACCTGCAGGTCGGCCAGATGGCGGCCGAAGGGCTTGGAATGCTCTCGATCGTCCACAGCCAGACTGCGTGGGTCGAGGCGAATTTCAAGGAAAAGGACGTCGGCCGAATGGTCCCCGGTCAAAGGGCGCAGATCGAGGTCGATGCCTATTCGGGCCAGAAATTCGCGGCGCATGTGCAGAGCATCGGCGCCGGCACGGGAAGCGAATTCTCCCTGCTCCCGGCGCAGAATGCGAACGGCAATTGGGTAAAGGTGACCCAGCGCGTACCGGTCCGGATTGCGTTCAACGGAACGCCCTCAAAGCCGATGATTGCGGGGCTGTCCGTGACCGCCCGGGTCTATTTCGACAATAAGTAAGCAGAGAGCTGAGAGCCGCCTTGGCCGAAGCCGCAACCCATGAGCTGCCCCGCGGTCAACGGCTGATCGTCACGGTCGGGATCATGGCGGCAGTGCTGCTGCAGGTGCTCGACACGACGATCGCAAATGTTGCGCTTCCGCACATGCAGGCGAGCCTCAATGCAACTCAGGACACGATCAACTGGGTGCTGACGAGCTATATCGTTGCATCGGCGATCGCGCTGCCGATCAGTGGCTGGCTGGCCGACCGCGTTGGAAGGAAGCGCCTGCTGCTGATCTCGGTGGTCGTCTTCACCCTAGCATCCGTGCTCTGCGCGACTGCAACTGCGCTCGGCGAAATGGTTTTTTTCCGCGCGCTCCAGGGCGTCGGCGGCGCGTTTATCGTTCCGCTCGCTCAGGCGACATTGTTCGACATCAATCCGCGCGAGAAGCACGGGCAGGCGATGGCCCTGTTCGGCGGAGGCGTGATGATCGGGCCGATCATGGGCCCGGTGCTCGGCGGATGGCTCACGGACAATTACAACTGGCGCTGGGTTTTCCTGGTCAACCTGCCGGTGGGAATCATCTGCATCCTGATCATGAGCCAGTTCATGCCGGAGGGGGAAAAGCACAAGCGCAGGTTCGACATGTTTGGCTTCGCTCTGCTCGCAATATCCCTCGGCGCGCTCCAGTTCTGCCTCGATCGTGGGCAACAGAACGACTGGTTCTCGAGCTGGGAAACGATAATCGAGGCAGGACTTGCGATCGCGGCGGGCTGGATGTTCCTGGTCCACATGGTCACCGCCGAGCATCCGCTATTCGATAGAGTGATCTTCAAGGATCGCAATTTCGCCACGAGCCTGGTGTTCATGGCGGTCACCGGCGTGCTCCTGCTTGCGGGTCTCGCGCTCCTGCCGCCGCTGTTGCAGAACATGTACGGTTATTCGGTGCTTCAGTCCGGCTTCCTTACCGCGCCGCGCGGTATCGGAACGCTCGTCTCCATGCTGATCGCCGGCCGAATGACCGGAAGAATGGATGCGCGAATCCTCGTCGGGATCGGCGTCATCCTGATGGGCCTCTCTTTGTACATGATGACCGGTTTTGCGATCGATCAGCCGTCCCGGCCGGTCATCGAGAGCGGCGTCGTTCAAGGCCTTGGCTTGGGGCTGATCTTCGTCCCGCTGCAAACACTCGCTTTCGAAACGCTCTCGGCGCGATTCAGGACCACGGGCGCTGCGTTGCTCAACCTGTCGCGCAACATCGGCGGTTCGATCGGCATTTCCGTTGTCAGCACTGAGCTGGTGCGGCTGACGCAGGTCAGTCATGCCGACATCGCTGCACATGTGACGCAGAGGAATATTCCCAGCATCGATCCGGCGCTGCTCGAAAATCTCGGCCGCTACGGGAATGTGGCGCTGGCCTATATGAATGCCGAGATCACTCGGCAGGCGGTGTTCATCGCCTATCTCGATGATTTCAAGATGATGATGATCATCACTTTTGCGATCCTGCCGCTGCTGTTCTTCATGAAGCGCGGCAAAAAGGCGGATGAAACGCCTTTAGTGCATATGGATTAAGAAGGAGAAACGCGATGTTCGAGGTCGGCAAGCGGCGTCTTGGAAGCAATGGGCCCGAGGTCTCGGCAATCGGACTCGGCTGCATGGGGATGAGCGAGTTCTATGGCTCGGGAAGCGACCAGGAATCCATCGCGACCATCCATCACGCGCTCGAACGCGGGGTCACTTTCCTCGACACTGCCGACATGTATGGCTGGGGCAAGAACGAAGAGCTGGTCGGTCGAGCAATCGCCGATCGTCGCGAAAAGATATTTCTCGCGACCAAGTTCGGGAACGTCCGGGGACCCGCCGGCGAGTTCCTCGGAGTCCGCGGCGACCCCGAATATGTACGCTCGGCCTGCGATGCGAGCCTGAAGCGGCTCAACGTCGAGGTGATCGACCTTTATTACCAGCACCGGGTCGATACCAAGGTGCCGATTGAAGAGACGGTTGGCGAAATGGTTCGCCTGAAAGAGGAAGGGAAGATCCGCTTCCTCGGCCTCTCCGAAGCTGCGCCCGAGACCATCCGTCGCGCGGCTGCCGTCCATCCGATTACGGCCGTGCAGACCGAGCTTTCATTATGGAGCCGCGACGCTGAGGCTGAGGTGATTCCAACGGTGCGCGAGCTCGGCATCGGTTACGTCGCTTACTCGCCGCTCGGCCGTGGGTTCCTCAGTGGCAGGTTCAGGTCGCCCGATGATTTTCCGGACGATGATTTCCGCAAATTTCACCCACGCTTCCAGGGCGACAATTTCAAGAAGAACATCCAGCTCGTCCGCGAGGTCGAGGAAATGGCCAAGGCCAAGGGCTGCACGACAGCGCAGCTGGCGCTCGCCTGGGTGCTGGCGCAGGGCGATGACATCGTACCGATCCCCGGAACCAAGCACATCCGCTACCTCGATGAGAATATCGGCGCGCTGGATGTGACGCTCTCGGCCGATGACCTGAAGCAACTCGACGAGATCCTCCCGCCCGGAGCCGCAGCCGGCGAGCGCTACCACGCCCGCGGGATGGAGACCGTCAACCGCTAGCGAGTGTCGTCGATCAGGCTCATGCAGGTCACCCCCGATTCGGCCTTCTGAAGCTCGGAGACGTCGACCTCGACGATGTTGAAGTCGCGATCACGAAGGATAGCCGCAGTCTCCGGATTGCCAGCGGGCATGATGAGATCCTCGCCGACGCGAACGCAGTTGGCGGCTGCCTGCTCATTGCGAGTGACGGCGAGCGGTTCGACGCCGGTGAACTGGGCTGGGTCGACGCAGCGCTCATTGTAAAGCAGCACATTGTCTCCCGCGCAGGTCGCTCCGGTCTTAAGGTGCAGGCAATCGCGCAAGCGCGCTTCGATGACTTCGTAGCCGAGCGGCCGCACGAGCTGGGAGAGCGCGGCGATTCCATCAGCATCGGTCCGGGTTGAGCGGCCGACGTAGAGGCGTTTCCCGATGCGCAGCACATCACCGCCGTCGAGGTATCCGCGCTCGATTCGGTGCAGCTCGAAATGTTCGGCGAGGCCCGCGGCGGTCGAGCCGATTTCATTCCGTCGGGAGGGCGCGCCTGGGCGCGTGATGACCGCATGGTTGCCGAGCAAAAGCGCGGCGTCCTCGACAAACACCGCGTCGGGATTGTCCGGCAGATCCGGCAGCCGAATGATCTCGAAACCCGCGCCTGCCAACGCTTGCTCATAAGCCGCATGCTGTGAAGCGGCCCTGGCGGCATCGATGGACACGCGATCGAGATGCGTCAGCTGGCATTCCGTGAGCAGCGGACTGACCGCTCTGGTGAATGCTCGAGGCATCAGTGTTTTGGCATCTTGGCGACGATCTTGATCTCCGTGATCCCCGCGTCGGGGATCAGCCGCACCACCTGGATCGCGGTCCATGCCGGAGGCGGTGCATGGACGTATTTGTTCTTCACCGCGACGATGGCCGGCATCTGAGACTTCAGATCAGTATGGAAGCTGGTGATGTCGATCACGTCGTCCCAGCTTGCTCCGGCTCGAGCGAGTATCTTGCCGATGTGCTGGAAGGCGCGGTCATAGGCGACCTGCAGATCGGTCTCTCCAGGGCGCAGCCCCGCAACCACGCCTGAGAGATAGATCGTGTCCCCCGTAATGACTGCGTCGGCATAACCCCAATCGTCCTGGAATTTCCGCTCCTGTGGGTTTTCGGAGAGCAGGATCTTGGCGTCCTGCCGCGCGCCGGCGTGCGCTACTGTGGGCACCAGGAGCAGGGCAAACAGCAATCCCGTCCTTCTCATCGAAACCTCCTTGGTGTTAGCCACCGTGCTTGCGCATCCAAAGCGCGAAGAGGTCTGGCCAGCGGGAACCCGGCAGGTTCTTGGGCAGATGAAGCCCGAAACCGTGGCCTCCATCCGCGAAGAGATGGGCTTCAACACTCGCCCTGGCGCTGAGACAAGCGTTTATCCAATGAATGCTATTGGGCGGCAGCACGAGGCCGTCGTCCAATGCAGCGGCGATGAAGCTCGGCGGTGTATCCTTGGTGACGTGAAGCGCAGGAGAGCGCGCCGCGATCAACTCCGGCGTCGGGCTAGGTCCCAACAGGTTCGGTGCAGAATCGCCGTTGGTTTCCTTGGGGTCGAGGCTGATCACGGGATAAACGAGTCCGACGAACGCCGGACGCGCCGAGAGGTGGTCTGCCGCATCGACGGGCGGGTAGATCTGCTCACCATGGGAAACGGCGAGATCGGCGGCAAGATGGCCGCCCGCCGAAAAGCCCAGCGCGCCCAGCCGCGTCGGATCGATGTGGAAATCGGCAGCCCGCGAGCGGATCAGGCGAATCGCCCGCTGTGCATCCTGCAGCGGCACGACCGCGCGGTTGCTCCAGCCCTCGACCGGCAGGCGATAGGTCAGCATGAAACAGGTGGTGCGCTCGGAATTGAAGCGCTCAACCGGGTCGAGACCCTCATTCTGCACCGACAGGAACTCGTACCCGCCACCCGGAATCACGAGCAGCGACGAGCCGTCTGGCCGGGCGGGTCGATAAACGTGCACTTCCGGGAAGGGGACGCCACGGATCCAGAGTTCCTGATTCGGCGGCGGATTATTCATCGTCCAGTTGGGGACGATCGGCTTGGCCGGAGCGCCCGGCGGCTTGCCGGGCCAGAGCGGGAAGCGCTCCGTCGGCGGAAAATAAGGTTCGCCCGTATAGGGGCTGGGTCCCGACTGGCCCTGGGCGCCAGTCGTTGCAAGCAGCGCTACGCCGCTGCCGAGGAATGTCCTCCGCTCAATGTCCATCGTCATTGGTTTCTAAAGACCTGGCCGCCCTTCATGACGAAATTCACATGCTCGGCGGCGGACACGTCCCGGGTCGGATCGCCGGGCATCGCG